>NZ_VFXM01000014.1:0-95955 GCF_006519705.1 Ornithinimicrobium kibberense
TCGCCTGGGCGACCGCGGAGGCGTCCGCGTCCGGGGGGCGACCGGTCCCGGCCACCCACGGGGGGGAGGGGGCCGCCGCCCCGGCGCTGCGGGCCGCGCTCGAGCGCAGCCGCCGGGCCGGGGGGGAACGGCAGGAGCAGGGTGGAGCACCCGCCGACGTCGGTCCGGGCCTGCTGGTCGTCGGTCGGCGCGGCGCCGGCGGGTTCGCCGGGCTGAGCCTGGGGTCCACCGCCCGCCGGCTCGTCCACGACGACGGCCCCGTGACGGTCGTCGTCCCGGCGGGTCAGGGGCCGGACGCCTGGGCGCCCCCGTCCGCCGACTCCCCGGTGGTGGTCGACGTCTCGTCCGACGCGGGCTGGGCCGCCGGACGCCCGGCGGAGCCGCTGACCGCGCACCGTGCCACGCAGCCCGAGGAGGTGCTCGGGGTGGCGCTGTCCCGGGCGCACCGCACCGGGCGTCCCCTCCTGGCCGTCCTGCACTGGCGCGTGCCGTCCACGGTCGCGGCCGAGGGCCGGTCCATCGCGCAGGTGTGGGACGACTACGCCGACCGCGCCGCCGAGCAGCTGGACGGCCTGCTGGGGCGCTGGCGCACGGCCTACCCGACCGTGGAGCTGCGCCCGCTCGTGACCGACCGCCACCCCGTCTCCACCCTTCTGGACCTGGCCGGGCGGGCCGAGATCCTGGTCCTTCCCCGCGGTCCGCGTGCGTGCGCCGTGGTCGAGGACGCGACCTGCCCCGTCATGGTCCTCTGAGGCAGCATCCTCCGGTCCTCCCCGGCGGCGGTCCTACAGCGGCACCGACCAGATGAGCTCGGTGCCGTGGGGGCGGACCCGACGCAGCTCCACGGTGCCCCCGCGGTCCGTGGCCCGGGCGCGCACGTTGCCCAGCCCGGACTCGGCCACCTCCGGCCCGATGCCGACGCCGTCGTCCCGCACGACCAGGCGCAGGGCCGACGGGTCGTCGACCACCTCCGCGGTGACCACCACCGAGGTGGCCCGGGCGTGCCGGGCCACGTTGGACAGCGCCTCCCGCACGACCATCAGCACCTGGGTGTGCACCTCCTCGTCGGCCACCGAGTCCAGCGGTCCCCGCAGGTGGACCACCGGTGCGAAGCCCAGCGTGGAGGCGTAGGACTCCACCAGCTGACGCAGGTCCGCCCGGAAGCTGCCCGCCCCCGGGTGGTGGCGCAGCTCGAAGATCGTGGCCCGGATGTCGCGGATCGTCTGGTCCAGCTCGGCGACGGCCCCGCCGAGCCGTTCGACGAGCTCGCCGTCCTCGCTGTGCCGCGCCGCGCCCTGCAGGGTCAGGCCCACCGCGAAGAGACGCTGGATGACCAGGTCGTGCAGGTCGCGGGCGATCCGGTCGCGGTCCTGCAGGAGGGTGACCAGGTCGTGGTCGCGCTCCCCGTGCTCCCGGTCCAGGACCAGCGTGGCGTGCAGGGCCAGGGCGCTGATGACGTCCCGCACCTGCCGGGCGGAGACGCCGGGCGACGGCGACCACCGGTGGACCACGAGGACCGTCGGCAGTCCCGCCCGGGTGTCCAGCGGCACCAGGCTGGTGCTGCTGCGCGCCTCGGGGTCGGCGGCCGCGTCCCCCGTCCGCGGCGTGGCGGTGGCCGCCATCGACACCGGGTCGCGCGTGGTCGTCCAGTGGTGCGGCGACCCGTCGGCCATGACCTCGCGCAGGTCGGGCCCCAGCTCGGCCAGCGCGGCCCCCGCCTCCGGACCGGAGGCCGCCAGCACCCGCAGCTCGCCGTCGGGCCGGGTGCCGACCAGGGCCACGGCGCGGGCCCCGGTGAGCTCGCGGGCACGGTCGGTCAGCAGCGGCAGGGCGACCTCGAGGTCCACCGACTCCACGATGGTGCGGTCGATGGCCCACAGGGAGGCGGCCACGCCCTCGTACAGCCCGGCGACCCGGCGCTGGCGCTCCTTGCCCAGCCGCAGCCCCAGGACGGTGGCCACCAGCCGCAGGCAGCTGGGCACGGCCGCGTCGTCGGGGCGGGTCGCCCCCACGACGTGCAGGGTCCCGAACCGTTGGCCCCCGACGACGACGGGCGTGCCCAGCACCGCCTCCGGGCCGTCGTGCACCGTGGAGGAGGTGAGGGCCTCCACGACCGGGTCGTCCGGGGCCACCCCGTCGGTCAGGACGTGGGCGACCCAGCCGGGGTGCTCCTCGTCCTCGACGGTCAGCACGGCCGCCCGCGCCCCGGTCAGGTGCCGGGCACCCGCCAGGGCGGTGCGCATCGCGTGCCGCACGTCCTCGACGTCGGTGGCCGCGATCTGCTGGGCGGTGTGGACGACGTGGCCGAGGGTGTCCTCGGGCTGGGAGCTGGCGGGGGTCGTCATGACGCCCCCAACCTAGTGCAGGAGGCCCGGCATACCCTGGAGCGGTCCTGACCGCTCCCGAGAGGAACCCGCGTGCGCCGCGTCCTGGCCGGCCTGTGGGCCATGCTGCCGCTGGCCCTGCTCCTGCTGACCCTGCCCCGCGCCGCGCGTCCCGGGTCCGGGGTCGACGGTCCCCTCCTGCAGACCGCGCTGACCGCGACGGTGCTGGCGGCCCTGGCGGCCGCCGGGGTGGCGCTGCTGAGCCGGGTGGTCCCCGCGGCGTGGGGCCGGTGGGGGCTGGCCGCGTCCGCCGCCGTGGGCTGGGGCGGGTATGCCGTCGCGCTGGTCGGCGCCGCCGCGCCGGGGCTGCGGTGGACCGCCGTGGGGGTGGTCGCCCTCCTGGCCGGCTGGGCGGGCCACCGGCTGCACGGCCGGCGGTCCCGGCCCCGGGCCCAGCTGCTGGAACGCGTGCCGGAGCGGGCCCGGGTGCAGGCCGTGCGGGGGCGGGCGGTGGCGCCGGTGGAGGAGTGGGCCACCGACGTCTCGTCCGGGACGCTGCGTGCGCAGGGCCTGGGGCTGCTGGGGGTCTTCGTCGTGACCGCGGCCGTGGTCCTGCTCATGGGGGAGGGCGTGGTGCTGGCGCTGGGGGTGCTGGTGTTCGGTCTCGTGGCAGGGGGCCTGGCGCTGGCCTGGTCGCGCGTGCGCGTGGTCGTCGACGCCGACGGTCTGCTGATCGGCTCGCGCGTGCTCCCGGTGCGGCTCCTCCGGGTGCCCGCCGAGGACGTCCTGGGCGTCGAGGTGCAGGACCTGGACCCCATGGCCTGGGGCGGGATCGGGCTGCGGCCGCTGCCCGACCGCACCTCCTACGTCGTCGACGGCGGCCCCGGCCTGGTCGTCTGGCGCGCGGACGGGCGCCGGCTGGCCGTCCAGGTCACCGAGGGCGACGGGGCGGCGCGGGCCGGCGCCCGGGCGCTGTCCCGGGCCGCGGGTCAGCGGCTGGGCGAGCTCACCGGCTCCTGACCCGGGGCCCCCGGCTCCTGGGTCGGCGCCACCGACCCCCCGGCCGACGTCCCCAGCGACCGCTCCAGCTGGGCGCCCTCCACGTCGACGTCCGGCAGGATCCGGTCCAGCCACCGCGGGAACCACCAGGCACGCTCACCGAGCAGCGAGAGCACCGCCGGGGTGAGCGTCATCCGCACCAGGAAGGCGTCGACGAGCACGCCGAGCGCCAGGCCCAGCCCGATCGGCCGGACCATCGTCAGGTGCGCCCACACGAAGCCGGCGAAGACCGAGATCATGATGATCGCCGCCGCCGTGACGACCCGGGCGCTGTGGTTGAACCCGGTCACGACGGCCGTCCGCGCGTCCCGCCCGTGCACGTGTTCCTCGCGCATGGCCGAGACCAGGAAGACCTGGTAGTCCATCGCGAGCCCGAAGAGGATGCCGATGAGCAGGATCGGCAGGAAGGACAGCACCGGCCCCGGCTCGTGGACCCCGAAGACTGCGCCCAGGTGGCCCAGCTGGTAGACCGCCACGACCGCGCCGAAGGCGGCCACGATCGACAGCAGGAAGCCGGCGGTGGCCAGCAGGGGCACCCAGATGGACCGGAACACCAGCATCATGAGCAGCAGGGACAGCCCCACGACGACGAGCAGGTACACCGGCAGGGCATCGGCGAGCTGCTCCGAGATGTCGATGTTCGCCACCGTCTGGCCGGTGATGTCCATGCTGGCGCCGTGCTCCTGGCCGAGGGCGGCCAGGTCGGCGTCGAGCCGGTCGACCAGGGCCACCGTGGACTCCTCGGTGGGTCCGCCGGCCGGCTGCAGCTGGAAGGCCAGGACGTCGCGGTCCTCGTTGACGCCCGCGGGCAGCACCCGCTCGACACCCTCGACGGCGGCCAGGTCCTCGGCGATGTCGGCCTGGGCGTTCATCAGCGCGACCTCGCCGTCCGCGACGGGGTCGTCCAGCTCGGCGACGGCCAGGATGGGGCCGGTCGCGCCGGCGCCGAACTCGCTGCGGACGGTGTCGTAGGTGGTGTAGGCGGTGGAGCCCAGCGGCTCGGAGCTGCTGTCCGGCAGGCCGAGCCGCAGCTGGCCGGTGGGGTAGCCCAGGGCCGCCACGATCGCGACGACGCCCAGGATGGCCAGCCAGGGTCGGCGCTGGACGACCGCGGCCCAGCCGCGGGTGGTGTCGGCCTCCCGGGCGTCGTCGGCGTCGGCGAGGTGGTGGTCGCCGGCGGCGATCGCGGCGCGCTCCTTCCTCGGCAGCACCCGCAGGCCCATGACGGACAGCAGCGCCGGGGTCAGGGTGATGGCGACCAGGACGGCCAGGGCCACCGTCGCGGCGGCGACCAGCCCCATGGTGCCCAGGAACGGCATACCGGTCAGCACCAGGGCCGACAGCGCGATGATGACCGTCAGGCCGGCGAAGGTCACTGCGTTGCCGGAGGTGCCCACCGCCAGGGCGATGGACTCCTGGACCGGCATGCCGTGCCGCAGCTGCTGGCGGTGCCGGTTGATGAGGAAGAGGGAGTAGTCGATGCCGACGGCCAGACCCAGCATGAGCGCCAGGACCGGGGTGATCGACTGCATCTCGATGACGGGGGAGAGGGCCAGCGACCCGGCGACACCGACACCCACGCCCACGAGCGCCATGAGGATGGGCAGGCCGGCCGCGACCAGGCTGCCGAGCATGACGATGAGCACCAGGCCGGCGACGGCCAGGCCGACGACCTCGCCTGGCCCGAAGATGCTGTTGAGGTCCAGCGCGAACTCGGCGGAGAAGTCCACCTCCACCCCGCTGCCGTCCTCGATCGCGTCGCCGATGCGCTGGATCTCGTCGGCGACCTCGGGGGTGATGGCCTGGGCGTTGCTGCCGGTCACGGACACCTGGGTCATCGCCACGGTGCCCTCCTCGTTGACGACGCGCAGCCCGTCCGTGAGGGCGGCCATGCGCTCGCCGGCCTCGAGCTGGGCCTGGGCGTCGGCCAGCTCGGCCCGGCCCTCCTCGAGCTCCGCCTCGCCGTCGACGATCTGCTGCTCGGCCTCGGCCAGCTGCTCCCGAGCGGCCTCCAGCTCGGCCTCGCCGGCGGCCAGCTGGGCCTCCCCTGCCTCCAGCTCGGCCAGCCCGGCGTCGAGCTGCTGCTGACCCGCGACCAGCTGCTGGCGGCCGTCGTCGATCTGTGCCTGGCCGGCGGCGATCTCGGCGCGCGCGGCCTCCGCCTGCGCCGGGGGGACGACCCCGGCGGCCACGCCGGCCTCCAGCTCGGCGCTGCGGGCGTCGAGCTCGGCCTGGGCAGCGTCCAGCTGCTGGGCCTGGGCGTCGAGCTCGGCCTGCCCGGACTCCAGCTCCGCCCGGCCGGCCTCTAGCTCGGTGCGGCTGTCCTCGAGCTGGGCCGTGCCGGTCTCCAGCTCCTCGCGACCGGTCTCGACCTGCTCGCGGGCGTCCGCGAGGTCGGCCTCGCCCTGCTCGAGCTCGGCGCGACCCTCCTCGAGCTGGGTGCGACCCTCGGCCAGGTCCTCGGCCGTGGCGTCCAGCTGGGCCTGGCTCTCGAAGGGGTCGACCGCCTCGACGTCGGGCATGGCGTTCCACTGCTCGACCACGTCGGCGACGGACGCGCGCTGCTCGTCGGTGAACGGCTCGTCGGTGGTGAAGACGACGGTGCCGGTCGTGCCGGAGGCCTCGGGGATCTCCTCGCGCAGCGTGTCGAGCACGGTCTCGAACCGGCTGCCCGGGATGGAGATGTCGTTGGTCAGGGGCTTCATCAGCGCCAGGGCTCCGGTGGCGACGATCGCCAGGATGGCGACCCAGGCGGCGACGACGCCCCACCGGTGACGTGCGCACCAGCGGCCAAGACGGTTGAGGAGGACGGCCACGGTCGTGGTCCTTTCGGGTCAGCTGCGAGAGGTTGGCCGCCACCCGCGGGCCAGGTGGCCCAGGGCGCGGTCGAGATGCTCGCCGAAGGCGGACAGGTCCTGGGGGGTCAGGCTCGCGGGACGGGTCGGCCCCGCGAGCCACTCCTGCTCCGCCGCGGCGAAGGCGTGCATGACGCTGGCGGCCAGCGTGGTGAGGTAGAGGGGGTCGGTGCCCTCCGGGAACAGGTCCCGGAGGCGGGTCTCGAACCAGGCGCCGAGCTCGGTCCAGACGGCCCGTTCGAGGGTGGGGTCGCCCCCGGCGGGTCCGTGCGCGTTGAGCGCGACCATCCAGCCCAGGAAGTCGGGGTCGACACCTCCTGCGGCGACCAGGCGGCGCAGGGCCTGCAGCGGGTCCCGCGCCAGCAGCGCGGCGTCGACCCGGGCCACCATCTGCTCGGCGTGCCCGGAGAAGACCTCGACCAGGACGGCAGGGAGCCCGGCGTAGTAGTTGAAGAAGGTGCGGCGGGAGATCCCCGCACCCTCGGCCACCTGGTCGACGGTGATCTCCGCCACCGGGTGGCGGCGCAGGAGCGCCTGGAGGGAGCCGGCCACGGCCTCGCGGGTGCGGACCTTGTTCAGCTCGCGCCGTCCCGTGGGCGGGTCGACCGTGCCCCGGGGCGGAGCGGTCGGGTCGGTCACCCGTTCAGGATAGAAGTTCGTGCACGGTGTGCAAAATTGCTCGCCGTGCACCCGGTATGAGGCGCGCCATACCCGGTCCTCAGGGGGCGGGCTCGACGAGGTCGCGACGGGCGCGACGGGAGCGTCGCACGTGCGTCACCATGTCCCAGGTGAGCACGGCCAGGGCCACCCAGACCATCGCGAAGCCCACCCAGCGGGAGGCGGGCACGGTCTCGCCGAGCAGCAGCACGCCGGTCATCAGCTGCAGAACGGGGGTGAGGAACTGCAGCAGGCCGATGGTGGACAGCGGCACCCGGCTGGCCGCCGCGGCGAAGAGGAGCAGCGGCACCGCGGTCGCCAGGCCCGTGGAGACCAGGAGCGCGGTGTGCACCCCGCCGTGCGCCAGGAAGGTGGTCTCCCCACGGGCCGAGAGCCAGACGAGCACGACCACGGCCACCGGCAGGATCGCCAGCGTCTCCCCGGCGAGCGAGCGGATCGGGGACAGCGAGATGCCGAGGCGGTTCTTCAGCAGGCTGTAGGAGGCGAAGCTGACCGCCAGCACCAGGGAGATCCACGGCGGCCGACCGTAGTCGATCGTCAGGTAGACCGCGGCGACCCCTCCGACCGCCACGGCGACCCACTGGGCGCGACGCAGCGTCTCGCGCAGGACCACCACGCCCAGGGCCACGGTGACCAGGGGGTTGAGGAAGTAGCCCAGGGCGGCCTCGGTGACGTGCCCGCTGAGCACGGCGTACGTGTACACGCCCCAGTTGAGGGCGATGAACAGGCCGGCCAGGGCGACCCCGCCGGCCCGACGCGGGCGGCGGGCCAGCTCGAGCAGCCAGCGCAGGTCCCGCGTGAGCACGAGGACGATCGCGCACAGCAGCAGGGTCCAGACGATCCGGTGGGCCAGGATCTCCCACGGCCCTGCCGGGCGCAGGGTGGCGAAGTAGAGGGGGAAGGCGCCCCAGAGCAGGTAGGTCAGGAACCCGGCGAGCGTGCCCTCCTGCCGACGGCGCGCCTCGGTCACTCCTCGTCCAACGCTTCCTCGCCCTCCTCGACCAGGGCGTCCCCGGCCGCAGGAGTGGGTCCCTCGGACGTCTCGCCCGCCAGGGTCTGCTCGACCTGGCCGGCGCGGGTGCCGTCGACGGTCCAGGTGTCCCGCCCGCGCAGGAGCGCGGCCAGCGTCTCGTCGGGCGACCCGGCCGGCGGGGCCTCGGCCACGGCCGTGGCCACCTGGGCGCGCACGGAGTCGTCGTAGGTCGGGCGCCGCACCGAGCGGAAGACCCCCATCGGCACGTGCTGCATGCTCGCGTCGTCGAGGCGGGAGAGGGCGAAGGCCGTCGAGGGGTCCGGGTCGGCGGGGTCGTGGACCACGACCCGGGCCGGGTCGGCGTCGGCCTCGGCCACGACGGCCAGTCGTCCGGCGTCGTCCCGGACGACGACACGCACGTCCTCGCCGGAGCCGATCCGCACCGGCTCGCCGGCGCGCAGGTGGGCCAGGCGGGCGGTGGCCTCGTCGCGGTCCTTGAGCAGCTGGAAGGCGCCGTCGTTGAAGATCGGGCAGTTCTGGTAGATCTCCACCAGCGCGGTGCCGCGGTGCTCGGCGGCCTGGCGCAGCACCTCGGTGAGGTGCTTGCGGTCGGAGTCCATGGTGCGCGCGACGAACGTCGCCTCGGCCCCCAGGGCCAGGGACACCGGGTTGAACGGGTGGTCCACCGACCCGGACGGGGTCGACTTCGTCACCGCCCCGACCTCGGAGGTGGGGGAGTACTGCCCCTTGGTCAGGCCGTAGATCTTGTTGTTGAACAGCAGGATCGTCAGGTTGACGTTGCGCCGCATCGCGTGGATGAGGTGGTTGCCGCCGATGGACAGGGCGTCGCCGTCACCGGTGACGACCCACACGGACAGGTCCTCGCGGGCCGTCGCCAGGCCGGTGGCGATGGCCGGTGCGCGGCCGTGGATGGAGTGCATGCCGTAGGTGTCCAGGTAGTAGGGGAAGCGGCTGGAGCAGCCGATCCCGGACACGAAGACGATGTTCTCCCGGCGCAGCCCCAGGTCGGGCAGGAACCCCTGCACCGCCGCGAGCACCGCGTAGTCGCCGCAGCCCGGGCACCAGCGCACCTCCTGGTCGGAGGTGAAGTCCTTCTTGGTCTGCGCCGTCCCGTCCTGGAGGACGGGGACGCCGGCGGTGCCGGACCGGGGGGTATGGGGTGCGACCGCGGGTGCGGCGGAGCCGCCCGGCGAGGGCATCCCGATCTCGGTGATGTGCCTGCTCATCGTCAACGTGCCTCCTCGGGTGCCTCGGCGAGCTCCAGCAGGTGCGCGTGGATCACCTCGGCGAGCTCGGCGGCGGTGAACGGCAGCCCCCGCACGGCGGTGTGCGAGCGCACGTCCACCAGGTAGCGTCCGCGCAGCAGCAGGGCCAGCTGGCCCAGGTTCATCTCCGGCAGGAGCACCCGGTCGTAGCGGCGCAGCACCTCGCCCAGGTCGGCGGGGAAGGGGTTCAGGTGGCGCAGGTGGGCGCGCGCCACCGACGCGCCGGCGCTGCGGGCCAGGCGGGTGGCCGCGGCGACCGGGCCGTAGGTGGAGCCCCACCCCAGGACGAGCAGCCGGGCGCGGCCGTCGGGGTCGTCGACCGCCAGCGGCGGGATCGTGTCGGCGATCCGGTCGATCTTGGCCTGCCGGAGACGGACCATCCGGTCGTGGTTGGCGGGGTCGTAGGAGATGTGCCCGGTGACGTCGGCCTTCTCGATGCCGCCGATCCGGTGCTCCAGGCCGGGCGTGCCCGGGACGGCCCACGGTCGCGCCAGGGTCTGCTCGTCGCGCAGGAAGGGGTGGAAGACCGGCTCGCCGGCGTCGTCCACGGCGTTGGGGGCGCTCGCCTTCTCGACGGTCAGGTCGGGCAGCGAGGCCACGTCCGGCACGGACCACGGCTCCGAGCCGTTGCCCAGGTAGCCGTCGGAGAGCAGGATCACCGGGGTGCGGTAGGTGGTGGCGATGCGCACGGACTCCAGCGCCGCGTCGAAGCAGTCGCTGGGGGAGCCGGCCGCGACGACCGCCACGGGCGACTCGCCGTTGCGGCCGTACATCGCCTGCAGCAGGTCGGCCTGCTCGGTCTTGGTCGGCAGCCCGGTCGAGGGGCCGCCGCGCTGGATGTCGACGACGACGAGGGGCAGCTCGGTGGAGACCGCCAGCCCGATCGTCTCGCTCTTCAGCGCCAGGCCGGGGCCGGAGGTCGTCGTCACCCCCAGGGCGCCGCCGAAGGAGGCGCCCAGCGCCATCCCGACGGCAGCGATCTCGTCCTCGGCCTGCAGCGTGGTCACCCCCAGGTGCTTGAGCGCGGACAGCTGGTGGAGCACGTCCGAGGCGGGGGTGATCGGGTAGGAGCCCAGCACCAGCCGCAGCCCGGCCCGCTGCGCGGCGGCCACCAGGCCCAGCGCCATGGCCTGGTTGCCGGTGATGGTGCGGTAGGTGCCCGGTGCCATCGGGGCGGGCGCGACCTCGTATCGGACGGCGAAGTCCTCGGTCGTCTCGCCGTAGGCGTGCCCCGCCCGCAGGGCCACCAGGTTGGCCTCCAGGACGTCGGGGGCCTGGGCGAACTTGGCGCGCAGGAACGCCTCGGTGCCACCGGTGTCCCGGGAGTAGAGCCAGGAGAGCAGGCCCAGGGCCAGCATGTTCTTGGCCCGCTCCTTCTCCTTGCGGGTCAGGTCGAAGTCCGCGAGCGCCTCGACGGCCATCGACGTCAGCGGCAGCGCGTGCACGTGGTAGCCGGCGTCCGTCAGCGACCCGTCCTCCAGCGGGTTGGCCTCGTAGCCGACCTTGGCCAGGTTGCGGCGGCCGAACTCGTCGCTGTTGACGATGACGGTGGCCCCGCGGGGCAGGTCGGCGAGGTTGGCGCGCAGCGCGGCGGGGTTCATCGCGACCAGCACGTCGGGGGCGTCCCCGGGGGTGGCGATGTCGTGGTTGGCGAAGTGCAGCTGGAAGCTGGAGACCCCGGGCAGGGTGCCCTGGGGCGCCCTGATCTCCGCCGGGAAGTTGGGCAGCGTGGACAGGTCGTTGCCCAGCGAGGCGGTGTCGGAGGTGAAGCGGTCGCCGGTCAGCTGCATCCCGTCGCCGGAGTCGCCGGCGAACCGGATGACGACCCGGTCGAGCTGGTGGAGTTGAGTCGAAGACATGTCACCCATCAGCCTACGCCCCCGTGGGTCGTGCGACCGAAACGTCCGGCCGCACGGTCGGTCGGGACGGGGCTCAGCGGGGGAGGGTGAAGCGCCCCGCGATCCGGCGCGGGGGCACGACGGCGTCGTTGGCGGACTCGGACCGGTTGGCCCGGCTCAGGAAGTTGAGGCGCGGGCGGTGGGCGCCGCGACGGGCGGACGGACCGCCGAGCACGACGGGCACCTGGGCGAGGGTGTCGAGCTCGGACTGGACGGGGGTGGGGAGAGGCGTGGTAGTTGACATGTCTCCATTGTGGCTGAGCAGGCGCTATGCGTCCAATGAACGGGTGACATATCACCCTTGCGGTGAGAGCATACGAGGATGGACGTGCGTACCCTCCGGTGGTTCCAGCAGGTGGCCGACGGCACCACCCTCACCGAGCTCGGCGACGTCGAGGGGGTGGCTCAGTCGGGGATCTCCCGGGCCCTGGACCGGCTGGAGCGCGAGGTGGGCACCCCGTTGCTGCGCCGTTCCGGACGCACCCTGCGCCCGACCCGGGCCGGACTCGCCTTCCGGCGGCACGTCGACGCGGCCGTCCACGAGCTCGACGACGGGCTGGCGGCCGTGCAGCAGCTCCTGGACCCCGAGGCCGGGACGGTCAGCCTGGCCTTCCAGCCGTCGTTGGGGACCTGGCTGGTCCCGGGCCTGGTCAGCGACTTCCGGGCCGCCCACCCGCGGGTGGGGGTGGAGCTGCTGTCCCGGCAGGAGGAGCTGGTTCCGGCGGTCGGCGGCCACGAGGCCGTGGAGCTGGAGTTCACCACCCGTCCCCCGGAGGACCCCACGATCCGCTGGCGGGTGCTGGTGCGGGAGCCGCTCCTGCTCGCCGTCGGGCCCGGTCACCGCTGGGCGGGACGCGGGCACCTCGACCTGGCCGAGGCCGCCGGGGAGCCGTTCGTGGCCACCCACCCCCGCTCGCACCTGTGGGAGGTCACCCTGCGGCTGTGCCGGGACGCGGGGGTGGAGCCGCAGGTGGCCCTGGTCTGCCAGGACCTGCCCACGACCCGGGCCTTCGTGGCCGCCGGACTGGGGGTGGCCGTCCTGCCGGTGCCGGACGCCTGGACCCCCACCCACGAGGGCCTGACGATGCTCCACCTCGACGACGCCCGGGCCTACCGCGACGTCGGGATCGCCTGGTCCACGGGTCAGCCGATGCTGCCCTCGGCCCGGCTCTTCCTCGAGCACGCCGTCCGGCGCACCGGGCAGGACGCTCCGGACCGTCGCTGAGCCGGCGCCGGGGTCAGCGTGGGTGCGCCACGCAGGTGGTGGCCCACGGCCGGGCCTCCAGCCGCCCCTGCGGGATCGGCTCCCCGCACACCTCGCAGACCCCGTAGCGGCCCTCGTCGAGCCGGGCCAGCGCGTGCCGGACCGCGTCGAGCAGCCCCTGCAGGTTGTCGTGGGCGGTCACGGCGGTCAGCCGGTCGACCGCCATGGCGGTCCCGTCGCCCACGCGCTTGCCGAAGGAGATGCTGCCCTGCTCCTGCGTCGGGCGGCTCAGGGTGGCCATCTCCTCGACGATCTCGGCCTCCTTGGCCTCGAGCACGGTCCTGACCTGCGCGTCCATCGCCCCAGCATGGCACGCGGCCCCCGACCGGGTCGGCACGGCCGGGCAGGAGGCATCTGCTTGACTGGCGCCCATGCACATCATGACGGTCTGCCTGGGCAACATCTGCCGCTCGCCCGCTGCCGAGGCGGTCCTGGTGCGACGGCTGGCGGAGGCCGGGCTGGACCACGTGCGGGTCTCCTCCGCGGGCACCGCCGACTACCACGTGGGGGAACGGCCGCACCCGATGAGCCAGGCGGAGGGCGAACGGCGCGGCTACCGCTTCCCGACGCGGGCGGCCCAGCTGGAGCCGGCCGACCTGGAGGGCGCCGACCTCGTCGTGGTCATGGACGCCGCCAACGAGCAGGACGTGCTGGCCCTGGCCCGTCGGCCCGAGGACGCCCGCAAGGTCGTCCGGCTCGGGGCCTTCGCCCCGGACGCCGCGGAGGGCGTGCGCGACGTCCCGGACCCCTGGGGACTGCCCGAGGCCGCCTACGGGCGGATGTACGACCAGATCGAGGAGGCGGTCGAGGCCCTCGTCACGGCGATCGTCGACGGGACGCTCGGGCAGATCCTCGACCGGCGTCGGGCCGTGTCGTGACCGCCGGCGGGACGGCCGACCGGCTCGAGGCCAGGGCCGCCGAGCTGCGGGCCGAGGCCGTCATGACGATGGCCGCGCTCGCCGGACCGACGAGCGCCTGTTCGCTGGCCCGGGACGGGCGCTCCTTCCCCTCCTACAAGCTCCACGAGGGCAGGTACGCCGCGGCCAGCGGGCTGGTCCGCGCACTGCGGCGGGAGCTGGCCGGGGAGGGGCGGGACGCCGCGGCGCTCGCCGCCCTCGCCGAGGCCCGGACCCGGTGGACCGACGAGGTGGGGCGGCGCCAGGACCAGGGCAAGGACTGGCTCGCCTACGCCACCGGCGGGTCCGACCTGTGCGAGCAGCTCGCCGACGAGCTGGCCGGCGCGGACGGAGAGGCATGACCGCCGGCGCGTCCCCGACCGGCACCCCCGCCCGGGACCGCCTGCCCGACGGCACCGAGGTGTTCACCAAGACGCTGGCCGGGGCGCCCCCGCAGTTCTTCGAGCGCGAGGCGGCCGGCCTGCGGGCGCTGGCCGCCGCCGGGGCGAGGGTGCCGCAGGTGCTGGGCGTGCGGGCCGACCGGATCACCCTGTCGTGGGTCCCCCAGGGCCACGCGCGCACCGCGGCCACCGAGGAGGAGTTCGGCCGGGAGCTGGCGGCGCTGCACCGCACCACCGGGGAGCACTACGGCGCGGTCGACGGGGAGCCCACGGCATACCTGGGCGCCTGCCCGGTGGACCTCACCCCCACGGACACCTGGGCGGAGAGCTGGGTCGGGCGCCGGGTGGTGCCGCTCGCGCGCCGGGCGGCCGACGAGGGGCGCCTCGACCCGGACACGGCCGCCCTCGCCGAGCGGATCGACGCCGGGCGCCTGGGGCCGCCCGAGCCGCCGACCCTCGTGCACGGCGACCTGTGGGCGGGCAACCGGTTGACCGACCCGGACGGCCGGAGCTGGCTGATCGACCCCTGCGCCCACTACGGGCACCGGGAGACCGACCTGGCGATGATGCAGCTGTTCGGCGGCTTCAGCGGCCGGGTCTTCGCCTCCTACGTCGAGGAGCTGCCGCTCGCCGAGGGGTGGCGGGAGCGGGTCGCGGTCCACCAGCTCGTGCCGCTGCTCGTGCACGCGCTGCTGTTCGGCGGCGGCTACGGGGTCCAGGCCGGGGACGCGCTGCGGAGGGCCGCGGGATGACCGGCGGCGGAACCTCCCTGCGGGCACCCCGCACGGACGGCGAGGTGGCCGCCTACCTGCGCGCCCTGGACGTGCCCGGCCTGGCGGACGTGCACGTGCACTTCCACCCCGACCGGCTCATGCAGCGCATCTGGGCCTACTTCGACGAGGGGGAGCGGCACTACGGGGTCGCCTGGCCCGTCCGCTACCGCACCGGCACGGAGGACCGGCTGCGCACCCTGGCCGCCCTCGGGGTGCACCGGGTCCCGGCGCTGACCTACGCGCACCGTCCGGGGATGGCCGCCTCGTTGAACGCCTGGTGCGCCGACTTCGCCGACGCCCACCCCCAGGTCCTGCGGTGCGCGACCCTCTACCCGGAACCGGGTGCGGCGCAGCAGATGCGCGAGGCGGTGGCCGGCGGTCTGCAGCTGGTCAAGGTGCACGTCGTCGTCAGCGACCTGGATCCTGCCGACGAGGAGCTGGACGAGGCGTGGGAGGTGCTGGCCCGGGCGGCGGTGCCGGTGGTGATCCACGCCGGGCACGGACCCCGGGCCGGGCGCTTCAGCGGGCCGGAGGGGGTGGCCCACCTGCTGGCCGACCACCCCGACCTGACGCTCGTCGTCGCGCACATGGGGATGCCGGACTACGACGCCTTCGCCGACCTCGTCGAGGCCCACGAGCGCGTCCACCTGGACACGACGATGGTCGGCACGGACTTCATGGAGCGGCTCGCCCCGGTGCCACCGCGCTTCCTCGGCCGGCTGGCCGAGCTGCGGCCGCGGATCGTGCTGGGCTCGGACTTCCCCAACCTGCCCTATCCCTACGCCCACCAGGTCGAGGCCCTGCACCGCTGGGGCCTGGGGGAGGACTGGATGCGGGACGTGCTGTGGAACAACGGTGCCCGGCTCGTGCCGGACTACCTGCCCCCGGCCGGCGTGGGGGTGAACACGAGCGGGTAGCGCACCGCCCCGGTGTTGCCCGAGACCGGGAGCCACTCGCCCGGCCCGTCCGGCCGGGCGTCCGGCATCCGCGCGGCGAGGACCGGCAGCGCCACGGCCATGTCCAGGCGCGCCACCCAGTGCCCCAGGCAGTGGTGCACCCCACCGCCGAACCCCATGTGCATCGGGTGCTCCACCGTGATGTCGAACGACGGGTCCGGCTGCGCCCGCGGATCCGTGCCGGCGCTGTGCGAGAGGACCTGCACGATGTCGCCGGCCCGCACGACCAGCCCGTCGCCGAGGTCGACGTCCTCGAGCGCCTCCCGGGTGATCCAGGTGACCGTGGGGTTGACGCGCATCACCTCCTCGACCGCGTTGCGGCCCAGCTCCGGACGCTCGGCCAGCAGCCGCCACTGCTCCGGGTGGGCCAGCAGGGTCTGCACCGCCAGGCCGAGCTGGTTGCGGGTGGTCTCCATGCCGGCGAAGACGAGAAAGACGAGCGCCACCGACAGCTCCTCAGCCGACAGCCGGCCCTCCTGCTGGGCGCGGACGAGGTCGGAGACGAGGTCGTCCCGCGGGGCGGCGGCGCGGTCCCGGACGACCGCGTCGCAGTAGCCGTACAGCCCCTCCAGCGCCCGCTCGATCCGCGGCAGGTCCTCCCTGACCCGCACCCCGAAGCTCTTGCCGAGGTCGTCGGCCCAGCGCGCGACCTGCGCCCACTCATCCTCCGGCAGGCCGATGAGCCGGCACAGCACCCGGGAGGCGTAGGGCTCGGCGAACTCGCCGATCAGCTCGACCGACCCGCGCTCGCCGAACCCGTCGACCAGCTCGTGCGCCAGCTCGGTGAAGCCCGGCACCATCGGCGTGACAGCGCCCTGCTTGAAGGCCGGGTTGAGCAGCCGCCGCAGCCGCAGGTGGTCCTCACCCTCGAGCGAGAGCAGCACCTTCTGCCACCAGTCGCTGAACATCCCGGAGGTGATGCCGTTCTGCGCCGGCCACCGAGCGTTGCCCTGGCGGAAGCGGCGGTCCTTGAGCAGTGCGGTCACCTCGGCGTGGCGCAGCACGGCGTAGCCGTAGCTGGTCCGGGCCCAGAAGGCCTCCTCGCGCGCCGCGTGCACCTCCGGTGAGGTGACGTCGAAGGCGGGGTCGGCGAGGTCGAGGAAGCGGCTGCCGGTCTGCATGTCCAGATGCTAGGAGGGCAGGGATGCCGCGGGGCCGGTGGGTGCGTCCCACCGGCCCCGCGGCCACGTCGTACCCCCTCAGGAGCGGGCGGAGATCACCGTGCCGGAGTAGGTCTCCTCGATGAACTGCGCGACCTCCTCGGAGGCGAGCAGCTCGGCCAGGGTGGCGACCCGGGGGTCGGTCTCGTCGCCCGCGCGGACCACGAGCAGGTTGGCGTAGGGGTTGCCCTCCGGCGACTCCGCCGCGATGGCGTCCTCGGCCGGCGACAGGTCGGCCTCGATGGCGTAGTTGCCGTTGATGACGGCGGCGTCGACGTCGGACAGGCTGCGCGGCAGCTGGGCGGCCTCGATCTCGACGAACTCCAGGTCGCGGGCGTTCTCCTCCACGTCCAGGACGGTGGCGGAGGTCTCTCCGGTGTCGGCCAGGGTGATCAGCCCCTGGTCGGCGAGCAGCTGGAGGGCGCGCGCACCGTTGGTGGGGTCGTTGGGGATGGCGACCTGGGCGCCGTCGGCGATCTCCTCGACAGAGCCGACCGTCTCGGAGTAGAGGCCGAGCGGCTCGAGGTGCACGGGGGTGACGGCCTCGAAGTCGTAGCCCGCGGCGGCCTCCTGCTCGGCCAGGTAGGGCTCGTGCTGGAAGTAGTTCGCGTCCAGGGAGCCGTCGGCCAGGGCCACGTTGGGCTGGACGTAGTCGGTGAACTCGACCAGCTCGAGGTCGATCCCGGCTTCGGCCGCCAGCTCCTGGTCGACGAACTGCAGGATCTCCGCGTGCGGAACGGGCGAGACGCCGACCGTGAGCGGGCCGGTCCCGGTGCCGCCGGCGGCGGTCGTCCCGTCGTCGGCGTCGGCTCCGCAGGCGCTCAGCACGAGCGCGCCGGTGGCGAGGAGGGCGGTCAGGGACAGGGTGGTGCGCATGGATGGTGTCCTTCGGTGTGTCGGGTCGGGTGGTGCGGGTGGTCGGCAGGTCAGAAGGCCGCGACGACGGCCCCGTCGTAGGTCTCGTCGATGTGCCGGCGGACCTCCTCGGAGGTCAGCAGCTCCAGCAGCGTGACGATCCGCGGGTCCTCCTCGTCGCCGGCGCGGACGACGAGCTGGTTGGCGTAGGTGGTGTCGCCGGTGTCCTCGGCGACCAGGGCGTCGTCCTGGGGCGAGAGCTCGGCGTCGAGGGCGTAGTTGCCCGGCACGGCCGCGACGTCGACGTCACCCAGGCTGCGCGGCAGCTGGGCGGCCTCGACCTCCTCGAACTGCAGGTCCTTGGCGTTGTCGGTGACGTCGAGCAGGGTCGGCACCGGGGCGTCGGGGTCGGCCAGGGTGATGAGCCCCTCCTGCGCGAGCAGCTTCAGGCCGCGGGACCCGTTGACCGGGTCGTTGGGGATCGCGACGGTCGCCCCGTCGGGCAGGGCCGCCAGGTCGGTCACCGTCTCGGAGTAGAGGCCCATCGGCTGGAAGCTGATCGTCGCCAGCCCGGTGAAGTCGTAGCCGGCCTGCTCCTCCTGGTCGGCCAGGAAGACGCCGTGCTGGTAGTAGTTGGCGTCCACCGAGCCCTGGTCGAGCGCGACGTTGGGCTGGACGTAGTCGGTGAACTCCACGATCTCGAGGTCGATGCCGGCGTCGTCGGCCAGCTCCTCGTCGACGAACGCCAGGATGTCGGCGTGCGGGACGGGGGTGACGGCCACGCGCAGCGGGGCGGAGGTGTCCGCGCCCTCGGTGCTGGGACCGGTGCCCGCCGAGCCGCACGCGGACAGGGCGAGGGCGGCGGTCAGGGCGGTGGCCGGAAGGGTCAGGGCGGGACGGCGGAGGCGAGAGACGGGCATGGCGGGTCCTTGGAGGAGGAGGGGGCGGGGGAGACGGGTATGGGGTGCGCGCCGGCTCAGCGGTGCGCGAGGCGGCGGGCGAGACGGTCGCCGGCGGACTGGAGCATCTGGACCATGACGAGCAGGACCACCACGACCGCGACGGTGACGCCGGTGTCGAAGCGCTGGTAGCCGTGGCGGATGGCGAAGTCGCCCAGCCCCCCGCCGCCGATCGCGCCCGCCATGGCCGAGTAGGAGATGAGGGCCACGAGCGTCACCGTCGCGGCCGCGACCAGACCCGGTCGGGCCTCGGGCAGCAGGACCACGCGCACGATCTGCCCGGTGCTGGCGCCCATGGAGCGCGCGGCCTCGACCTTCCCGGGGGCCACCTCGCGCAGCGAGGCCTCCACGAGGCGGGCGAAGAAGGGCACGGCGGCGATGGTCAACGGCACGATCGTGGCGGTGGACCCGATGGTCGTGCCGGTCACCAACCGGGTGACCGGTGCCACGAGGACGAGCAGGACGATGAACGGCACCGAACGGCCGACGTTGACGAACGCCCCCAGGACCTGGTGGACCACCCGGCGGGGGGTCAGCCCGTCGGGGGCCGTGAGCAGCAGCAGGACGCCGAGGGGAATCCCCAGCAGGACGGCCAGCACCATCGAGACGCCCACCATGTAGGTGGTCTCCAGGGTGGCCTGCCACAGCGCCGGGGCGATGCGGTCCCAGTCGATCATGCGAGGGCTCCTTCGAGGGTGCGGTCGGTGGGGCGGTCCGCGAGGGCGCCGGTGGCGGCGTCGTCGACCGCGGGCTGGTGGGTGGCGAGGTGGTCGAGGGCGGCCCGGACCTGCCCGGGGGTGCCGTCGACCCGCAGCTGGAGTCGGCCGAAGCGCTGGTCGCCGAGGGTCTCGACGGAGCCCGCGAGCACGGCGACGTGCACGTCGTGCAGACGGATGAGGTCGGTGAGGACGGTGTCGTGCTCCGTGGTGCCGACGACCACCTCCACCACCTGCTCCCCGCCGGGGGCGGCGGGCGGGGGCAGCAGCCGGGTGGCCAGGGGGGAGCCCGGTCGCCGGACGACGTCCCCCAGGGCCCCGGAGTCGACGACCCGCCCGGACTCCAGCAGGGTGACGTGGTCGCAGGCGCGCTTGACGACGTCCATCTCGTGGGTGATGAGCAGCGTCGTCAGGTCCAGCTCCTCGGTCAGGGTGCGCAGCAGCGCCAGGACCGAGGCGGTGGAGACCGGGTCGAGGGCCGAGGTCGCCTCGTCGCAGAGGAGCACCTTCGGCCGGGGCGCGAGCGCACGGGCGATGCCCACCCGCTGCCGCTGACCGCCGGAGAGCTGGGCCGGGTGGGCGTCGAGCTTGTCGCCCAGACCCACCCGCTCCAGGAGCTCCGCGGCGCGCGTGCGGCGCTCGCGGCGGCCGACGCCGGCCAGCTCCAGCGGCAGCTCGACGTTGGCCAGGACGGTCCGGGAGTCGAGCAGGTTGAACTGCTGGAAGATCATGCCGATGCCACGCCTGGCCCGGTCGAGCTCGGCGGCGCCCAGGGTGGTGAGCTCGACGCCGTCGACGGTCACCGTGCCGGCGGACGGGCGTTCCAGCAGGTTGACGATGCGCGCCAGGGTCGACTTGCCCGAGCCGGACGGTCCGACCACCCCCATGACCTGGCCGCGCTCGACGCGCAGACCGACGTCGTCGAGCGCGGTCACGGCGGGGCTGCGGCGCCGGGCGGGGAAGGTCTTGGAGACGTGCTGCAGGGTGATCACGGTGGTTCCTCACGACGGACAGGTCGGTGGGGCCCCTCCCGGGCCGCGTCGGGGCGGGCGCAGGGCGCGGGCGGGGGGCAGGAAGGGGAGGGGGTGGTGAGGGGACGCTCGGGCGGTGGCGTCAGCGGGCGCGCCGCCACGACGCCGGGGGCTGCTGCCCGCCCGGCGCCCGGCACATTCGTCGGTCGATCCTCGAGGTCCTCATCGCGGGTCCCAGGTTACCCGTGCCCTGGCGGTGGGACCAACGTCGTCGACGAACGATCTTCCACCTGACGCGAGGGTGTGGCCGGTCGGGCGGAACGATCTTCGATCGTGAGCGGGGATGAGGGGGCTGGTCTTCGGCAAGGAGGCGGTGGGACGGCGGGCTTCGACGGCGGCGACGCCCCACTGAGACGTGCGCCACACCCGGTGGAGGGGCATGATGGCGGCCATGGGTCCGGCCCGGTCGCCACGCTACGAGGCGGCGGTGCGCTCCGCCCGGGAGTCGTACGCCGCCCTGCCCCCGGACGCCCCCGTCCGGCTGGCGAAGAAGACCTCCAACCTGTTCCGCCCACGCCCGGACGCCGGACCGTCGGGGCTGGACCTGTCCGCCCTCCAGGGCGTCTTCGCCCTGGACGTCGAGGCCGGCCTGGCGCGGGTGGGGGGCCTGACGACCTACGAGCAGCTCGTCGACGAGCTGCTGCCCCACGGGCTCATGCCGCTCGTCGTGCCGCAGCTGCGCACGATCACGATCGGCGGGGCGGTCATCGGGCTGGGCATCGAGGCCACCTCGTTCCGCTCCGGCCTCCCGCACGAGTCGGTCCTCGAGATGGACGTGCTCACCCCGACCGGCGAGGTGGTGACCGCCACCCCCGACGGGGAGCACGCCGACCTCTTCCGGACGCTGCCCAACTCCTACGGCTCCCTGGGCTACGTGCTCGGGCTGGTGATCCAGCTCGAACGCACCAGCAGGTACGTCGTGCTCGAGCACCTCCGGTTCGACTCCGTCGAGGCGGTCGTCGCCGCGATCGGGGAGGTCACGGCCGCGGGGGCCCACGGGCAGGCCCACGGCGGGGCCCGGGTCGACTTCATGGACGGCGTCGTCTTCGGACCGACCGAGGCCTACCTGACGCTGGCCCGGTGGTCGGACACCCTCGAGGGCGCGACCCGGCCCGGCGACCACACCGGTGCCGAGCCCTTCTACCGCTCGGTGCAGCACCGGCGCCGCGACGTGCTGACGGCCGCCGACTTCCTGTGGCGGTGGGACACCGACTGGTTCTGGTGCTCCCGGGCCTTCGGTGCGCAGCGCCCGCTCGTCCGCCGGGTCTGGCCCCGCCGGCTGCTGCGCAGCGACGTCTACTGGCGGATCATGGCCTTCGAGCAGCGGCACGGCTGGGTGTCGGCCTACCGTCGGGCGCGGGGGCGGCCCCGCCAGGAGCGCGTGATCCAGGACGTGGAGATCCCGCTGGATCGCACCGCGGACTTCCTCCGGTGGTTCCTGCGCGAGATCCCCATCGAGCCGCTGTGGCTCTGCCCGGTCCGGCTGCGGACGACCACCCCCGGGCCGGACGGGGGGCCGCCCTGGCCGCTCTACCCGATGCGGGTCGGGGAGGACTACGTCAACGTCGGCTTCTGGTCGGCGGTCGACGTCCCGCCCGGGGGGCGGCACGGTGACACCAACCGCGCCATCGAGGAGCAGGTGCACGCCCTCGGCGGCCACAAGGGGCTCTACTCGGAGTCCTTCTTCGACGAGGCGACATTCGAGGAGCGCTACGGCGGCGCGGCGTACCGGCCGGTCAAGCAGCGCTACGACCCCGAGGGGCGGCTGCCCACCCTCTACGACAAGGCGGTGCGATCGCGATGACGAGGCCCTCGACCGGCGAGAGGAAGGGTGCCGATCCGGGCAGCTCCCGGACCGTGGCCGCCACGATCCACGAGCTGCTGGGCGAGCCGCCGCAGGTCCGGGTCGTCGCGCCCGACGGCTCCAGCGCGGGCCCCGACGCCGGACGGGTGCTGCGGATCCGCACCACCCGGGGCCTGAGCTACATCGCCACGCACCCGGGCCAGCTCGGCTTCGTGCGGGCCTACCTCCAGGGCGACCTGGTCGTCGACGGGATGGACGAGGCCTACCCCTACGAGGAGCTGAAGCTGCTCGGCGGCCTCGACCTGAGGCGTCCTCCGCTGCGCGAGGTGCCCGACCTGCTCCGGATGGCCCGCGCCACCGGCCTGCGGGTGCCGGAGCTGCCCGACCTGGAGACCCCGTCCGAGCTGCGCAAGCTCGCCCACGGTCTGCGCCACGGGCGGCGGCGGGACGCCGAGGCGGTGCAGCACCACTACGACGTCTCCAACCGCTTCTACGAGATGCTCCTCGGACCGTCGATGACCTACACCTGTGCCGTCTACCCGCACGAGGAGGCCACGCTGGAGGAGGCGCAGGAGGAGAAGTACGACCTGGTCTGCCGCAAGCTGGGGCTGCGGCCGGGGATGCGGCTGCTCGACGTCGGCTGCGGCTGGGGCGGGATGGTGCGGCACGCCGTGCGCCACCACGGCGTGACCGCCCTCGGCGTGACGCTCTCCCGCGCCCAGGCCACCTGGGCCCAGCAACGGATCGCGGCCGAGGGGCTGACCGGGGCCGAGGTCCGCCACGCCGACTACCGGGACGTCACCGAGCGGGGCTTCGACGCGGTCTCCTCCATCGGCCTCACCGAGCACATCGGGGTGCGCAACTACGGGCGCTACTTCACCTTCCTGCGCGACCGGCTCCGTGACGAGGGGCGGCTGCTCAACCACTGCATCACCTGGCGCGACCCCGACCGTGCCCCCATGCGCCAGGGCGACTTCGTCTTCCGCTACGTCTTCCCCGACGGCGAGCTGGCGGCGTCCGGTCGCATCGTCACCGAGATGGAGCGGGTCGGTCTCGAGGTGCAGCACCACGAGAACCTCCGGGCGCACTACGCCCGCACCTGCGGGGCCTGGTGCGAGAACCTCCGGGCCCACTGGGACGAGTGCGTGGCCGAGGCGGGACTGGCGACCGCCAGGGTCTGGGGGCTCTACCTGGCCGGGTCGCGGCTGAGCTTCGAGCGCGGCGGCATCCAGCTGCACCAGGTGCTCGCGACCCGCACCGGTGCCGACGGCGGCACCGGGTACCCCCTGCGGCCGCGGTTCTGAACCGGCGGCGCGACGGCATACCCCGTCGCGTGCACCTCCCGCCGCGCCCGGCGGGATGCGACTAGGGTGGGCGCGATGCGTGAGTACCTCGTCGTCGCGGCCGTCGCCCTGGCCGGCGTGGCCCTCGTGGCCGCCGGCTCGGGCGTGCGCCGCCTGCTCGCGCCGGACGACGCGACCCCCGCCAAGCTCACGACCTACGAGTCCGGCGTCGACCCGATCGGCAGCGGGTGGGAGCAGGGCAGCGTGCGCTACCTCGTCTTCGCGCTCCTCTACGTCATCTTCGCCGTCGACGCGGTCTACCTCTTCCCGTGGGCCCTGGTCATCCGCAGCGAGCTGGGCGCCGCCAGCCTGGTCGAGATGGCGATCTTCATCGGGGTGCTCGTCGTCGCCCTCCTGCACGTCTGGCGCCGCGGCCTGCTGAGGTGGTGGTGACCATGGCGGCCCAGCCCCCCGTCGCCGGCGCACCGGGCACCTCCACCGCGCTGCCCACCCCCCGGGTCGGAGCACCCGCGGAACGCGCACCCCGCGCGGTCCAGGTGGTCCTCAACTGGGGACGCAAGTACTCCCTGTGGGTCTTCAACTTCGGCCTGGCCTGCTGCGCAATCGAGTTCATCAGCGCCTCGACCGCCCGGCACGACTTCATCCGGCTGGGGGTGATCCCGTTCGCGCCGGGGCCCCGCCAGGCCGACCTCATGGTCGTCTCCGGGACGGTCACCGACAAGATGGCGCCGGCGATCCGCCGGCTCTACGACCAGATGCCCGAGCCGAAGTACGTCATCTCCTTCGGGGCCTGCTCCAACTCGGGCGGTCCCTACTGGGACTCCTACTGCGTCACCAAGGGCGTGGACCAGCTCATCCCCGTCGACGTCTACGTGCCCGGGTGCCCGCCCCGGCCGGAGGCGCTGCTGGCCGGGATCGTCCAGCTGCAGGACCAGATCGCCGCCGAGGTCCCGGGGCGCGCGCGGGCCCACGCCCGCTACGGCGACCGGGACGTCTCCGCGGGCGAGGTCACCCGCGGGCTGGTGCCCCCGCCCGGGACGGACCCGGCGTGAGCGTCGAGCACCGGCGGGTTCCGCCGGAGGAGTGGGTCGCGACGGTGCGCGCCGCCCGCGACGAGGGGTATGCCTTCTTCGACTGGCTCTCGGCCGTCGACGAGACCGACGCCACCGACGAGCACGGCCCGGGCCTGGACGTCCTCTGCCACCTGATCGACGTGCGGCACGGCGAGGGCGGCCTGCGGCGGGTGCTGCTCACCACGAGGGTCCCCGACGGCCAGCGGCTCGGGTCGGTCACGCGGATCTTCCCCGGCGCCGGCTGGCACGAGCGGGAGACGCACGAGATGTTCGGGCTGGACCTCGAAGGGTTCGACGACGGGACGGGGGAGGGGCTGCGTCCGCTGCTGCTGCCCGAGGGGTTCGAGGGGACCCCGCTGCGCAAGAGCTTCGTGCTCGCGGCGCGCGCGTCCAAGGCGTGGCCGGGCGCCAAGGAACCGGGCGAGGGGTCGGGGGCGAGGCGCTCGCCGTCCCGCCGTCGGCTGCTGCCGCCGGGGGTGCCCGACCCGTCGTGGGGCCCACGGTGACGCTGCCGGACGACCCGCCGCTGCAGGGCACCACGGTCGTCACGGTCGCCGTCAACCTGCCGGGGCCGCTCGCCGCGGCGCGCCTAGCCGGTCTCGGGGCGCAGGTCACGACCGTGCTGCCGCCCGGTGGCGACCCGCTGGAGCACTACCAGCCGGACTGGTACGCCGACCTGCACCGCGGCCAGGAACTGGTCACGCTTGACCTCAAGCGGGAGGACGCCCGGGAGCGGCTGGACACCCTGCTGGCCGACGCCGACGTGCTGATCACCTCGTCCCGGCCGTCGGCGCTGCGACGGCTCGGTCTGGACTTCGGGACGCTGCACGAACGTCATCCCCGCCTGTGCCAGGTGGACGTGGTGGGCTCCCCGGGGCGGCGGGCCGAGCTGCCCGGCCACGACCTGACCTACCAGGCGGCGGTCGGCCTGGTGCGCCCCCCGCACCTGCCGGCCACGCTGGCCGCCGACCTCCACGGGGCCGAACGGGCGGTCGGGGAGGCACTGGCCGCCCTGCTGCGGCGCACGCGCACAGGGGTGGGGTCACGGCGGGAGGTCGCCCTCGAGGACGCGGCCGCGGCGATGGCCGAGCCGGCCGTCCGGGGTCTCACCGCCCCCGGGGGTCTGCTGGGCGGGGGCCTGCCGGGGTATGCGGTGTACCCGGCCGCGGAGGGGCACGTCGCCCTCGCCGCGCTCGAGCCGCACTTCCTGCGTCGGACCGCTGAGGCCCTGGGGGTGGAGACCACCCACGAGGCCTTCGCGGAGGTGTTCAGCCGACGGACGGCCCAGGAGTGGGCGACGTGGGCCGCCGAGCACGACGTGCCGCTGTCGGCGGTCAGCGCTCCTTGGGGATGATGATCCACAGGGCGAGGTAGACGAGCTCGCCGACGCCGACCAGCCCGAAGACGACGAAGCCCACCCGGACCAGGAACGTCGGCAGGCCGAAGCGTTCCGCCAGCGCGGCGCAGACGCCGGCGATGATCTTGCCCCGACGGGGACGGACCAGGGTGTTCGACATGACGGTGCCTTTCGTCGACGGGTCTTCAGTCTGCCACCGCGACGTCTCTGCCAGAGTGACGGTATGCGTCTGCCGGCGATGCCCCACCCCCATCTGATCGTCCTGCGCAGCGCGGTGACCGTGGTGCTCAGCTGTCTCATCGGCCAGGCCGGCTGGGCCGCCGCCTTCCTCGACGGGCAGGACCGGTACCTGCGCCACCACCAGGTCGGTGCCTGGGTCACCCTCGCCGCGGCGGTCCTGTCCGCGCTCGTCTACCTCCTCCTGCGACGGTCCGCCGGCCCCGTGAACACCACCCTGGCCGTGCTGCTCGCCCTGGCGGTCACCGTCCAGTTCGCCCTGGGGGAGACCGACCAGCGGGCGCTGCACATCTTCCTCGGCGTCCTCGTGGTCATGCTCGGCACGGCCCTGACCTCCTGGACCTACCGCCACGAGATGCCCTCCCGTCGCTAGCCGGCCTGCCGGGCCCGGCGCGGGGCCAGCGCGGCGTCGGTGGACTTGGTTAGGGTGGCGCCGATGCCGTCCGAGCTCCCCCTCCTCGTCGAGGTCGCCCTGAAGGCCGCGGTGGTCCTCGCGGTCTTCCTCACCATGCCCCTGGCCCTGGGCCAGCTGGAGCACAAGGTGATGGGTCACATGCAGGGACGTCTGGGCCCGATGGAGGCCGGCCCGCACGGGATCCTCCAGCTGGTCGCCGACGGCATCAAGTTCGTCCAGAAGGAGGACGTCACCCCGGCGGCGGCCGACCGTCCGGTGTTCCGGCTGGCCCCGGCCGTGGCGCTGATCCCCTATCTCGTGGCGCTCGCCGTCATCCCCTTCGGCGCGGCCTGGGTGGCCGCCGACGTGCCCGGCTCGCTCCTGCTCGTGCTGGCCGTGACCAGCGTGGGCGTCATCGGCACCCTCATGGCCGGCTGGGGAAGCGGCAACAAGTACTCCCTGCTCGGCGGCATGCGGGCCGGCGCCCAGCTGGTCTCCTACGAGCTGCCGCTGGTCATCGCCGCGGCCAGCGTGGCCATGGCCGCGGGCACGCTCTCGCTGACCGGCATCGTCCAGGAGTGGTCCTGGTGGTGGTTGCTGTGGCAGGCGCCGGCGGCCCTCGTCTTCCTCGCCGCCAGCGTCGCCGAGCTGCAGCGCACCCCCTTCGACGCCCCGATCGCCGACTCCGAGGTCGTCTTCGGTCCGCTGACCGAGTACACCGGTCTGCGCTTCGCCTTCTTCCTCCTCGCGGAGTACGCCGGCATGGTGGTCATGGCGCTGCTGTTCACCGTGCTCTTCCTCGGCGGCTGGCGCGGCCCCTGGGACGACATCGCCGTCGTCGGCGTGCTCTGGACGCTGCTGAAGGCCGCGGTCGTGGGGGTGGTCTTTCTCTGGCTCCGGGTGGCCTGGCCCCGCGTGCGCGAGGACCAGCTGCAGCGCTTCGCCTGGCTGGTGCTGCTGCCCGTGGCCCTCCTCCAGCTGGCCGTGACCGGCGTCGGGGTGGTGGTCCTGCAGTGAGAGGCAAGGGTCTGCTCAAGGGGCTGCGTACGACGGCCCGGGTCCTCGCGCGGGGTGCGCACACCCGGCAGTACCCGCACGAGCAGCCGGCCCTGCCCGAGCGCTCCCGCGGCGTCATCGCGCTCCTCGAGGAGAACTGCACCTCCTGCATGCTCTGCGCCCGCGAGTGCCCCGACTGGTGCATCTACATCGACTCCCACAAGGAGGAGCTGCCGCAGGAGGGCGACGCCCCGCGCGGACGGCCCCGCCTGGTCAACAAGCTGGACCGGTTCGAGATCGACTACTCGCTGTGCATGTACTGCGGGATCTGCGTGGAGGTGTGCCCCTTCGACGCCCTCTTCTGGGCCCCCGAGTTCGCCTACGCCGAGGGGGACATCCGCAACCTGCTCCACGACAAGGAACGGCTCGGCGGCTGGATGGAGCAGGTGCCGCCCGCCACCCTCCCCGAGGGGCACCGGCCCGGCACCGTGGACGAGGGGGGTGAGCGGTGAGCGGTCTGGACGTGCTCTTCCTCGCCGTCGGCCTGCTCACCGCGGGCTCGGCCCTGCTCGCGGTGACGGCCGGCCGCGTGCTGCACGCGGCGCTGTGGCTGGTCGTGGCCCTCCTGGGGCTCGCCGGCTGCTACCTGGTGCTGGGGGCCGAGCTCGTCGCGCTCGTGCAGCTGCTCGTCTACGTCGGTGCCGTCGTCGTGCTCATCCTCGTGGCGCTCATGCTCACCCGGGCCGGCGGGGTGCCCGTCGTCACCTCCGGGGGCCAGCGCGCGGGCGCCGCGGTGGTGGGTGCGGCCACGACCCTGCTGCTGGGCACGGCCCTGGTCGGCAGCGTCGGACGGGACCGGGTCGAGCTGACCGGCCCGGACAACGCCCGCGTGGCCGAGGGGATCTTCGGGGTCTACGTCTGGCCCTTCGAGCTGCTCTCGGCCCTGCTGCTGCTCGCGCTCGTGGCCGGGGTCGCGATCGCCCGGGGCGGGGGGAAGCGGTCGTGATCCATCCCGCGCTGCCCTCCGTGCTCGTCGCCGTGCTCGCCGGTCTCGGCGTCTACGGCATCCTCGCCCGCCGGCACGCCGTGCTCGTCCTCGTCGGTGTCGAGCTGCTTCTCGGCGCGGCGGGGCTCCTCCTCGTCACCGTGAGCTCCACCACCGTGGGGGAGGGCACGGCGGCGGCCACGTCCGGGCCCGTGCTGACGCTGTTCCTCATCACCATCGCCGCGGCCGAGGTGGTCGTGGCACTGGCCGTCTTCCTCGCCCTCTCCCGCGAACGCGGTCACGTCGACCTCGCGGCGCCCCTCGAGGACGGGAGCTCGACGCCGTGACCCGCCTGCCCGCCGCACCACCGGCCCCGACCGTGTCCTGGGACGACCTGCAGATCCCGCTGCCGCCGATGCCGCCGATGCCCGACCTGCCCTTCCTGCCCGGGGTGCCCGACTTCTGGGGCACGCCGATGCAGTGGCTGGTCGCCGTCCCGGCGCTCACCGCGCTGGCGGTGATCACCCTCAGCGGACGGTCCAACCGGCTGGCCGCCTGGCTCGGGGTGGGCGGCGGGCTGGTCACCTTCCTCGCGGCGCTGTGGCAGCTCGTGGTGCTCGTCCGTGTCGACGGCCGGCACGCGTCCGGGTCGGTCGGGGCGCTGCCGCTCGGCGAGCTGACCGTCCCCCTGGGACTCCAGGTGGACTGGCCCCTGGGCCTGGTCGCCGTCGCGGTGGCCCTCGTCGCCCTCGTCGTGCAGGTCTACGGACGGTGGTACCTCTGGTACGACCCGCGCTACACGGTCTTCGCCGCCACGGTGGCCGCCTTCACCGCCGCCATGCTGCTGACCGTCCTCGCAGACGACGTGCTGCTGCTCCTGATCGGCTGGGAGGTCATGGGCTGGTGCTCCTACCTGCTCATCGGTCACCACTCCACCCGCGCCGCCGCCCGCCGGGCCGCCCTCAAGGCGCTGCTCGTCACCCGCACCGCGGACGTGGGTGTCGTCCTGGGGCTCGTCGTCCTCGCGGCCGGTGCCCGGACGACGTCCCTGACCGGGATCGTCGAGCACTGGTCGGGCGTCGCCGGGGCGGCCGCCGAGCCCGGCTCCCCGGGGCCGGCCCTCACCGCAGCGATGGTCCTGCTCGTCGTCGGCGTGGCCGGCAAGTCGGCGCTGTTCCCCTTCCAGGACTGGCTCCCCGACGCGATGGAAGGCCCCACCCCCGCGTCCGCGCTGATCCACGCGGCGACCATGGTCGCCGCCGGCACGGTGGTGCTCGTCCACCTCTTCCCCCTCCTGGCGGCGACGGACCCGGCCCGGACGCTGCTCGCCGTGCTCGCCGCCGTGACCATGCTCGGCGCCGCCCTGCTGGCCTTCGCCCAGGGCGACCTGAAACGGCTCCTGGCGTGGTCCACGGTCAGCCAGGTGGCCCTGATGCTCGGGGCCCTCGCGGCGGCGACGCCGCAGACGGGCCCGGACGCGGCGACCCAGCACCTGCTCGCGCACGCCTGGTTCAAGGCGCTGCTCTTCCTCTCGGCCGGCTGGCTCGGCGTCCTCGTCGGTGGCACGGCCATGGCCGTGGTCGCCTCGGGCGGCCGGCGCTACCGCGTGCTGCGGCGACGGTTCGCCTGGGGCCTCCTCGCCCTCGCCGGGGTGCCTCCCTTCGTCGGGTTCGTCTCCAAGGAGCTGGTCCTGGGCACCGCCGAGACCGGTGCCGTCGGGGCCGGCGGCCCGGCCTCGGTCATGGTGCTCGCCGCCGTGGGTGCATCGGCACCCCTCACCGCCGCCTACTGCATGCGGGCCTGGCTGGTCCTGGACCGGCCGACCCTGGCCCAGCAGCACGCCGCGACCTACCACGCCGGACCGGTGGAACGGATCGACGACTTCTTCGACGAGCCCCAGGTCGTGCACGAGGCCGAGGGCGTCGAGCGCGCCGAGGCCGCGATCACCTCCTCCGCCCGGCTGGGGACGACCGTGCTGACGCTGATGACCCTGCTGGGCTCGGTCGTGGCCCTGCTGCCCGTGTGGCGTTCCGACGTGCATCTGAACGTGCAGCTGCTCCTGGCCACCCTCGTCCTCATGGCCGCCGCCGCCCTGGCCGTGTGGTTCGCCGCCCGCGGGGTCCGCACCCGGGACGCGGCCGCCCGGGTCCCGGCCCGGCTGAGCCTGGCGGCCGAACGGGGGCTGGGCGCCGACTACGCCTACCGGCTCGTGGTCGCCACACCCGTCCTGGCGCTGGCGCGGGCGGTCACGTGGTTCGACGGCGAGGTGCTGGACGCCTGGGTGCGTGGCGCCGGGGCGGGGGCCCGGCTCGTCGGCCGGGCCGGTGACCTGCTGACGCCGCGGCGCGTCACCCCGTCCCTGGCCGGGGTGCTCGGCGGCATGCTGCTCGTCGTGCTCGTGGCGGTGGTGACCTCATGACCGGCTCGCTGCGCTCGGCGCTCGACCAGGCCGTCGGCCTCGTCCCGGACCTGGGCACGTGGTGGCTGCTGCTGGCGCTCGGGCCGCTGCTGGTCGGGGCGGTCGTCCTGCTCACCGCGGACCGGTGGCCGAGCGTGCCGGGCCACCGGGCGGTGCACACCCTCTCCCTCGCCGCGGCGGCGCTGTCGGCCGTCGGATCGGCCGGTACCGCGCTGCACCGGCCCGAGCTCGAGGTGTCCTGGATCCCCAGCCTGGGTGTCTGGCTGCGGCTGTCCGCGGACGGGATCAGCATCCCCCTGGTCCTGCTCACCGCCGTCGTCGGCGTGGTCGCGGTGCTGCAGCACCTGCACGTCCCCCCGCCGCACCGTCAGGTCGACGTCGACGAGGAGACGCTGGACACCACGGCCCCCATCCCGCTCCTGCGGGGGACCGACGTGCCCGGCCTGGCGACGTACCACGCCTCCCTGCTGCTCGTGGTCCTCGGTGCGCTCGTGGCCTTCCTCGCCGGCGACGCGCTGCTGTTCTTCGTCGGGTTCGAGCTGGTGCTCGTGCCGATGTGGGTGCTCGTCGCCCGCTGGGGCGACCCGGGCAGCGACCGGGAGGGGGCGGCGCTGCGCTTCCTGCTCGTCACCGTGCTCGGGTCCACGCTCGTGCTCGTCGGCCTGCTCGGGGTGGCCGCCGCGACCGGCACCACCGACCTGTCCGTCTGGGCCGACCTGCGGGGACAGGGCATCGCCCCGCGAACCCAGGTCCTGCTGGCCGCACTGCTGCTCACGGGCCTGGCGCTGAAGGTGCCGCTGTGGCCGCTGCACACCTGGCTGCCGTGGGTGCACGCCACCGCGCCCACCGCCGGGTCGGTGCTGCTGGCCGCGGTCCTGCTCAAGCTGGGCACGTACGGCATGGTCCGGCTCGTCGTGCCGGTCGTCCCCGAGGGCTTCGCCGCCCTCGCGCCCCTCCTCGGCGGGCTGGCGGTCACCGGCATCCTCTGGGCGGGCCTGGCCTGCCTCGTCGAGCGCGACCTCAAACGGCTGATCGCCTGGGCCTCGGTCGCCCACCTCGGCTTCGTGGTCCTCGCCCTGGCCACCGGCACGGAGACCGGCCTGCAGGCAGCACTCTTCGGCAACGTGGCCCACGGCCTGATCTCCGCGCTGCTGTTCGTCGTCGTCGGCGGGCTCAAGCACCGGTGGGGCTCGGCCGACCTCACCGTGGCCCGGGCGGCGCTGCGCGAGGTCAGCCCGCGCCTGGGCGCCGCCCTCGTCCTGGGGATGGCGGCGGCGATGGGGCTGCCGGGGCTGGCCGGCTTCTGGGGGGAGATCGGCGCGGTCTACGCCGCCTGGGACCCCGCCGAGGGACGTCCGCAGACCTGGTTCCGGGGGTATGCCGTGGCCGCCGCCGTCGGTGCCGTGCTGGCCGTGGCCTACGGGGCCCGCGTGCTCAAGGAGACGTGGGCCGGTGAACGGGTCGAGCCGCGCATCCCCGACGCCGTCCTCACCGAACGGCTGTCCGTGCGCCTCCTGGGGGTCCTCGTCCTCCTGCTCGGCGTGCTGCCCCACGTGCTCCTGGCGGTCACCGCCCCGGCCGTCGAGGCGGTGATGGCCCGATGACCCTCGAGCTCGACCTCGTCGCCACCCTCCCGGTGCTCGCCCCCCTCGTCGCCGCGGTCCTCGTCCTGCTCCTGGACGCAGCCGTCCCCGGCCGGCGCGAGCCGCACCTGCTGGTCGCCGGCGGCGGCCTCCTCGCCGGGGCACTGGGCACCTGGCCCGGTCTCGGGCTGGTCGCCGGCGACGCCCGCACGTCCTTCTGCCTGCCGTCGGGGGAGTGCCTCTACACCGCCGACCGACTGACCTCGGTGCTGCAGCTGACCGCGCTGCTGGGCGGGCTCGTCGTCCTCGTGCTCGCCTGGGACGACTGGCGCCAGCCCTCCGGCGTGGGCCGGACGCCCGTCGTGGCAGCACTGGTCCTGGGGGCGACCGCCGGTGCCGTCGCCGTCCCCGCGGCGGGAGACCTCGGCACCCTGCTGGTCGCCCTCGAGCTGGCGACGCTGCCGACGGTGGCCCTGGTCGTCCTGGCCGACCCCCGATGGACCTCCGGCGGCCGCGCCGGGGCGGTCGACGGGGCGGTGTCGCTGCTGACCACCTCGCTCGTCTCGTTCGGGCTCATGGCCCTCGGCGCGGCCTTCTGGGTCGCCGCCACGGGGACCGCCCTGCTGGCCGTCCCGACCACCGACGACACCGGGCTGCTCGCCGTCGCGGCGGTGCTGCTGCTGGCCGGCCTGGCGTTCAAGGTGTCCGCCGTCCCCTTCCACGCCTGGACCCCCGTCACCTACGCGCGGGCGCCCCTGCCCGTGACGGCATACCTCGCGACCGTCTCCAAGGTCGCCGCCCTCGGCGGACTGGTCGTCCTCGTCCGCGCGCTGGGGACGGTGGACGGCACGACGCTGCTGGCGGTGGCCCTGCTCGCCGCCCTGTCGATGACCGTGGGCAACCTCGTGGCGCTGGGCCAGGTCGACACCGTGCGGCTGCTCGCCTGGTCCACGGTGGCGCAGGCGGGCTGGGTGCTCCTGCCGCTGGCGGCCCTGTCCTCCCGCGCGGTGCACGCCGCGGGGTCCTACCTGGTCGTCTACGTCGTCGGCACGCTGCTCGCGCTCGTCGTCGTGGTGGCGGTGGCCCGGCCGGCGACCGGTGGTCCGGTGACCACCGGTCCGGGGACGGCGTTGACCGCCCACCGCGGCCTCGTGCGGACCCGGCCGTTGCTGGGGCTGCCGCTGGCCCTTGCTCTGCTGACCCTGGCCGGCCTGCCGCCGGCCGTGCTCGGGCTGGTCGCCAAGATCGTCGCCCTGCGCCCGGTCGCGGCGGACGGCACCTGGTGGCTGGCGGTGGTGGCCGCCCTCAACGTGGCCCTGGGCATCGCCGTCTACGTCCGCTGGGTCGCGGTGCTGCTGCAGACGCCCGACCCGGCCCCGGCCCTGCAGGCCACCTCGCCCGGCGACCGGGCCGACGGGGACGGTGACGACGCCCAGGAGGGCGCGGCCCGCCCGAGGGTCCCGGTGCGTGAAGGCGTCCTGGTCTCCGTCCTGACCGCGGTCGTCGTCGTGGGCAGCGTCACCCCCTTCGGCGTGCTCTGAGCCCGTCGCCAGGACGGGCCACCCCGGCGGAACACGGGGGGCCGGCACGGACGTTGGACCCGACATGCACAACCACTTCAACGGCGCCAAGACCGCGCTGCTCTTCGGCGCCATCATGGCGCTCTTCCTCGGGCTGGGCGCGGTCGTGGGCGGAGGACGCTACATCTGGCTCTTCGCCCTGATCGGCCTGGGCACGACCTTCTACAGCTACTGGAACTCCGACAAGCTGGCCATCAGGGCGATGCGTGCGCAGCCGGTCACCCCCGAGCAGCAGCCGCAGATGTACCGGATCGTCGAGGAGCTCTCCGCCCAGGCCGGCAAGCCCATGCCCCGGCTCTACGTCAGCCCGACCGCCGCGCCCAACGCCTTCGCGACCGGCCGCAACCCGGAGAACGCCGCGGTGTGCTGCACCGAGGGGATCCTGCACCTGCTCGACGAGCGCGAGCTGCGCGGCGTCCTCGGGCACGAGCTCATGCACGTCTACAACCGGGACATCCTCACCAGCTCGGTCGCCGCCGGGATCGCCGGCGTGATCACCTCCGTGGCCCAGATGATGCTGTTCTTCGGCGGGGCCGGCCGGGGCAACGGCGGCAACCCGCTGGCCATGCTGGCGATGGCGCTGCTCGCCCCGTTCGCGGCCACGGTCATCCAGCTGGCGATCTCCCGGACCCGGGAGTACGACGCCGACGAGGACGGCGCCGCCCTCACCGGCGACCCCTTGGCCCTGGCCTCCGCGCTGCGCAAGCTCGAAACCGGCACCGCGCGGGCGCCCCTGCCGCCCGAGCCCCGGCTCCAGAACGCGGCGCACATGATGATCGCCAACCCGTTCCGCGCCAAGGACATCGGAAAGATGTTCGCCACCCACCCGCCGATGGACCAGCGGATCGCCCGGCTGGAGGGGATGGCGCAGGCGCGGCAGCCCGGCATCGAACGCCGCTGACCCGCCGGCGCCGACACCGGGAGCCTCACTCCCAGCTCTGCCAGTCGATCGCCTCGTCGGCCACCGCCATCACGGTGTAGTGCATCCCGTCGCCGGTGAGCAGCTTCCACACCGGGACCTCGAGCGAACCGCCGGTCTGGGTCCACATGGTGCCGCGGACGAGTTCGGCCGCGGTGACGGTCTTGTCCTTGAGCAGCATGGGGATCTTCATCCCGGGCTCCGGCGGGGTGGGGCCGGGCAGCTCGTGCTCGGGGTAGGGCATCGACGTCGAGGCCCCGTCGTCGGTGGCCCCGGAGAGGTCCTCCAGGATCGAGACGCCGTAGTCGACGGAGAACTCCCGGCGACCGTGCCGCTGCACGGCCTCCACCGGCGAGATCACCGGGTAGGTCCCCAGGGAGGTGGGCTCCCCGGTCACTCCCCAGGCGCTGACGACCCCCTCGGGCCCGACCGTGACCGTGACGCTGAGCTCCTGGAAGCTGGAGGCGGCGGGCCGGCCCTCGACCGCCACCGTGCCGGAGGTGGGGTCGTCCCAGCCCGGGGCCACCAGGTCCCAGTCCTCGCCGACCACCCCCGTGCCGGTGAGGAAGTCGCGCGCGGCCGCGACCGCCTGGTCCGGCGTCGGTGTCTCGCCGGCGACCTCGCGGCAGTTGGCCGGGTCGGGCATCGGCACGTCCGGTCCCATGGCGTCCGTCCACTCCTGGGCCATCTGCGCCCGGCCCTCCTCGTCGCTGGGGACCATCTCCCGGCACCAGGGTGAGCGGTAGCTGTCCTCGTAGGAGTAGTTCAGCGCCCCGCCGTCGGCGGCGTGGACGCTGAGCATGCGTCCCGTCGCCGGGTCGTAGAGACCCTGTCCGGCCCCCCAGAGGTCGTCGGCCTCCACGACGCCGGCCCCGTCCAGCCCCAGGGACCGGGCCCAGTCGGCCAGGAACTCCTCCGCGTCGAGATCCGACACCAGCGTGCGCACCTCCGCGGTCGTGCGCTCCTCCGGCAGGTCCTCGCCCGCAACCAGCCGGACCGGTCCCGGGTCGTAGTTCGCCCCCTCCACGGTCCCCCCGCTCGTCGGCACCCCGTCCTCCGACGCCGGCAGCGAGCCCTCCATGTCCTGGACCGGCTGCGCGCCCGGGGACAGGCCCGGCAGGGCGTCGTCGACGGCGGGGCCGGCGTCCGCCTCGCGCGCCGCGACGACCCCGGGGTCCTCGCCGCCGCGGGCGCCCAGGACGTAGCCCCCCGAGCCCATGCCCAGGGCCAGCGCGACCGTCGCCGCCACCCAGGGGAGGGTCGCTCCCCGGCTCCCCCGCCACACCTCGTCGGGGACGGCGGTGGCCCGGTCCGCGCCCAGGCTGTCCGGCGCCTTGCCAGCGATGCGCGCCCGCAGCGTCCGCAGGTCGGGATGGGACCCGGTGGCCGGGTCGCTGGCCCGCAGACGGGCCAGGGCCTCGTCGTCGTGGTCGACCATGGTGCAGCTCCTCCTGGGTCGTTCAGTGGTCCTCGGACCAGGCCTGGCGCAGCCGGGCCCGGGCGCGGGAGAGGGCGGCCGCGGCGCCGCCGCGGGTCAGGCCGAGGGCCTTGGCGAGGCCCTCTCCGTCCATGCCCTCCCAGGCGTGCAGCATGAGTACGGACCGGTCGCGGCTGCTGAGCCGGGCCATCGCCGCGCGCACCTCCTGGTCGGCCATGACGAGCTCGGCGGGGTTGGCCGTGCGCGTGGTGTGCCGTTCCTGCTCGTTGCCGTACTCCGAGATCAGCGTCAGCGTCGGTCGTCGCCGGTGGTTGGCCAGGACGTAGGAGGCGGTGCGGTAGAGCCACGGCAGCTCGAAGCCGGCCGGGATGCGGTCCCGGCGCCGCCAGGCCGTGGCGAACACCTCGGCGGCGAGGTCCTCCGCGTCGTCGCGGGCGGCCCGTCGCACGAAGTAGCGGTGCACGGCGGTCGCGTGGTCGGCGAAGAAGGCGTCGAACCATGCGGCGTCCCGGGTGTCCACGGCGAGGACGGCCGGTCCGTCGTCGTCGGCGAGGCTGCCGGCCATCGCTCCTCCTGGCGCACGAGTGGCGCCGGCCCCCGGTCGGGGGCCGACACCCGCACTATGTCCCCGGCGGGCCCGGTGTTGCACGAAGCGCGCCGCGGGACCGTCGCCGGGCGAGGGGGGAGGCGAGGTCCGACCGGCCCGGAACGGCGAAGGGCCCCACCGTGGTGGGGCCCTCTCGCAGGGGTGGCAGGTGCAGGATTCGAACCTGCGTAGGCATACGCCGACGGATTTACAGTCCGCTTCCATTGGCCGCTCGGACAACCTGCCAGTGCGCTGCGCGCGGATGAAAGGATAACAGGACGGGACCACGCGTCCGAACCGAGCGCAGCAGGAGGTATGCCGTCATGGCCGACTCGTCCTTCGACATCGTCAGCAAGGTCGACCACCAGGAGGTCGCCAACGCCGTCAACCAGGCGGCCAAGGAGATCAGCCAGCGGTACGACTTCAAGAACGTCGGGGCCAGGGTGGAGCTGTCCGGCGAGACCATCACGATGGCGGCGAACAGCGAGGAGCGCTGCAAGGCCGTGCTCGACGTGCTGCAGACCAAGCTGGTCAAGCGCGGCGTCTCGCTCAAGCACCTCGAGTACAGCGACGACGGCGAGCCGCGGGCCTCGGGCAAGGAGTACCGTCTGGAGGCGGCCCTGACGTCGGGCATCTCCAGCGAGAACGCCAAGAAGATCGCCAAGATCATCCGCGACGAGGGACCCAAGGGGGTCAAGCCGACGATCCAGGGGGACGAGCTGAGGGTGACGTCCAAGTCCCGCGACGACCTCCAGGAGGTCCAGCGCCTGCTCAAGGGCAAGGACCTGGACGTGGCGCTGCAGTTCACCAACTACCGCTGACCACGGGGTCGGCCCCCGCCGTGTGGCGGTGGAGGGGTGACCTTGGTCACGGCGGGGCCGAGCCTCTTTCGCCGCCTCCCGGGGAGAGATAGGGTGGTAATGACAAAAAGAAGGTGATCGCGATGACTGCGGTCCTCGCACCGGGAACCATTCCCGCATACCCCCTCCACCTCATCGCCGGCCCCAGTCCGGACCGGCCCTCCCGTGGACTGTGGCTGGTCAAGTGGGTGCTGGTCGTCCCGCACGCGATCGTGCTCGCCGTGCTGTGGGCGGCCTTCGTGGTCCTCACGGTCGTCGCGTTCTTCGCGATCCTGTTCACGGGGCGGTATCCGCGCGCGATCTTCGACTTCAACGTCGGCGTCCTCCGGTGGAGCTGGCGGGTGGCCTACTACTCCTACGGCGCCCTCGCGACCGACCGCTACCCGCCGTTCACCCTGCAGGACGTCCCGGACTACCCGGCCCACCTCGAGGTCGACCCGCCCGGGCAGCTCTCGCGGGGCCTCGTCCTCGTCAAGTGGTGGCTGCTGGCGATCCCGCACTACCTGATCGTCGGGCTGCTGACGACCAACGGCATCCGGTTCGTCGACGACGGCCGCGTGGACGGCCTGGCCTGGGAGACCGCGGAGGGCACCCGGTGGGCCTGGGAGAGTGGCGGCCTGATCGCCCTCCTGGCCGTGGTGGCCGGGTTCTTCCTGCTCTTCACCGGCCGCTACCCCCAGGGCCTCTACGACCTGCTCCTCGGCCTGAACCGCTGGGTGCTGCGGGTGGCCGCCTACGCCGGCCTGATGACCGACACCTACCCGCCGTTCCGGCTGGACCAGGGTGGCCGCGGCGACCTCCAGGACACCCTGAGGCCGACCACAGGCGCCGTCGCCCCGCAGGACCAGCCCCTCCCGGCCCGGCGCCCGGGCACCGGCAGGTCGCACGCCTGGACCGCCGGCCGCACCGTCGCCGTGGTCGCCGGGGCCCTGGCCCTGCTGCTGGGCCTCGGGCTGGTCGTCGGCGGCGCCGGCGTCGCCGCGCTGCGCCACGACGGCTGGGTGACCAGCCCCACGCTGCGGGTGCAGACGGACGGGTATGCCGTGGCCACCGAGCCGCTCGAGCTGCGCGGCCTCGGCCTGGACGAGGGGCTCGGCGAGGTCCGGGTCCGTGCCCAGGACGCCGACGGCGGCGAGGTGTTCGTGGGTGTCGCCCGGGCCGACGACGCGGCGTCCTACCTCGCCGGGGTCGAGCACACCGTGCAGACCGGCCCGCTCACGGCCGACGTACGCGAGGTCGCCGGCGTCGCCCCCCGCACCGACCCCTACGGGCACGACGTCTGGGTCGCCAGCGCCGAGGGCCCCGGCCTGCAGTCGGTCGAGCTGCCGGCGACCTCCGGCCGCTGGGTCGCCGTCGTCATGCCGGCCGACGGCGCCCGGGGTCTGGAGGCCCGGATCGACGTGGCCGCGACCATGCCCTGGGCCCGGCCCCTCGGCGGGACGCTGCTGGCCCTGGGGGTGGTCCTCCTCATCGGGGGTGGCGCGGCGATCGCCCTCGCGGTGCGGGCGGCCGAGGCGGGCGGCCGGGAGTGACCTAGGATCGGCGACCATGTCGACGGCGACGCCACTGGGCGCGGATCCGCCTGAGCAGGCCCCCACCCGCGCGGAGCGGATGGGGCGCCTGCCCTACACCCGCGAGCACACCCGCACCCTGCTGGGTGCGGGCACCGGCTGGGCGCTGGACGCCATGGACGTGGGGCTCATCTCCTTCGTCGGCCTGGCGATCGCCACGTCCTGGGACCTGACGCGCACCGAGCAGTCCTGGCTGCTGTCCATCGGGTTCGTCGGCATGGCGATCGGGGCCACCTTCGGCGGGATGCTCGCGGACCGCTACGGGCGCCGCACCGTGTTCGCCCTCACCCTGCTCGTCTACGGCGTGGCCACCGGGGCCTCCGCCCTGGCGACCGGCCTGGCGGTGCTCCTCCTGCTGCGCTTCCTCGTCGGGCTCGGCCTGGGGGCGGAGCTGCCCGTGGCCTCCACGCTGGTGAGCGAGCTCTCGCCCACGCGCATCCGCGGCCGGATGGTCGTGGCCCTGGAGTCGTTCTGGGCCGTCGGCTGGCTGCTGGCCGCGCTCGTCGGCTTCTTCGTCGTGCCACGGTTCGAGGACGGCTGGCGCTACGCGTTCGCCATCGGGCTGGTCCCCGCCCTGTGGGCGGTCGTGATCCGGTGGGGCCTGCCGGAGTCCCCGCTGTTCCTCGAGCGGCGCGGCCGTGCCCAGGAGGCCGAGGCGGTCGTGCGCCGGTTCGAGGACTCCGCCGGGGTCGAGCCGCCCGCCCGCAGCCGCCCGCTGCCCCCGGTCCCCCCGAAGACGCCCGGGCAGCTGTGGTCGCCGACCTACCGGCGGCGGACGCTGGGCATCTGGCTGGTCTGGTTCTGCGTCAACTTCTCCTACTACGGAGCCTTCATCTGGCTGCCCAGCCTGCTCTACGCCCAGGGCTACGACCTGGTGCGCTCCTTCGGCTACACGCTCGTCATCACGCTGGCCCAGCTGCCCGGCTACGCCCTGGCGGCCGTCCTGGTCGAGGTGTGGGGGCGCCGCGTCACGCTGGCCTCCTTCCTCGTCGGGTCCGCGGTCTCCGCCGGTCTGTTCGGCCTTGCTGACGGCACCACCCAGGTCCTGGCCGCCGGCATGGCGCTGTCCTTCTTCAACCTGGGGGCCTGGGGGGCGTTGTATGCCGTCACCCCGGAGATCTACCCCACCTCGGTCCGCGGGTCGGGCGCGGGCGCCGCGGCCGGCTTCGGCCGGATCGCCTCCATCGTGGCACCGCTGTCGGTCCCCGCCCTGCTCGTCCTGTGGGGCAACGCCGGACTCTTCGCCCTGTTCGGGGGCACCTTCCTCGTCGGGGCCGTCGCGGCATACCTGCTCCTGCCCGAGCGGGCGGGGGAGAGCCTCGACGCGACCTGACCCGGTCTTTGCATACTTATTCTTGACACTGCATACTTTCCCCACAGGTCCGTCGGCGCCGCCGGACCGCGCGCCCTGCCGACCCGTACCCCGGTCCACCACCGGCCCCACCCCTAGGATGACGACCATGACGCAGCTGTCGACCAACCAGGACTTCATCGACCTCGAGAACAAGGTCGCCGCCCACAACTACAGCCCGCTGCCCGTCGTCGTCGAGCACGCCGAGGGGATCTGGGTCACGGACGTGGAGGGCCGCCGCTACCTCGACGCGCTGTCCGGCTACTCGGCGCTGAACTTCGGCCACCGTCACCCCGCGCTGGTGCAGGCCGCCAAGGACCAGCTCGACCGCTCCACCCTGACCAGCCGCGCCTTCCACAACGACCAGCTGGGCCCGTTCTGCGCCGCGCTGTCCGAGCTCGTGGGCAAGGACATGATCCTGCCGATGAACACCGGGGCCGAGGCCGTGGAGACCGCGCTGAAGATCGCCCGGAAGTGGGGCTACCTCGTCAAGGGGGTGGAGGCGGACAGGGCCGAGATCATCGTCATGGACGGCAACTTCCACGGCCGCACGACCACGATCATCTCCTTCTCCGACGACCCGGAGGCGCGGGACCACTACGGCCCCTACACCCAGGGCTTCGTCTCGGTGCCCTACGGCGACCTGGCCGCGGTGGAGGCCGCGATCCACGACAACACCGTCGCGGTGCTCGTGGAGCCGATCCAGGGCGAGCAGGGCGTGAAGATCCCCAAGGAGGGGTTCCTGCCCGGTCTGCGCGAGCTGTGCACCGACCGCAACGTGCTGATGGTCGCCGACGAGATCCAGGCCGGCCTGGGCCGGGTGGGCACCACCCTGGCCTGCCAGTACGAGGGCGTCGAGGCCGACGTCTACACCCTGGGCAAGGCGCTCGGCGGCGGCATCGTGCCGGTGTCGGCGGTCGCCGCGGACGCCGACGTCATGGGGGTCATCACGCCGGGCACCCACGGCTCCACCTTCGGCGGCAACCCGCTCGCGGCGGCGGTCGGCAAGGCCGTCTGCGACCTGCTCGCCTCGGGTGAGCACCAGGAGAACGCCCGCGCCCTGGAGGGCCAGTTCCGCCAGGCCCTGGAGGCGCTCGTCGGGCAGGGCGTCGAGGAGGTGCGGGTGCGCGGCCTGTGGGCCGGGGTCGACATCGACCCCGGGCTGCTGTCCGGCAAGGAGGCCTGCAAGGCGCTCGCGGTCAAGGGCGTGCTGGCCAAGGACACGCACGGCTCGACGATCCGGCTGGCCCCGCCGCTGACGATCACCGCAGAGGAGCTGAAGATCGTCACCGACGCGCTGGCCGAGGTGGTCGCCGAGGCCCGCCAGGGCTGAGACGCGCCAGGCCGCACCGACCCGTCGGGTTCACCTGAACCCGTCAGGTCCGTGCGGCCGGACGTCCCGGCGGTCAGGCCGGGGTGGTGCCCGGGGTCCAGCGGGCCGGGTCCTGCGACAGCATCGCCGAGCCCAGCCAGGCCTCGGGCACGCCCATGCCTTCGACGAGCCCCAGGGCGTGCGGCCGCAGCTCGCCGCACAGCGTGTTGATCTGGGCGGTGACCGCCTTGGCGCGGGCCGCCGACATCCGGTTGTGCGCCTGGAACCACCCGGAGTCGGCCTCGATGGAGGTCAACGCGTAGAGGGTGCACAGCCGCTCCAGCACGTCCCGGACCTCGCCGTCCTCGCACGCCTCGATGCCCTCGACGAAGGCCTCGAGGACGATCCGGTCCATGTGGGTGCGGGCCGCCATGAGCACGTGGTCCTGGGCGTCGTTGAACGCCGCGAAGGAGTCCTCGTCCTTGGCCCGGGACCGCAGCCGGTTGGCCAAAGTCTGCAGGACGTGCTTCTCCCGGTCGACGAACATCGCCAGGTGCCATCCCCGGTCCAGCAGGGTCTCGTCCTCGGACCGGCGGGCGGCGGCCGCGACGAGCCGGTTGACCAGCGGCCGGACCGCGGTGGCCTCGACGACCTGCCCACCGATCATCCGGGCGCCCGCCGCCACCATGCCGCGGGTGTCCAGGTCGCCCCACATCTCCTGGTAGCCCGTGAGCAGCCCCTTGGCCACCAGCTGCAGCAGGACCGTGTTGTCGCCCTCGAAGGTGGCGAAGACGTCCGCGTCGCCGCGCAGGACGGTCAGCCCGTTCTCGGCCATGTACCCCGCCCCGCCGCACGCCTCCCGGCACACCTGGATCGTGTCGTTGGCGAAGCGGGTGACGACGGCCTTCAGCCCGGCGGCCCGGGTCTCCAGCTCGCGCTGGGCGACCTGGTCCTTCTCGGAGGCCTCGTGCAGCTCCTGGAGCCGGTCGACGCACTCGTTCAGCGCGAAGGTGTGCGCGTAGGTGGTGGCGATCGCCGGCAGCAGCTTGCGCTGGTGGGCCCGGTAGTCCATGAGGAGGACCTCGTCGTCGCGGCCGGGCGCGTCGAACTGCCGTCGTCGCAGGGCGTAGCGGGTGGCGATCGACAGGGCCTTGCGCGAGGCGACCCCGGCGCCGACGCCGACGCAGATGCGTCCCCGGACCAGGGTGCCGAGCATCGTGAAGAACCGCTTGCTGTCCCCCTCGATGTCGGAGACGTAGCGCCCCTCGTCGTCGATGCCGCCGTAGCGGTCCAGCAGCATCCGGCGGGGCACCCGCACATGGTCGAAGGTCATCGTCCCGTTGTCGACGCCGAGCAGCCCGCCCTTGTGGCCGTTGTCGCCGAGGGTGACCCCCGGCATCGGGCGACCCTGCTCGTCCCGGACCGGCACCAGCACGACGTGGACGCCGTGCGAGACGCCGTCCACGACCAGCTGGCCGTAGACGGCCGCCATCCGGGCGTCCCGGGCGGCGGCGCCGATGTAGGTCTTGGTCGCCGAGGGGGTGGGGGAGTGCACGACCAGCTCGTCGGTCCGCGGGTCGTGGGTGATCGTCGTCTCCAGGGAGGCCACGTCCGACCCGTGCCCGAACTCGGTCATCGCGTAGGAGCCGATCTGCTCCATCGAGATGACCGGCGGCAGGAACTCCTCGTGGTGGCGGTCGGTGCCCAGGGAGGTGACCGCCCCGCCGTAGAGCCCGAAGTGCACGCCGGACTTGACGGTGACCGACAGGTCGCCGTGGGCGGTCATCTCGAAGTCGACGCAGGAGCGGCCGACGTCGTCCAGCCCGCCGACCGAGGTCGGGAAGCCGGTGCCGCCCAGGCCCAGCTCCAGCAGCGAGCGCACGGTCTGCACCGTCCAGTCGCGGGCCTCCTCCATCGACAGGGCGGGGTCGCGGACCATGAGGTCGGCCGGCAGGGTGCTGCGCATCAGCTCCCGGACGGGGCCGTAGCGGCCGGCCGTGGCCCGGCGCAGCCCCTCGCCGAGCGGGGTCAGCTCCTCGGTGGTGCGCACGGTGGTCGCGCCCTCGCCGGCCGCGGCCGTCATCGGCACCTCGGGTGCGGCCGGGTCGGAGGGCGGCGCGGGGGCCTGGGGGGAGCTGGTCGCCTGGGTGGTCTCGGTCATCGTGGTCCTCCGGTATGACGTGGAGCTGGTCACGGGTGGGTGTCGGTCAGGGCGGGGCGGAGCAGGGCCACGACCGCCCGGGCGAGGGTCTCGGCGTCCTGGGCGTCCTCCACCGGACGGGTCAGCCGGTGCTCGGAGGCCGAGCGCACCATCCCGACCACCATGTGCCCCCAGAGCGGGGCCAGCGTGGCGGCGTCGGGGTGGCCGACCGTCTCGAGGTGCTCCCGCAGGATGGCGCCCAGCTGCTCGGCGATGCGGTCGGTGAGCTGGTGGACCGGGTCGGCCGGGTCGACCTCGGTGGTCTCCAGCGGACGGGTCATGACGAAGCGGTAGATCTCGGGGTCCTGCTCGACCAGACGCAGGTAGGACCGGACCATGGCCGCGATCCGTTCGACGACGTCGTCACCGGTCGCCCGGGCCTGGGCCAGGTCGGCCAGGATCCGGCCGTCCACCGCCTCCACGACGGCCCGGTAGAGCCCGGCCCGGTCGCCCAGGTGCCGGTAGAGCACGGTCTTGCTCGTGCCCGCCTCGGTGGCGATCTCGTCCATCCCCACGCCGGCCCCGTGCGCCCGCACGGCCCGCAGGGCGGCCTCGACGAGCTGGCGGCGGCGTTCGGTGCGGTGGGCCTCCCAGCGCACGTCGCGTCCGTCCCGCACCCCGCGGACGGGGGCGCGGCGAGGGCGGCCGACGGTGGTCATGGGGTTCACAGTACCGTGTACCGGCCGTATCGGCTACAGTCGGTACCGGATACCTGTTCCGCCCATGTCGTGCCGGCCCGGTGCCGGCCCGTCCCGAGGAGAGTCGATGCCCGACCAGCCCACCCCGCGAGACGCCGTCGTCGTCGGCGGCAACCGCATCCCGTTCGGCAGGGCCAACGGGGCTTACGCCACCGCGTCCAACCAGGCCATGCTCACCGCGGCCCTCGACGGGCTCGTCGCCCGCTTCGGGCTGGCCGGCGAGCGGATGGGGGAGGTCGCCTCCGGTGCCGTGCTGAAGCACGCGCGCGACTTCAACCTCACCCGCGAGGCCGTGCTCGGCTCGGCCCTGGACCCCACCACCCCGGCCTACGACCTGCAGCAGGCCTGCGGCACCGGCCTGGAGACCGTCATCCAGGTGGCCAACAAGATCACCCTGGGCCAGATCGAGGCCGGCATCGCCGGCGGGGTCGACTCGGCCAGCGACGCCCCGATCGCCGTCGGCGAGGGCCTGCGCAAGGCGCTGCTCAAGGCCGGCGCGGCCAAGACCCCCCTGGACCGGGTCAAGGCGCTGGCCGGCATCCGGCCCGGCGACCTCGCCCCGGAGACCCCCCGCAACGCCGAGGTGCGCACGGGGCTGTCCATGGGCGAGCACCAGGCCCGCACGGCCAAGGAGTGGGGCATCACCCGGGAGGCGCAGGACGAGCTGGCCGCCGCGAGCCACCACAACCTGGCCGCCGCGTGGGACGCGGGCTTCTTCGACGACCTGGCCACCGGATTCCTGCGGCTCTCCCGCGACGAGGGCCTGCGGCCGGACACCTCCGTGGAGAAGCTGGCCACGCTCAGCCCGGTCTTCGGCAAGGGCGAGGGCGCGACCATGACGGCGGGCAACTCCACGCCCCTGTCCGACGGGGCCGCCACGGTCCTGCTGTCCAGCCGCGAGTGGGCCCAGGAGCGGCACCTGCCCGTCCTGGCCCGCTTCGTCGACGCCGAGGTCGCCGCGGTCGACTACGTCTCCGGCGACGAGGGTCTGCTCATGGCCCCGGCCTACGCCGTCCCCCGGCTGCTGGCCCGGCAGGGGATGAGCCTGCAGGACTTCGACCACTACGAGATCCACGAGGCGTTCGCCTCCACGGTCCTGGCCACCCTGGCCGCGTGGGAGAGCGAGGAGTTCGCCCGCGACCGGCTCGGTCTGGACGCCCCGCTGGGCTCGATCGACCGCTCCAGGCTCAACGTCCACGGGTCCTCGCTCGCCGCGGGGCACCCCTTCGCCGCCACCGGCGGCCGCATCGTGGCCACCCTGGCCAAGCTGCTCCACGAGAAGGGCCCGGGCTCGCGCGGGCTCGTCTCCATCTGTGCCGCCGGCGGCCAGGGCGTCGTCGCGATCCTGGAAGGGTGCTGACCATGGCCGACCTCGTGCAGCTGCTCACGTCCAACCCGCTCGCCCGTCAGCTGGGCGTCCCCCAGCCCACCCGGCTGCGCCGCGGGCGGGACCTGCCGACCGGCCCGGTCGTCCTCGGTGCCGCCGGCGGGGCGCCGACCCTCGTGCGCCGGACCCTGGACGTCCTGGGGGTGGCCGCCGACGACGCGCTGGTCGACACGCCGCAGACGCGGGTGACCGAGACGACCGACGAGGGCAGGACCCGGCAGGTGCCGGCGCCCTACCCCGGCACGGTCGGCGCGGTGCTCGTCGACGCGACCGCCGCGACCGCCATCGAGGACCTGGAGGCCCTGCGGGGGGTCCTGCGTCCCGCGCTCAGGGCCCTCGAGGCCTCCGGCCGGGTGGTCGTCGTGGGCGTCGAGCCGGAGACGGCCGGCGGTCCCGTGGCGGTCGCCGTCCAGCAGGCCCTCGAGGGCGTGGTCCGCAGCGTGGGCAAGGAGCTGCGCAAGGGCGCGACCGCCAACCTGGTGCGCGTCGACCTGCTCACCGACGCCCCCACCACCGCGACCGACCTGGCCTCGACCCTGTCCTTCCTCCTGGAGGGACGGTCGGCCTACGTCTCCGGGCAGGTGCTGCACGTCGGCCACGCCGACGAGGCACGCGTCCGCGAGATCACCTCCGAGCGGCCCTTCGAGGGCCAGGTGGTCGTGGTCACCGGCGCCGGCCGTGGCATCGGCGCGAGCATCGCCGAGACCTTCGCCCGGGACGGGGCCATGGTCGTGGCGGTCGACGTGCCGGCCGGCGGCGAGGGCCTGTCCCAGGTGGCCAACCGCATCGGCGGCACCGCCCTCCAGCTGGACATCACCGCCGCCGACGCCGGGCAGCGCATCGCCGGCCACGTGGCCCAGCGGTTCGGCGACGCCGCACGCATCCACACGATCGTGCACAACGCGGGCATCACCCGCGACCGCCTGCTGGTCAACACCGACGAGGAGCGGTGGGGCAGCGTGCTGGAGGTCAACCTCGCCGCCCAGGTCCGGATCAACGAGGTCCTCCTCGACCCCGACCTGCCCGGCGGGCTGGACGACGGCGGACGGATCGTCGGCGTCGCCTCCACCTCCGGCATCGCCGGCAACCGCGGCCAGGCCAACTACGCCGCCTCCAAGGCCGGCGTGATCGGGCTGGTCCGGGCGATGGGCGCGGACGAGCGGCTGGCCGCCCGTGGCATCACGGTCAACGCCGTCGCCCCCGGGTTCATCGAGACCGAGATGACGGCGAAGATCCCGGTGGCCACCCGGGAGATCGGCCGACGGATCAACTCCCTGCAGCAGGGCGGCCGGCCGGTCGACGTCGCCGAGACGATCGCCTGGTTCGCCCAGCCCGCCAGCGCGGCCGTGACCGGCCGGGTGCTGCGGGTCTGCGGCCAGTCGCAGCTGGGGGCATGATGACCGACGTCGACGTCCGTCTGCTCGACGGACCGCCCCGCATCCCCACGCTCCTGGCCCGGGCCGTGGTCACCAGCCGCGGCCGCAAGGGTGCCGACGGGGCCCTGCCGGGCCACCGGCTCGTCCTGCCCGGTGTCGAGCAGGACCTCGCCCGCCTGCGGGACTACTGCGAGGTCACCGGCGACGTCCTGGGCGACACCGTGCCGGCCACCTGGCTGCACGTGCTCACCTTCCCCCTCCAGGTGCAGCTGATGGCCGACCGGTCGTTCCCGTTCCCGATGGTCGGGATGGTGCACGTGGCCAACACCATGACGCTGCACCGGCCGGTGCGGGCCGCCGAGACCCTGGTGCTGTCCAGCTGGGCCGAGAACGTCCGGCCGCACCGCCGCGGCAGCACCGTCGACCTGTGCGGCGAGGTCCGCGTGGGCGACGAGGTGGTCTGGGAGGGCCGCAGCACCTACCTGGCCCGCACGTCCTCCCCCCAGGAGGCCACGTCCGTGGGCCAGGGGGGATCCGACGGAGGCGCCGCCCCGGAGGTGGCGGGCGCGGAGGCCGAGGACCGTGGGCTGCCGACCACCGAGATGGCCCGCTGGCGGTTGCCGGCCGGCCTGGGGCGCCGCTACGCCGCCGTCTCGGGCGACGCCAACCCGATCCACCTCACGGGGCTGACCGCCAAGGCGCTCGGCTTCCCGCGCGCGATCGCCCACGGCATGTGGACCCACGCCCGGGTCCTCGCCGCGGCCAGGTCGAGGGTCCCCGAGGTGGCCACCGTCGAGGTGCAGTTCGTCAAGCCCGTCCTGCTGCCCTCGACCGTCGTCCTGCGCGGTGAGCTCGAGGGCGACGGTGGCCGGTTCGCGGTCACCGACCGTGACGGGGGCAGGCTGCACCTGACCATGCAGGTCACCGCGGCTCCCGCGGCCACCGGCCGGGACGCCGAGCACGGCTGATCCGGGCCGGCGACCGTGCCGGGCGGTCGGGTTTTGGACTGCCCGGCACGGTCGTGTAAAGTTGCGGATCGCTGCCTGCGGGCCGGTTGGCCGGCAGGAACGACAGCCCGCCCCCATAGCTCAGTCGGCAGAGCGTCTCCATGGTAAGGAGAAGGTCAACGGTTCGATTCCGTTTGGGGGCTCTGGCAGGACGATCCGTCAGGATCGCCGCCCGAGGCGGGATAGCTCAGCTGGTTAGAGCGCACGACTCATAATCGTGAGGTCGCGGGATCGAGCCCCGCTCCCGCTACCACCCCGACAGCACCACCCCATCGTCTCGAGAGCAGGTTGCACCGTGGCCAAGAGCACCGACATCCGCCCCAAGATCACCTTGGCGTGCACCGAGTGCAAGGAGCGGAACTACATCACCAAGAAGAACCGGCGCAACAACCCCGACCGGCTCGAGATGGCGAAGTTCTGCCCCCGCTGCGGCAAGCACACCGCCCACCGCGAGACCCGCTGACGCTGCTGCGCCACACGAGGCCGTCACCCCAGGAGGGTGACGGCCTTCGTCGTCCCCGGGTATGACGTGCGCCGCCGGCGTCGACGTCGCACCGGGACCGCCGCACCCGCCCCGATAGGCTGACGCGCATGGCCCTCAACACCGACTTCGCCGGCCGGGAGTACCCGCCGGCCGGACCGTTCCCGGTCAGCCGCGAGGAGATCGCCGACTTCGCCGCCGCCGTCGGCGCCACCGCTGCGGCCCACCGCGACCCGGCGGTCGCGCAGGCGCTGGGGCACCGCGACGTCGTCGCCCCGCCGACCTTCGCCGTCCGGCTCGCGCAGCGGTGCGAGGCGCAGCTCGTCCAGGACCCCGAGGCCGGCATCGACTTCACCCGGGTCGTCCACGGCGAGGAGGGCTTCACCCACCACCGGCCGATCGTCGCCGGCGACGTCCTCACCGGCGTGCTGCACGTGGACCGCATGCGCGAGGCCGGTGGGCACGGCATGGTCTCCACCCGCGTCGAGCTGACCGACGACGGCGGTCGGCCGGTGACGACCGTCACCTCCACGATCGTCGTCCGGGGGGAGTCCTGATGAGCGAGCTGACCACCGACGCTGCCGCGCTGACCCGCACGGTCCCCGTCGACCGCGCCCGCCTCCTCGACTACGCCGCCGCCTCCGGGGACCAGAACCCGATCCACCAGGACACCGCCGCCGCCCGCGCGGCCGGGCTCGAGGACGTCATCGCGCACGGCATGTGGACGATGGGCGCCGCGCTCGACGTCGTCACCGCCTACGTCGGCGGCGACCCCGGCAGGGTGCTGTCCTGCTCCACGAAGTTCACCGGCATGGTCGTGGTGCCCGAGGACGCGACGGTCGAGATCCACGTCGAGGGAGCCGTGAAGAGGACCGACGAGGCCGCGGGCACCCAGACCCTCGAGCTGACCGTCACCAGCGGAGGACGGAAGGTCCTCGGCCGGTGCCAGGCCGTGGTCCGCGCATGACCGCTCCCCAGGGATCCGCCCCCGTGGACCCCGGCACCGCCGCCGGAGGGGGCGGCACGGCATACCCTTCCCTCGCCGACCTGACCACGATGCACGTCGGCGGGCCGCCGCGCCGGCTCGTCCCCGTCACCACCGAGACCGAGCTGGTCGAGGCGGTGCGGGAGGTCGACGCGGCGGGCGAGCCGCTGCTGGTCGTCGGCGGCGGGTCCAACCTGCTGGTGGCCGACGAGGGCTTCCCCGGGACGGTCGTCCACGTCCGCACGTCGGGGATCGAGGTGCCCCACGACAGCGCCTGCGGGGGAGTGACCGCCACGGTCGCCGCCGGCGAGGTCTGGGACGACGTGGTGGCGCACGCGGTCGAGCACGGGTGGTCAGGCATCGAGGCCCTCTCCGGCATCCCCGGTTCCACCGGGGCGACCCCCGTGCAGAACGTCGGTGCCTACGGCCAGGAGGTCGCGCAGACCATCGCCTCGGTCCGGGTGTGGGACCGCGTCGAGCAACGGGTCCGGACCCTCTTCGCCGCGGACCTGCAGTTCTCCTACCGGCACTCGGTCCTCAAGGAGTCGATGCTGGGGGAGGGCGCGCCCGGCGGTGCCGTCACGCCGCGCCACGTCGTCCTCTCGGTCACCTTCTCGTTGCGCCCGACCGAGCTGTCCCAGCCGGTTCGGTACGCCGCGCTCGCGGACGGCCTGGGGATCGCCCTGGGGGAGCGGGTCCCCCTGGCCGACGCCCGGACCGCCGTGCTCGAGCAGCGGCGGCGCCGCGGCATGGTGCTCGAGGCGGGCGACCACGACACCTGGTCCTGCGGGTCGTTCTTCACCAACCCGGTCCTCGGGCTCGACGAGATGGCCCGGCTGCGGGCACGGGCGGCCGCACGGCTCGGCCCCGACGCGCCCGCCCCGCCGGAGTTCCCCGGCGGCGACGAGGAGCACGTCAAGACCTCGGCGGCCTGGCTGATCGAGAGGGCCGGCTTCGGCAAGGGGTACGCCACCCGCGACGGGCGGGCGGCCGGGCTGTCGACCAAGCACACCCTGGCCCTGACCAACCGCGGCTCCGCGCGGGCCGAGGACGTGCTCCAGGTGGCGCGGGAGGTGCGCGACGGCGTCGACGAGGCGTTCGGCGTGCGCCTGGTCAACGAGCCGGTGCTGGTCGGTCTGCAGCTCTGAGGTCCGCCCCGTCCGCGGGGCCACCCACGGTGCTCCTCGGTGCCGTCAGCCCGTGACCGGCCTGTCGCCGAGCCACGCGTCGACCGCGCCGAGCAGCTCGGCCTTCACCGCCACGGGCGCCGACGACCCGCGGATGGACCCACGGGCCAGCTCGGCCAGCTGCTCGTCGGTCAGGCCGTGGTCCTGGCGGGCGCTGTCGTACTGCGCGACCAGGCGGTGGCCGAACAGGAGCGGGTCGTCCGCGCCGAGGGCGACCCGGGCCCCCGCCTCCAGCAATCCCCGCAGCGGCACGTCGGCCAGGGTCGGGTAGACGCCCAGCGCGACGTTGCTCGTCGGGCACACCTCGAGGGTGACCTGCTCCTGCACCACCCGGCGCAGGACCGCCGGGTCCTCGACCGCACGGACCCCGTGCCCCAGGCGGTCCGGCACCAGGTGCTCGAGGGCGACGTCCACGTGGTCGGCGCCGAGCAGCTCACCGGCGTGCGGCACGCTGGAGAGCCCGGCCCGGGCCGCGATCCGGAAGGCCGCGGCGAACTCGCTGGTCGTCCCCCGACGCTCGTCGTTGGACAGCCCGAACCCGACCACCGTCCCCGCACCCTCCCCGGCGTAGCGGGCCGCCAGCCGGGCCAGCGTCCGTGCCTCGAGCGGGTGGCGCATCCGGCTGGCGGCGACCACGACCGCGACCTGGGTGCCGGTCGTGGCGCTCGCGGCCCGGGCCTCGTCGAGGACGATCTCCAGGGCCGGCGTCAGGCCGCCGACGTACGGCGCGTAGGAGGTCGGGTCGACCTGGAGCTCCAGCCACCGCGAGCCCTCGGCCGCGTCGTCCTCGGCCGCCTCGCGGACGATCCGTCGCAGGTCGTCCTCGGTGCGGACGCAGGCCCGGGCGGAGTCGTACAGCCGCTGGAAGCGGAACCAGCCGCGCTCGTCCTGCCCCGAGAGCCGCGGGGGCCAGTCCGTGGTGAAGGCGTGCGGCAGCCGCATCCCGTGCCGCTGCGCCATCTCGCGCACGGTGGAGACCCTCATCGACCCGGTGAAGTGCAGGTGCAGGTGCGCCTTGGGCAGCTCCGCGACGGACCTCTCGACCATGAGCCATGTATACCTGCTCACCCCCTCGGGTGCCGCTGACCTGCGGATTGCATATCTATGCGCGACAACGCATACACTGTGGTGCATGTCCAAGGTCTTGACGAGCATCCCTGTCGGTGAACGTGTCGGGATCGCCTTCTCCGGCGGTCTGGACACCTCGGTGGCGGTCGCGTGGATGCGGGAGAAGGGCGCCGTGCCCTGCACCTACACGGCCCACATCGGCCAGTACGACGAGCCGGAGATCGACACCGTCCCGGCGCGAGCGCAGGAGTACGGCGCCGAGATCGCCCGCATGGTCGACTGCCGCCCCGAGCTGGTCGAGGAGGGCCTGGTCGCCCTCGCCTGCGGCGCCTTCCACATCCGCTCCGGCGGTCGGACCTACTTCAACACCACGCCGTTGGGCCGGGCCGTGACCGGCACGATGCTCATCCGGGCGATGAAGGAGGACGGCGTCAACATCTGGGGCGACGGCTCCACCTTCAAGGGCAACGACATCGAGCGGTTCTACCGCTACGGCCTCCTGGCCAACTCCCAGCTGCGCATCTACAAGCCGTGGCTGGACGAGGCCTTCGTGCACGAGCTGGGCGGCCGCGACGAGATGAGCCAGTGGCTCTCCGAGCGCGACCTGCCCTACCGGGCCAGCAAGGAGAAGGCCTACTCGACCGACGCCAACATCTGGGGCGCCACCCACGAGGCCAAGAAGCTGGAGCACCTCGACGTCGGGATCGAGCTGGTCGAGCCGATCATGGGCGTGCGCTTCTGGGACCCGGAGGTCCAGATCCCCACCGAGGACGTCACGATCGCCTTCAAGGACGGGCGTCCGGTCGCCATCGACGGCGACGACTTCGACGGGGACGCGGTCGCGCTCGTCATGAGGGCCAACGAGATCGGCGGCCGGCACGGGCTGGGGATGGCCGACCAGATCGAGAACCGCATCATCGAGGCCAAGTCCCGTGGGATCTACGAGGCGCCGGGGATGGCCCTGCTGCACATCGTCTACGAGCGGCTGGTCAACGCGGTCCACAACGAGGACACGATCGCGGCCTACCACGGCCAGGGCCGGAGGCTGGGCCGGCTCATGTACGAGGGCCGCTGGCTGGACCCGCAGGCGCTGATGATCCGCGAGTCCCTGCAGCGCTGGGTCGCCTCGGCGGTCACCGGCGAGGTCACCCTGCGGCTGCGGCGGGGGGAGGACTACTCGATCGTGAGCACCGACGGGCCGGCGTTCTCCTACCACCCGGACAAGCTCTCGATGGAGCGGGTCACCAACGCCGCCTTCGGGCCGACCGACCGGATCGGTCAGCTGACCCTGCGCAACCTGGACATCGCGGACTCGCGGGCGCGCCTGGAGCAGTACGTCGGGATGGGCCTGCTCGGCAGCGGCGGGGCGGCCGCGTCCGCGATGGGGCTGGCCACCACCTCGCTCGTCGGGGAGCTGACCCCCGGCGGCGCCGAGCGCATCGCCGGCGGCGTGGGGCCGACCGAGGACGAGGAGGAGGCCCTCGACTGGGCCGCGATGGAGTTCGGCACCGACTGACATCGCTTGAAACGACGAAAGTCGCCCGGAACGGGGGAAATTTCCCCTGCTCCGGGCGACTTTCGCTGCCTCGGGCCGTCCGGCCTCCGGTCGCCCGACCGGGTCAGCGGGCCTCGCCCAGCAGCGCCTGGATCCGGCCGACGCCCTCGGTGAGGTCGTCGTCGCCCAGGGCGTAGCTCAGCCGCAGGTAGCCGCTGGGTCCGAACGCCTCGCCGGGCACGACCGCGACCTCGACCTCGTCGAGGATGAGGGCGGCCAGCTCGGCGGAGGTCCGCGGCGTACGGCCACGGATCTCCTTGCCGAGCACGCCCTCGACCGAGGGGTAGGCGTAGAAGGCGCCCTGGGGCACGGGGCAGTGCACCCCCTCGATCTGGTTGAGCATGTCGACCATGAGACGTCGCCGGCGGTCGAAGGCCGTGCGCATCTCGTCGACGGCGTCCAGCGACCCCTCCAGCGCGGCGATCGCCGCCCGCTGGGAGACGTTGGCGACGTTGGAGGTGGCGTGGCTCTGCAGGTTGGTCGCCGCCTTGACGACATCCGTCGGGCCGATCATCCAGCCCACCCGCCAGCCGGTCATCGCGTAGGTCTTGGCCACCCCGTTGAGCACGACGCAGGTGTCCGCCAGCTCAGGCACGACGACCGGCATCGAGGGCGCCTGCGCCCCGTCGTAGAGGAGGTGCTCGTAGATCTCGTCGGTGACCACCCAGATGCCGTGCTCCAGGGCCCACCGGCCGATCGCCTCGACCTGCTCGGGCGGGTAGACCGCACCGGTGGGGTTGGACGGGGAGCAGAAGAGCAGCACCTTGGTGCGGTCGGTGCGGGCGGCCTCGAGCTGCTCGACGGTGACCAGGTATGCCGCGTCGGCCCCGGCGAAGACCTCCACCGGAACCCCGCCCGCGAGACGGATCGCCTCCGGGTAGGTGGTCCAGTAGGGGGTGGGCAGGACGACCTCGTCGCCCGGGTCGAGCAGGGTGGCGAAGGTGTTGTAGACCGCCTGCTTCCCGCCGTTGGTGACGAGCACGTTCGCCGGCTCCACGGCATACCCCGAGTCGCGCTGCGTCTTGGCCACGACAGCCTTCTTCAGGTCGGGCAGGCCGCCGGCGGGGGAGTAGCGGTGGTTGACCGGGTTGCGGGCCGCCTGGACCGCCGCCTCCACGACGTAGTCGGGGGTGGGGAAGTCGGGCTCGCCCGCGCCGAAACCGATGACCGGTCGGCCCTCGGCCTTGAGCGCCTTGGCCCGGGCGTCCACCGCCAGGGTGGCGGACTCGGCGATGGAGCCGATCCGGGCGGAGATGCGGGTCCTGGGGGTCTGGGTCTGCTCGCTCACCCGCCCATCTTTGCACCTGGGGAGGGGCTCACGTAGACTGCCTGTTCGGGTGTTCGCACCGTGCGCCAGCCTGCCACCCCGCGGCGGTCGGCGCAGCGCACCCGGTGAAGGGCATTAGCTCAATTGGTAGAGCACCGGTCTCCAAAACCGGCGGTTGGGGGTTCGAGTCCCTCATGCCCTGCGCGAGCGGTCGGGTCCGAGGTCCGGACGCCGGCCGCGCATCATCTACAGCACGAGGAGAGGCGATCCGTGGCGAACCCGGCCCACGACACCGAGGGTGTCGCGCGTGGCGGCCCGACCGGCACCGGTCAGCCTGCCCGCCCGTCGTCCTTCGTCGAGCAGGTTCTGGCCGAGCTGCGCAAGGTCGTCCAGCCGACGCGGCAGGAGCTGATCACCTACACCATCGTGGTGCTCGTCTTCGTCGCGGCGGTCATGGGCTACGTGTTCGGCCTGGACCAGATCTTCCGCTGGCTGATGGGCGTCGTGTTCGCCTCCTGACCAGCAGCACCCGAGCACCCGCGCCGCGACCGTGGTCGCGACGACGACACCGTATGAGGAAGTAGGGCATGGCCGAGCAGACCCCCGAGACCGACGTCCGCCTGGGCGCCGGCGACCCCTCCGTCGACGAGGGCAGCGCCGAGCAGTCCGTGCAGGAGGCCGACCTGGCGGCGGCCGAGCGCTTCGACGACGCCGAGGACGACCCCCAGACCGCCGAGGAGGACCCGCAGACCGTCGAGGACGAGGACGCCGCCGACGACGCGGAGGTCGCCGACGACGAACCGGCCGACCCGCTGGAGGAGTTCAAGTCCGTCCTGCGGGGCAAGTTCGGCGACTGGTACGTCGTGCACTCCTACGCCGGTTACGAGAACCGGGTCAAGCACAACCTCGAGACCCGGATCACCAGCCTCAACATGGAGGACTACATCTTCGAGGTGGAGGTCCCCATGGAGGAGGTCACCGAGATCAAGAACGGCCAGCGCAAGCAGGTGCGCCGCGTGCGGATGCCCGGCTACGTGCTGGTCCGGATGGACCTCACCGACGAGTCCTGGGGCGCCGTGCGGCACACGCCGGGCGTCACCGGCTTCGTCGGCAACGCCCACCAGCCGGTGCCGCTGAGCATCGACGAGGTCGTCTCCATGCTGGCGCCCACCTTCGAGGCCCCCGCAGCCGCCGGGACCGCCGGCGCCTCCGGCGCAGCCGCCTCCGGCGCCGCTGCGGGCGGTGCCGCGACCGGCACCCCGGTGGACTTCGAGGTCGGCGAGTCCGTCACCGTCATGGAAGGGCCCTTCGAGACCCTGCCGGCGACGATCTCCGAGATCATCCCCGAGAGCAACAAGCTCAAGGTGCTCGTGTCCATCTTCGGCCGCGAGACCCCGGTCGAGCTGTCCTTCAACCAGGTCGCCAAGCTCTAGCCGCTGCGACCTCCGCCCGACGCCGACCGGCGCCGGGCATGCAACCGGGTCATCGCCCACGGCGTCGGCCCACGACCCCCAAGGAGAGGCACATGCCCCCCAAGAAGAAGGTCTCCGGCTTCATCAAGCTGCAGATCCAGGCCGGTGCGGCCACCCCCGCGCCCCCCGTCGGCCCCGCGCTGGGCCAGCACGGTGTCAACATCATGGAGTTCGTCAAGGCGTACAACGCCGCGACGGAGTCCCAGCGCGGCAACGTCATCCCGGTCGAGATCACGGTGTACGAGGACCGCTCGTTCACCTTCGTGACCAAGACCCCGCCGGCCGCCGAGCTGATCAAGAAGGCCGCCGGTGTGCCCAAGGGCTCCGGCGAGCCGCACAAGACCAAGGTCGCCAGCATCTCGGACGCCCAGCTGACCGAGATCGCCGAGATGAAGATGCAGGACCTCAACGCCACCGACATCGAGATGGCCAAGAGGATCATCGCCGGCACCGCCCGGTCGATGGGCGTCACCGTCCAGTGACCGACCTTCCTGTGGCAGGGTCTCGCGCGGCCCGTCCGACCACAGCTCCCACCACCACCAAGGAGTTCGCATGAAGCGCAGCAAGGCCTACCTGGCCGCCGCCGAGAAGATCGAGGACGGCCGGCTCTACACCCCGGTCGAGGCCGTCCGTCTCGCCAAGGAGACCGCGACCACGAAGTACGACGCGACCATCGAGGTCGCCCTGCGCCTGGGCGTCGACCCGCGCAAGGCCGACCAGCTGGTCCGTGGCACGGTGAACCTGCCCAACGGCACCGGCAAGACCGCCCGGGTCCTGGTCATCGCCAACGGGGACAAGGCCGAGGCCGCCCGCGAGGCCGGGGCGGACTTCGTCGGGTCCGACGACATGATCGAGAAGATCGCCGGCGGCTGGACCGACTTCGACGCGGTCGTTGCCACCCCCGACCTCATGGGCAAGGTCGGTCGGCTGGGCAAGGTGCTGGGTCCCCGCGGCCTGATGCCGAACCCCAAGACCGGCACCGTGACGATGGACACCGCCAAGGCCGTGACCGAGATCAAGGGCGGCAAGATCGAGTTCCGCGTGGACAAGCACGCCAACCTGCACTTCATCATCGGCAAGGTCTCCTTCGACGAGGCCGCGCTCGTGCAGAACTACGGCGCCGCCATCGACGAGGTGCTGCGACTCAAGCCGTCCAGCTCCAAGGGCCGCTACGTCACCAAGGCGACCGTGGCCACCACGATGGGCCCGGGCATCCCGGTCGACCCCTCGCGCGTGGGCAGCACGGCCACCGACGGCGAGTGAGCACCGGCCGGTGACGACCGGCCACGACGTCCCGGGGCCCGGGGAGCGCGCTGCTCCCCGGGCCCCGGCGCGTCCGCGGCGGGTGCCGGGGGAGTCCCGCCCACGCCGCCGGACGCGGGCTCGATCCCGGACGCGGGTCGCCGCGACGGGTGCACGGACCGGTGCGGCAGGATGGGGCCCATGAGCGGACGCGACCCCCAGGACCTGCGGGCCGCCGTGGACGCCTACGTCGCCCGACTGCCGGAGCTGGAGGTGGCCACGCAGGGGTTCGTCCGGCTGGTGACCGACCTGCTCGACGACGCGGGGGTCAACTACCTGTCGGTCTCCGGCCGGACCAAGAGCGTGCAGTCCTTCGCCGCCAAGGCCGGCCGCACCCGGGACGGTCGCCCCGTCTTCCTGCGGCCGCTCGCCGAGATCACCGACCAGATCGGGCTGCGGGTCATCACCTACGTGCGGGACGACGTCGAGATCGTCGCCGAGCTGCTGGCCTCCTCGCTGGCCGTGCTCGAGGACCGCGACATGGGTCGGGAGACCGCCGACCAGGGCGCCTTCGGCTACGCCAGCCGGCACCTGCTCGTCGCCGTCGACGCCTCACGTTCCCTGACGCCCGAGCGTGAGCTGCTCCGGCCCTACGCCGCCTCGGTCCAGGTGCGGACGGTGCTGCAGCACGCCTGGGCCGAGTTCGAGCACGACATCCGCTACAAGGGGACGGTGCCGGTGGAGCACGCCTCGGACCTGAACCGCCGGTTCACGCTGGCCGCCGGGCTGCTGGAGCTGGCGGACCGGGAGTTCTCGGCCATCCGCGACCGGCTCCAGGCGATGCCTGCGGTCCCGGCCGAGCCGGACGGGGACGACCCCCGGATCGGGGCCCAGGACCTGGCCACCTTCCTCGCCGGCCGCTTCCCCGGGGCGGGGTGGTCGCGCACGGAGCACTACGGCTGGATCTCGGGGCTGCTCCTGGAGCTGGGGATCACCTCCCTGGACGAGCTGGGCACCCAGCTCTCGACCGTGGACACCACCGCGGTGAACGAGGCGATGGGCTACCGCTACCCGCCGGCCGCCGTCCGCCGCCTGGACGACGCGCTGCTGAGCCTGCACGGCGGCGACTACCTCGGGCTGCACGGCAACGCCCACCGGGTCGAGCAGCTGCGCGAGCGGCTGGCCACCCTGCGGGCGGCGGGGGTCGAGCCGGGAGGCAGGCCGTGAACCACCGCAGCGGGACGGACCCGCCCGCCGGGGGGACCACCCCGCCCGGCCGGGGACCCGCGGAGCAGGAGCCGGCCTCCGTGCGCTGGTACCACCGGCTGGTCACGGCGGACCGGGAGGCCGAGGACGCGCTGGGTGGTCCGCAGCGGGTCGCCGCCGGGGGCCTGCGGCTCATCACCGCCAACGCCCTGCAGAGCGCCGGCGACCAGGTGGTCAACGCCAAGACCGTGCTGCCCTGGCTGCTCTCGCTCCTCGGGGCGCCGGCGGCCCTTGTGGGCCTGCTCGTCCCCGTCCGCGAGTCCGGCTCGATGCTGCCCCAGGCGGCCCTGACCCCGTGGGTGCTGAAGGCGCCCCGACGCACCCGGGTGTGGATGGTCGGCGCGACCGGTCAGGGAGTGGCCACGCTCGGGATGGCCGCCGCCGCCGCGCTCGCCGACGGGCTGCTCGCGGGCGTGCTCGTCGTCGCCGCCCTGGCGGTCTTCGCGCTCTCCCGGGCGTTGTGCTCGATGGCGTCCAAGGACGTCCAGGGGCGGGCCGTCCCCAAGGGCCAGCGCGGCCAGGTGACGGGCATCGCCACCGCGGTCTCCGGGGTTGTGGCCGTGCTCCTGGGCGTCGTGCTCCAGCGGCTGGGCCAGGACCTGGACGTCGCCGTCCTGGCGGGCCTGCTCGTCGGGGCGGCCCTGACCTGGTTCGTCGGGGTCGTGGTCTACGCCGGGATCCCGGAGCGGACCGACGGACGGGACCGGGCGGCGGGTGGACGGTCCGGCGAGGAGGAGGACGGCGGCGACGGCCGGGCCTCGTGGGTACGGGACACGCTGGACCTGCTGCGCACCGACCGCGACTTCCGCTGGTTCGTCACCGCCCGGGCGCTCCTGCTGGTCTCCGCCCTGGCCCCGCCGTTCCTCGTGACCCTGGCCGCGGACCGGGGCACCTCCTGGCTGGCCGGCCTGGGCGCGTTCGTCATCGCCCAGGGCGTCGCCTCCGTCGTCGGCGGCCGGGTCTTCGGGCGCCTGGCCGACCGGTCCAGCCGGCTCGTGATGACCGTCGGGGCCGTGGCGGCCTCGCTGGTCGTGCTGCTCGTGGTCGCCGTCGTGGTCGCCGGGGCCGACGGGCTCGTGCTGCCGACGCTGGTCGGCGGCTACCTCGTCATCAGCCTCGTCCACGTGGGGGTACGGGTGGCCCGCAAGACCTACGTGGTCGACATGGCCGAGGGGGACCTGCGCACGCGCTACGTGGCCACGGCCAACACCGCGATGGGGGTGATCCTGCTGGTGACCGGGGCGGTCAGCGCCGGGCTGGCCACCCTGGGGGAGGTGCCGGCGCTGGTCTTCCTGGCCGTGCTCGGGCTCGTCGGCGCCGTGGTGTCCTGGCGCCTGCCGGAGGTCTCCGGCCGGCAGGCCTGAGGTCCCCCGGGGGACGCCACGCGGGCCGGATCCTCGCCGAGCCGGTTCCGACCGGGCTGCTCACACGTGCGGGCAGCGGTCCGCGACGAGCCCGTCCAGGCCGGTGGTCGCGCAGGCGTGCCGCAGCGAGCTCAGGACGGCCTCCTCGACGACCTCGGCGACGGCGTCGAACCAGGGCGTGAGCCAGCCTCCGTCCCGTCGGGGCGCGTCGGTCGTCGAGCCGGTGCTCCAGGCGAGGACGAACTCGCCGGACCCGTGCGCCGTCGGCACCCCGGTGCGGGCCAGCCCGTTCTGCGCCCGGCGGGCCAGGCGGCCCAGCTGCCGGGCGTCGAGCCGGGCGTCCGTGGCCAGCAGGACCACGACGGACCCGTCGGCGGGGCCGGCGACCGGCTCCCCGCCCCGGGCGCCGACCCGTCGTCCGTGCACGACGAGGTCCTCCGGCCGACCCATGTTGGTCAGCACCAGGGCGCCGAGCGTCGCGCGGACACGGCCGTCGTCCTGCACCGGCACCGAGGCGGTGCCGATGCCGCCCTTCCAGCCGAAGGCGACCATCCCGGTGCCCGCCCCGACGGCGCCCTGCCCGATCGGGTGCCCCTCGCCGGCCGTCCGTGCGGCGCGGACCGCGGCCTCCGCGTGGGCCGGCCGTACCGCCAGGGTGCGCGCGTCGTGGAGCCGCCCGTCGTTGCACTCCAGGACCACCGGGTTGACGGTCGCCGGACGCCCGAGGTCCGGGTGGCGTCCCAGCAGCTCGCGCACCGCGCCCTCGTGGACCGCGCCCACGGCCAGCGTCCCGGTCAGCAGCACGGGAGCCTCGAGCTCACCCAGCTCGACGACCTGGCTCAGCCCCACGGGCTTGCCGTATCCGTTGACCACGTGGACCGCCGCGGGGACCGGGTGGGCGAGGAGGTCGCGGTGGTGGGGAAGGACGCAGGTCACCCCGGTCCGCACGACCGGTGCGTCCTGGCTCAGCGTCACGTGGGCCACGCGCACGCCGGGGACGTCGGTGATGCCGGAGGTCATGCCACCAGCCTGACAGGTGGCGGACGGCCCGGGGCCGGATTTGGGCCCCCGCCCCGGGGTGCCGTACGCTTGCTTCATACCCATGACCGCCGGTCGTCGGTGTGCCCGGAGCTCGACGAGAGCAGCCACGGTGCGCCGACCGAAGGCCTCCACGTCGGAGCGACCAGCGCAGGATGTGTAGCGAGCCTCGCTCAGCGGCGCGACCCCAGGTCGCCCCTGCAGCGTCCGAGCCCCGTGCGCGCCTGCGCCGGGGCTCCTGTCGTGCGGCCCGGGGGTAGCCGGCACCACGTGACGAAGGAGGCCACCATGGCGACGCCCGAGAAGGCCGCAGCCATTGCCGAGCTGACGGAGAAGTTCCGCAGCTCCGGTGCGGCCGTGCTGACGAACTACCGCGGTCTGACGGTGAGCCAGCTCACCGAGCTCCGCGGTTCGATGCGCGAGCACGCCACCTACGCCGTGGTGAAGAACACGCTGACCAAGCGGGCAGCCGCCGAGGCCGGGATCGAGGGACTCGACGAGCACCTGGTCGGCCCCACCGCGATCGCCTTCGTGGAGGGCGACCCGGTCGCGGTCGCCAAGGGTCTGCGTGACTTCACCAAGGCCAACCCGGCCCTGGTCATCAAGGCGGGGGTGCTCGACGGCAAGCCGTTGTCCCCCGAGGAGATCACCCAGCTCGCGGACCTGGAGTCCCGCGAGGTCCTGCTGGCCAAGCTCGCGGGCGCCATGAAGGCGAACCTGAGCAAGGCCGCCTCCCTCTTCGCCGCGCCGCTGTCGCAGACCGCCCGGGTCGTCGACGCGCTGCGGGCGAAGGTCGAGGAGCAGGGCGGTTCCACCGCCGGGTCGGCACCCGCCGACGAGGCACCCGAGGCCGCGGCCGAGGACACTCCCGCCGAGGCTCCGGCCGAGGCGCCCACCGACGTCGCCGAGGGTGGCGACGAGAGCTGACCGACCGCCCGGTCCGGTCAGCGCACAACCCCTACACGCCACTCACGGCACCAAGAGAAAGGACGCCATCATGGCGAAGCTGAGCACCGAGGAGCTCCTTGACCACTTCAAGGAGATGACCCTCATCGAGCTGTCCGAGTTCGTCAAGGCCTTCGAGGAGACCTTCGAGGTCACCGCTGCCGCCCCGGTCGCCGTCGCGGCCGCCGGTGCGCCGGCCGCCGGCGGCGGCGACGGCGCGGACGCCGCCGAGGAGCAGGACGAGTTCGACGTCATCCTCGAGGCCGCGGGCGACAAGAAGATCCAGGTCATCAAGGAGGTCCGCGCGCTGACCTCCCTCGGCCTGAAGGAGGCCAAGGACCTCGTCGACGGGGCCCCGAAGCCGGTCCTGGAGAAGGTCGACAAGGACGCCGCCGAGAAGGCCAAGGAGCAGCTCGAGGGCGCCGGCGCCACCGTCACCCTCAAGTGAGCCCCTCCCGGACGGTCCGACCGTCCGGGAACACGCTCCGCCACGGGCGGGGTCGCACCAGCGCACGCTGGTCCGGCCCCGCCCGTTCGGCGTTCCCGGCGCCGCGTGCCCCGTGCGCGGCGCGCACGCTTGACGAACGTGCCCGGGAGGGGCACAGTTGCTGCCACGACGACGTCGTCTGCGGTGGGGGGTCACGCAGGAGTTGGACGACGTGTGCCTGGACGTGTATGCTGTCGCTTTGCGCTGCCCTGCACCTGTCTCCCGCCCACCGCTGACCGCTGCCCGCGTCGAGCCCCTCGATGCGACCCCGGTCCGGCACGTGCCGCGAGGGGCTCAGGTCCTGGCCGTGATGAACCTAGCCGCCCCCAGGCCCGTGGAAGGACCAATCCTTGGCTGCCTCGCGCACTGCGAAGAAGACTGTGTCCACCGCTCGTACGGCTTCCGGCCGTCTGAGCTTCGCTAAGATCAGGGAGCCTCTCGAGGTCCCCGACCTGCTCGCCCTCCAGACCGAGAGCTTCGACTGGCTGCTCGGCAACGAGGCGTGGCAGGCGCGTGTCGCCGCCGCCCAGGCCGACGGGCGCGACGACATCCCCACCACCTCCGGTCTGGAGGAGATCTTCGAGGAGATCTCCCCGATCGAGGACTTCTCCGGCTCCATGTCGCTGAGCTTCCGCGACCACCGGTTCGAGGAGCAGAAGTACTCCGTCGAGGAGTGCCAGGAGAAGGACATGACCTACTCCGCGCCGCTCTTCGTGACCGCGGAGTTCATCAACAACTCCACGGGCGAGATCAAGAGCCAGACGGTCTTCATGGGCGACTTCCCGCTCATGACGCCGCGCGGCACGTTCATCGTCAACGGCACCGAGCGGGTCGTCGTCTCCCAGCTCGTCCGGTCCCCGGGGGTCTACTTCGAGCGCAGCCTCGACAAGACCTCCGACAAGGACGTCTTCTCCGCCAAGGTGATCCCCAGCCGGGGCGCCTGGCTGGAGTTCGAGATCGACAAGCGTGACCAGGTCGGCGTGCGCGTGGACCGCAAGCGCAAGCAGAGCGTCACCGTGCTGCTCAAGGCGCTGGGCATGACCGAGGCCGAGATCCTCGAGCAGTTCGGCGACTACGAGTCGATCCGGGCCACCCTGGAGAAGGACCACACGGCCGACCAGGACGAGGCGCTGCTGGACATCTACCGCAAGCTGCGCCCGGGCGAACCCCCCACCAAGGAGGCCGCCCAGACCCTGCTGGACAACCTCTACTTCAACCCCAAGCGCTACGACCTGGCCAAGGTCGGCCGCTACAAGATCAACAAGAAGCTGGGCCTGCAGGCACCCCTCGGCGAGTCCGTGCTGGGGCTGGACGACATCGTCGCCACGATCCACTACATCGTCGCGCTGCACGCCGGCGAGACCACGATGCAGGCGCCGGTCGGCGAGCTGCCGGTCGAGGTCGACGACATCGACCACTTCGGCAACCGCCGCCTGCGCAGCGTCGGCGAGCTCATCCAGAACCAGGTCCGCACGGGCCTGTCCCGGATGGAGCGGGTCGTGCGCGAGCGGATGACCACCCAGGACGTCGAGGCCATCACGCCGCAGACGCTGATCAACATCCGGCCGGTCGTCGCCTCCATCAAGGAGTTCTTCGGCACCAGCCAGCTGTCCCAGTTCATGGACCAGAACAACCCGCTCTCGGGGCTGACGCACAAGCGTCGTCTCTCGGCCCTGGGCCCGGGCGGTCTGTCCCGTGACCGCGCCGGCATGGAGGTCCGGGACGTGCACCCGAGCCACTACGGCCGGATGTGCCCCATCGAGACCCCCGAGGGTCCGAACATCGGTCTGATCGGGTCGCTGGCCTCCTACGGCCGCATCAACCCGTTCGGCTTCGTTGAGACCCCCTACCGCCGGGTCAAGGACGGCAAGGTCACCGACGAGGTCGACTACCTGTCCGCCGACGAGGAGGACCGCTTCGTCATCGCCCAGGCCAACGCGCAGCTGGGCGACGACGGCACCTTCCTCGACGAGCGCGTGCTCGTGCGGGCCCGCGACGGCGAGGCCGTCGACGTGCCGGCCAGCGAGGTCGAGTACATGGACGTCTCCGCCCGGCAGATGGTGTCGGCCGCGACCGCGATGATCCCCTTCCTCGAGCACGACGACGCCAACCGTGCGCTCATGGGCGCCAACATGCAGCGTCAGGCCGTCCCGCTCGTGCGGGCCGAGGCCCCGCTCGTGGGCACGGGGATGGAGCACCGCGCCGCGCTGGACTCCGGCGACGTCGTGCGTGCCGGCAAGCCGGGCGTGGTCCAGGAGGTCTCGGCCGACCTGGTCACCGTGGCCAACGACGACGGCACCTACACCTCCTACCGCATCGGCAAGTTCACCCGGTCCAACCAGGGCAACTGCTACAACCAGCAGGTGCGGGTCGACACCGGCCAGCGGGTCGAGGCCGGCGGTCTTATCGCCGACGGCCCGGCCACGGACGGCGGCGAGATGGCGCTGGGGCGCAACCTCCTCGTGGCGTTCATGCCGTGGGAGGGCTACAACTACGAGGACGCGATCATCCTCTCCCAGCGTCTCGTCCAGGACGACGTGCTCTCCTCGATCCACATCGAGGAGCACGAGCTGGACGCCCGGGACACCAAGCTGGGCCCCGAGGAGATCACCCGGGACATCCCCAACGTCTCCGACGAGGTCCTGGCCGACCTCGACGAGCGGGGCATCATCCGCATCGGGGCCGAGGTCCGCGACGGCGACCTGCTCGTCGGCAAGGTGACCCCCAAGGGGGAGACCGAGCTGACGCCGGAGGAGCGACTGCTGCGCGCCATCTTCGGGGAGAAGGCCCGTGAGGTGCGCGACACCTCGATGAAGGTCCCGCACGGCGAGACCGGCACCGTCATCGGCGTCAAGGTGTTCGACCGCGAGGAGGGCGACGAGCTGCCCCCGGGCGTCAACCAGCTGGTGCGCGTCTACGTGGCCAACAAGCGCAAGATCACCGACGGCGACAAGCTCGCCGGCCGCCACGGCAACAAGGGCGTCATCTCCAAGATCCTCCCGGTGGAGGACATGCCCTTCCTCGAGGACGGGACCCCGGTCGACGTCGTGCTCAACCCGCTGGGCGTGCCCGGCCGGATGAACATCGGCCAGATCCTCGAGCTGCACCTCGGCTGGGCCGCGGCGCAGGGCTGGAAGATCGAGGGCGAGCCGGAGTGGGCCGAGCTCATCCCCGGCGATGCCCGGGAGGCGGAGCCCCGCACGCGCGTGGCCAGCCCGGTCTTCGACGGCGCCCGCGAGGAGGAGATCTCCGGTCTGCTCGACTCGACCACCCCGGCCCGGGACGGTCAGCGGCTCATCGGCTCCAGCGGCAAGGCCCGGCTGTTCGACGGCCGGTCCGGCGAGCCCTACCCGGACCCGGTGTCGGTCGGCTACATGTACATCCTCAAGCTGCACCACCTCGTGGACGACAAGATCCACGCGCGCAGCACGGGGCCGTACTCGATGATCACCCAGCAGCCGCTGGGCGGCAAGGCGCAGTTCGGCGGCCAGCGCTTCGGCGAGATGGAGGTCTGGGCCCTGGAGGCCTACGGCGCCGCCTACGCCCTGCAGGAGCTGCTGACGATCAAGTCCGACGACGTCACCGGCCGCGTCAAGGTGTACGAGTCGATCGTCAAGGGCGACAACGTGCCCGAGCCCGGCATCCCGGAGTCGTTCAAGGTGCTCATCAAGGAGATGCAGTCGCTCTGCCTGAACGTGGAGGTGCTCTCCTCCGACGGCACCCAGATCGACCTGCGAGAGTCCGACACCGAGGTGTTCCGCGCGGCCGAGGAGCTCGGCATCGACCTGAGCCGTCGCGAGCCCTCCTCCGTCGAAGAGGTCTGACCGGGAGGGCACGCCGCGCGCGTGCCCCCCGGAACGTCAGGCCGCCGGGCGTCGCCCGACCGCCCGCCCGGCGGCCCACCCCCCAACTCAACTTTTCACTGCATACCGAGGAAAAGGAAGCACACAGTGCTGGACGTCAACTTCTTCGACGAGTTGCGCATCGGCCTGGCGACCGCGGACGACATCCGCGCGTGGAGCCACGGCGAGGTCAAGAAGCCCGAGACCATCAACTACCGCACCCTGAAGCCGGAGAAGGACGGGCTCTTCTGCGAGAAGATCTTCGGTCCCACCCGGGACTGGGAGTGCTACTGCGGCAAGTACAAGCGGGTCCGCTTCAAGGGCATCATCTGCGAGCGCTGCGGCGTCGAGGTGACCCGCGCCGGCGTGCGCCGCGAGCGGATGGGCCACATCGAGCTCGCCGCCCCCGTCACCCACATCTGGTACTTCAAGGGCGTCCCCTCCCGCCTGGGCTACCTGCTGGACCTGGCTCCGAAGGACCTGGAGAAGGTCATCTACTTCGCGGCCTACATGATCACGCACGTCGACGAGGAGCAGCGGCACGCCGACCTGCCCAGCCTCGAGGCGCAGATCCAGACCGAGAAGAAGGCGCTGGAGAACCGTCGCGACAGCGACGTGGAGGAGCGGGCCAAGAAGCTGGAGTCCGACCTCGCCGAGCTCGAGGCCGAGGGCGCCAAGGCCGACGCGCGGCGCAAGGTCAAGGACGGCGCCGAGCGGGAGATGAACCAGATCCGCCGTCGCGCCGACCAGCAGATCGAGCGCCTGGAGCAGGTCTGGGACCGCTTCAAGAACCTCAAGGTCCAGGACCTGGAGGGCGACGAGGTGCTCTACCGCGAGATGCGGGACCGCTTCGGGATGTACTTCGAGGGCGGGATGGGTGCCGCGGCGCTGCAGAAGCGTCTGCAGACCTTCGACCTGGACGCCGAGGCCGCCTCGCTGCGCGAGACCATCGCCACCGGCAAGGGGCAGCGCAAGACCCGCGCCATCAAGCGGCTCAAGGTCGTCACCTCGTTCCTGCAGACCAAGAACGAGCCCGCCGGCATGGTCCTGGACTGCGTCCCGGTCATCCCGCCGGACCTGCGCCCGATGGTCCAGCTGGACGGCGGTCGGTTCGCGACCTCCGACCTCAACGACCTCTACCGCCGCGTCATCAACCGGAACAACCGCCTCAAGCGGCTGCTGGACCTGGGCGCGCCGGAGATCATCGTCAACAACGAGAAGCGGATGCTGCAGGAGGCCGTCGACTCGCTGTTCGACAACGGCCGTCGCGGTCGCGCCGTCACCGGCCCGGGCAACCGGCCGCTGAAGTCGCTGTCCGACATGCTCAAGGGCAAGCAGGGCCGGTTCCGCCAGAACCTGCTGGGCAAGCGCGTCGACTACTCCGGCCGTTCGGTCATCGTCGTCGGCCCGCAGCTGAAGCTGCACCAGTGCGGCCTGCCCAAGCAGATGGCCCTGGAGCTGTTCAAGCCGTTCGTCATGAAGCGGCTGGTCGACCTGGACCACGCACAGAACATCAAGTCCGCCAAGCGGATGGTCGAGCGCGGCCGCTCCGTGGTGTGGGACGTGCTCGAGGAGGTCATCACCGACCACCCCGTGCTGCTCAACCGTGCACCCACCCTGCACCGCCTGGGCATCCAGGCCTTCGAGCCGCAGCTGGTCGAGGGCAAGGCCATCCAGATCCACCCGCTGGTGTGCACCGCCTTCAACGCCGACTTCGACGGCGACCAGATGGCCGTCCACCTGCCGCTGTCGGCCGAGGCCCAGGCGGAGGCACGCATCCTCATGCTGTCCTCCAACAACATCCTCAAGCCGGCGGACGGGCGTCCGGTGACCATGCCCACCCAGGACATGGTGATCGGGCTGTTCCACCTGACTTCCGCCGACGAGACCGGCCAGGCCGGCGACGGCATGGTCGAGGGTGCCGACGGCCAGGGCCACCTGCGGTCCTTCAGCTCGGTGGCCGAGGCCCAGATGGCCTTCGACGCGGGGCAGATCGCCCTGGCGACCCCGATCCGGCTGCGGCTGACGGACACCGCGCCCCCGCTGGGCCACGAGCTGCCCGAGGGCGCCGTCGCCACCGAGGACGGGGTGGTGGACGCCTTCGAGCTGGAGACGACCCTGGGCCGGGCCATCTTCAACGACGCGCTGCCGCCGAACTACGCCTACGTGAACGAGGTCGTGGAGAAGAAGCGGCTCTCGGCGATCGTCAACGACCTGGCCGAGCGCTACACCAAGGTGCAGGTCGCGGCGAGCCTCGACGCGCTGAAGAACCTCGGCTTCCACTTCGCGACCCGGTCGGGCACCACGGTGGCCATCTCCGACGTGCAGACGCCGGAGCGCAAGACGGAGATCCTCTCCGGCTACGAGTCCAAGGCCGCCAAGGTGCAGCTGCAGTACGAGCGCGGCCTGATCACCGACGACGAGCGTCGCCAGGAGCTCGTGGAGATCTGGACCCAGGCGACCAACGAGGTCGCCAAGGAGCTGGAGACCACGATGCCCAAGGACAACACCATCTACCGGATGGTGACCTCCGGGGCCCGAGGCAACTGGTTCCAGCTGCGGCAGATCGCCGGGATGCGCGGCCTCATGGCCAACCCCAAGGGCGAGATCATCCCGCGGCCGATCAAGTCCAACTTCCGCGAGGGCCTGTCCGTGCTGGAGTTCTTCATCTCCACGCACGGCGCCCGCAAGGGGCTGGCGGACACCGCGCTGCGGACCGCCGACTCCGGCTACCTGACCCGTCGTCTCGTCGACGTTTCGCAGGACGTCATCATCCGTGAGGACGACTGCGGCACCGAGCGCGGCTTCGTCATGCCGATCGCGGTCCGGACCCCCAGCGGCGGGCTGCGCGAGCACGACGACGTCGAGACGGCCGTCTACGCCCGCACCCTGGCCGAGTCGGTCACCTCCGAGGACGGCGAGGTGCTGGCCGAGGCCGGGATCGACCTCGGCGACGTCGTCATCGACCGTCTGGTCGCCGCCGGCGTCGAGCAGGTCAAGGTCCGCTCGGTCCTGACCTGCGAGTCGCTCGTCGGCACCTGCGCCAGGTGCTACGGCCGATCGCTGGCCACCGGCAAGCTCGTCGACATCGGCGAGGCCGTCGGCATCATCGCGGCCCAGTCGATCGGCGAGCCCGGCACCCAGCTGACGATGCGCACCTTCCACACCGGTGGTGTGGCCGGTGACGACATCACCCAGGGTCTGCCGCGTGTCGTCGAGCTGTTCGAGGCCCGCACCCCGAAGGCGGTCGCCCCGATCGCCGAGGCCAGCGGCCGGATCGAGATCGAGGACACCGACAAGACCCGCCGCCTCCTGCTTACCCCGGACGACGGATCCGAGGAGCACGCCTACCCGGTGAGCAAGCGGGCGCGCCTGCTGGTCAAGGACGGCGAGCACGTCGAGGTCGGCGCCCAGCTGGTCACCGGTGCCATCGACCCCAAGCAGGTGCTGCGCATCCTGGGCCCCCGGGCCACCCAGCAGCACCTGGTCGACGAGGTCCAGCACGTCTACCGCCAGCAGGGTGTGTCGATCCACGACAAGCACATCGAGGTCATCGTGCGGCAGATGCTGCGCCGGATCACGGTCATCGAGGCCGGCGACGCCGAGCTGCTGCCGGGCACCCTCGTCGAGCGCGGCCGGTTCGAGGCCGAGAACCGCCGGGTCGTGTCCGAGGGCGGCCGCCCCGCCTCCGGCCGGCCCGAGCTCATGGGCATCACCAAGGCCTCGCTGGCGACCGACTCGTGGCTCTCGGCGGCCTCCTTCCAGGAGACCACCCGGGTGCTCACCGAGGCGGCCATGGAGGCCAAGAGCGACCCGCTGCTCGGCCTGAAGGAGAACGTCATCCTCGGCAAGCTGATCCCCGCGGGGACCGGCCTGCCGCGCTACCGGAACCTGCCGGTGGAGCCGACCGAGGAGGCCAAGGCCGAGGCCTACGCACCGCCGGTCTACGAGGACTTCGACTACGCCGGCGCGTTCGGCCAGGGCACCGGCGAGGCCGTCCGCCTCGACGACCTGCCCGCGGGCGACGAGCGCTACTGACGTCACGGGTCGGCTCCGGCCGGCCGCGTGACGCACCGCCAGGGGCGGGTATGCCGTGCACACGGCATACCCGCCCCTCGCGCGTCGCGGGTGGGGGCGCGGGCGCGGTGGCGTGACGGGGGACCGGGGCCGGGCACCGGGATTTGTCCGGGGCGCCCGCCAGCCGGTACCCTGGAGAACTGTGTGTGGCCCCAGGCCCTGCACGCTTGCCGGTGGCCCGGTCCTCGACCGGCCCCGGAGCGACCATCTCTCGCCGGGCAGTCCGCCCGGTCCCCGTGGGGCTCATCATGCACCACGGCGGTCCGGACGGGAAGTGCAGGGGAGAGCAGCGTGTCCGGCCCTCCGACCCGGAGGAACCGGACAGGCGCAACCCAAGGAGCGCGACCCTCGGCCAGACCCGGGGGAGCGCGGAAGACCAACGACTGACGGAGATTCAGTGCCCACGATCAACCAGCTCGTCCGCAAGGGCCGCTCGGACAAGGCGAAGAAGTCCGACTCGCCGGCCCTCAAGGGCAACCCGCAGCGCCGCGGCGTCTGCACCCGCGTCTACACGACCACCCCCAAGAAGCCGAACTCCGCCCTGCGCAAGGTCGCCCGTGTGCGCCTGACCAGCGGCGTCGAGGTGACGGCCTACATCCCGGGCGTCGGCCACAACCTGCAGGAGCACTCGATCGTGCTCGTCCGCGGCGGCCGTGTGAAGGACCTTCCCGGCGTCCGCTACAAGATCATCCGCGGGTCCCTGGACACCCAGGGCGTCAAGGGGCGCAACCAGTCCCGCTCCCGCTACGGCGCGAAGAAGGAGAAGAAGTAATGCCTCGTAAGGGCCCCGCTCCCAAGCGCCCGCTGATCCAGGACCCGGTCTACGGCAGCCAGCTGGTCACCCAGCTCGTCAACAAGATCCTCATGGACGGCAAGAAGTCCACCGCCGAGCGCATCGTCTACGGCGCCCTCGAGGGCTGCCGCGCCAAGACCGGCACGGACCCGGTGCAGACGCTCAAGCGTGCGCTGGACAACGTCAAGCCGGCCCTGGAGGTCAAGTCCCGCCGTGTCGGTGGCGCCACCTACCAGGTGCCGATCGAGGTCAAGCCGGGCCGCAGCACCACGCTGGCCCTGCGCTGGCTGGTCGGCTACGCCCGTCAGCGTCGGGAGAAGACGATGACCGAGCGCCTGATGAACGAGATCCTCGACGCCAGCAACGGCCTCGGCGCCGCGGTGAAGCGCCGCGAGGACACGCACAAGATGGCCGAGGCCAACAAGGCCTTCGCGCACTACCGCTGGTGACGTCCCGGGGGTGAGGGTATGCCGCGCGCGCCCGCCGGGCGCCGCGCGCCCCTCGCCCCCGGACCGCCGCACACGACGACGAGCACGACCAAGCAGAGAGAGAGACCGTGGCACAGGACGTCCTGACGGACCTGACGAAGGTCCGCAACATCGGCATCATGGCGCACATCGATGCCGGCAAGACGACGACCACCGAGCGCATCCTGTTCTACACGGGTGTCAAGCACAAGATGGGCGAGACGCACGACGGCGCGTCGACGACCGACTGGATGGACCAGGAGAAAGAGCGGGGGATCACCATCACCTCCGCGGCCGTCACCAGCTTCTGGAAGGGCACCCAGATCAACCTGATCGACACGCCAGGCCACGTGGACTTCACCGTCGAGGTGGAGCGCAACCTGCGCGTGCTCGACGGCGCCGTCGCCGTCTTCGACGGCAAGGAGGGTGTCGAGCCCCAGTCCGAGACCGTGTGGCGCCAGGCCGACAAGTACGGCGTCCCCCGCATGTGCTTCATCAACAAGATGGACAAGATGGGCGCGGACTTCTACTTCTCGGTCAAGACGATCGTCGACCGGCTCGGTGCGACCCCCCTGGTCATGCAGCTTCCCATCGGGTCGGAGGCCGACTTCGTCGGCATGGTCGACCTGGTGAGCATGAAGGCGCTGACCTGGTCCAAGGAGACGCCGCTGGGCGAGGCCTACGAGACCGGCGAGATCCCCGAGGACCTCAAGGACAAGGCCGAGGAGTACCACAACGCCCTCGTCGAGAAGGTCGCCGAGTCCGACGAGGAGCTGCTCGAGAAGTACCTCGGCGGCGAGGAGCTGACCGAGGACGAGATCAAGGCCGGCGTCCGTGCGCTGACCCTGGCCGGCGAGGTGAACCCGGTCTTCTGCGGCACGGCGTTCAAGAACAAGGGCGTCCAGCCCCTGCTGGACGCCGTCGTGGAGTACCTGCCCTCGCCGGTCGACCTGCCCCCCACCGAGGGGCACAAGCCGGGCGACGAGGAGACCGTCATCACCCGCACCCCCGACACCAAGGAGCCGTTCGCGGCGCTGGCGTTCAAGATCGCCACGCACCCCTTCTTCGGCACCCTGACCTACATCCGGGTCTACTCCGGCGAGATCAGCGCGGGCCAGCCCGTGATGAACGCGACCAAGGGGCGTAAGGAGCGGCTGGGCAAGCTGTTCCAGATGCACGCCAACAAGGAGAACCCGGTCGAGAAGGTCTCCGCGGGGCACATCTACGCGGTGATCGGGCTCAAGGACACGACCACGGGCGACACGCTCTGCGACATGAGCGAGCAGATCATCCTCGAGTCGATGACCTTCCCCGAGCCGGTCATCCACGTCGCGATCGAGCCCAAGACCAAGGGCGACCAGGAGAAGCTGGGCACCGCGATCCAGAAGCTGGCGCAGGAGGACCCGACCTTCACCGTCCGCCTCGACGAGGAGACCGGCCAGACCGTCATCGGCGGCATGGGCGAGCTCCACCTCGACATCCTCGTGGACCGGATGAAGCGCGAGTTCAAGGTCGAGGCGAACGTGGGCGCCCCCCAGGTCGCCTACCGCGAGACCATCCGGCGCAAGGTCGAGAAGTTCGACTACACCCACAAGAAGCAGACGGGTGGGTCGGGCCAGTTCGCCAAGATCCAGATCGCGCTGGAGCCGATGGACACCGGCGAGGGCGAGCTCTACGCCTTCGAGAACGTCGTTACCGGCGGCCGCGTGCCGAAGGAGTACATCCCCTCGGTCGACCACGGCATCCAGGACGCCATGCAGCTGGGCATCCTGGCCGGCTACCCGGTCGTGGGCGTCAGGGCGACCCTGCTCGACGGCGCCTACCACGACGTCGACTCCTCGGAGATGGCGTTCAAGATCGCCGGTTCGATGGCCTTCAAGGAGGCCGCACGCAAGGCCGACCCGGTCCTGCTCGAGCCGGTCATGGCCGTCGAGGTGCGCACGCCCGAGGACTACATGGGCGACGTCATCGGCGACCTCAACTCCCGTCGCGGGCACATCCAGGCGATGGAGGACGTCTCCGGCGCCAAGGTGGTCCGGGCCGTCGTGCCCCTGTCCGAGATGTTCGGGTACGTTGGTGACCTCCGGTCCAAGACCCAGGGTCGTGCCAACTACACGATGCAGTTCGACTCCTACGCCGAGGTTCCCCGGAACGTCGCGGAGGAGATCATCAAGAAGGTCCGCGGCGAGTGAGCTGACCACCACTCCGCCCGCGGAGTGACGGACCGACGCACCACCTTTCCAGCAAACCAGTGAACGTCGTCGCGGCATCCAGCCGGTGACGAGCACAACCCGTCCAACAGGAGGACCCCAGTGGCCAAGGCCAAGTTCGAGCGGAGCAAGCCGCACGTCAACATCGGAACGATCGGTCACATCGACCACGGCAAGACCACGCTGACCGCCGCCATCTCCAAGGTGCTGCACGACAAGTACCCCGACCTGAACGAGGCGTCGCCCTTCGACAGCATCGACAAGGCGCCCGAGGAGAAGCAGCGCGGGATCACGATCTCGATCGCGCACATCGAGTACCAGACCGAGAAGCGGCACTACGCCCACGTCGACTGCCCGGGGCACGCCGACTACGTCAAGAACATGATCACCGGCGCGGCCCAGATGGACGGTGCGATCCTCGTGGTCGCCGCCACCGACGGCCCGATGCCGCAGACCAAGGAGCACGTCCTCCTGGCCCGCCAGGTCGGCGTCCCCTACATCGTCGTGGCGCTCAACAAGTCCGACATGGTCGACGACGAGGAGATCATGGAGCTCGTCGAGATGGAGGTCCGCGAGCTGCTGTCCTCCTACGAGTTCCCCGGCGACGACCTGCCGGTCGTGCGCGTCTCTGCGCTGAAGGCCCTCGAGGGCGAGCAGAAGTGGGTCGACAGCGTCCTGGAGCTCATGGACACCGTCGACGAGTACATCCCGGAGCCGGAGCGCGACCTGGACAAGCCGTTCATGATGCCGGTCGAGGACGTCTTCACGATCACCGGTCGTGGCACCGTCGTCACCGGTCGTATCGAGCGCGGCATCCTCAAGGTCAACGAGGAGGTCGAGATCGTCGGCATCAAGGATGCCTCGATGAAGACCACCGTCACCGGCATCGAGATGTTCCGCAAGCTGCTCGACGAGGGCCGTGCGGGCGAGAACGTCGGCCTGCTGCTGCGCGGCACCAAGCGCGAGGAGGTGGAGCGCGGCCAGGTCGTCGTCAAGCCGGGCTCGATCACCCCGCACACCGAGTTCGAGGCGCAGGCCTACATCCTGTCCAAGGACGAGGGTGGCCGGCACACCCCGTTCTACGACAACTACCGTCCGCAGTTCTACTTCCGGACCACCGACGTCACCGGCGTGTGCCACCTGCCCGAGGGCACCGAGATGGTCATGCCCGGCGACAACACCGACATGCGCGTCGAGCTGATCCAGCCGATCGCCATGGAGGAGGGCCTGATGTTCAACATCCGCGAGGGTGGCCGCACCGTCGGCGCCGGCCGGGTCACCAAGATCCTCAAGTGACCTGACCCTCCCGGTCCAGCAGGCCCCTGCCACCCACCCGGTGGCGGGGGCCTGCTGCATGTCCTGGTGTCCTCCCGGCCTTTCGGGCCGGTGGCAGGTACGCTGCGGAAGGACAGGACCACCGCGCCGGCACCGGCGCGGGCGACCATGACAACAGGAGGAGTCCCGTGGCCGACCTCGACCCAGCGATGGCGGGCGTGTGGCGTTTCGACCCGGGCCACACGCGCATCGGCTTCTCCGCCCGGCACGCCATGGTCACCACGGTGCGGGGCACGTTCACCGACGTGGAGGGGACCATCCACGTCGACGCCGAGAGCGTCTCCGCCTCCCGGGTGGAGGTGCGGCTGGGCACGGCGAGCGTCACCACGAACAACGAGCAGCGGGACGAGCACCTGCGCTCCATCGACTTCTTCGACGCCGAGCGCTACCCCGACATCCGGTTCGTCTCCTCCACCATCGACGAGGTCGAGGAGGGCAACTTCATGGTCGTGGGGGACCTGACCATCAAGGAGGTCACCAAGCAGGTGGCCATCCCGATCGCCCTGCTCGGGGTGCAGCGCGACCCCATGGGAAACCTGCGGGCCGGCTTCGAGGCCACCCGCCGGCTCAACCGCAGGGACTTCGGGCTGCACTGGAACATGCCCCTGGACACCGGCGGGGTGCTGGTGTCGGAGAAGGTGAGCCTCGAGTTCGAGATCTCCGCCATCAAGCAGGAGAGCTGACCGGGCGGACACCCGGACGACCCACCCCTCCCGGGGGCCCGACCGGGCGGATTTGGGGTGCGCCACCGCTTCGTGGCACACTAGGCAGGTTGCTTGACGCGTGACGCGCACCCGTGTGTGCGTCGCCAGCCGTCCGGCACGCGCGATCGTCGTGGTCGGGGCAGCTGCCCCGGGACACGGAAGGAGCGCGGGCGACGGCAGCGCAAGCCCCGGTGGTCGCCGGACGGACACCAGCCCGATGAAGTAGCGCGAGCGAGCGTGGGACACCTCCGCAGGAGGCGCGACACGCCCGACCGCGGGGGTCGGTGCCTGGTCCAGGGCGGCCGACGGTCCAGGAATGTTCTGTAGGACGACGAGAGAGAGTCAGACAAGCGATGGCGGGACAGAAGATCCGCATCCGGCTGAAGTCTTATGACCACGAGGTCATCGACAGCTCGGCGCGCAAGATCGTTGACACGGTGACCCGTGCCGGCGCCACCGTGGTCGGCCCGGTGCCGCTCCCGACGGAGAAGAACGTCTTCTGCGTCATCCGGTCGCCCCACAAGTACAAGGACAGCCGCGAGCACTTCGAGATGCGCACCCACAAGCGGCTCATCGACATCGTCGACCCGACGCCCAAGGCGGTCGACTCGTTGATGCGCCTCGACCTGCCGGCGGACGTCAACATCGAGATCAAGCTGTGAGTATGACGATGACTGCTACCACCACGAACACGCGCGCCGTCACGGGCGTCCTCGGCGAGAAGCTCGGCATGACCCAGGTCTGGGACGCCGACAACCGCCTCGTGCCCGTGACGGTCGTCAAGGCCGGCCCGTGCGTCGTCACCCAGGTCCGCGACCAGCAGACCGACGGGTACGACGCCGTGCAGATCGGCTTCGGCGCCGTCGACCCCCGCAAGGTCACCCAGCCGCTGCGCGGGCACTTCGAGAAGGCCGGGGTCACCCCCCGCCGCCACCTCGTCGAGCTGCGCACCTCCGACGCGGGCGACTACCAGCTCGGCCAGGAGATCACCGTCGAGTCCTTCGAGGGTGGGCAGCGGGTCGACGTGACCGGCACCACCAAGGGCAAGGGCTTCGCCGGCGTCATGAAGCGGCACGGCTTCTCCGGCGTCAGCGCCTCCCACGGTGCCCACCGCAACCACCGCAAGCCTGGCTCGATCGGTGGCTGCGCCACCCCGGGCAAGGTCTTCAAGGGTCTGCGCATGGCCGGCCGCATGGGCGGCGTGCGCCAGACCACCCCGAACCTGACCATCCACGCCGTGGACGCCGACAAGGGTCTGCTGCTGATCAAGGGTGCCGTCCCCGGCCCCCGCGGCGGCATCGTCCTGGTCCGCACGGCCGCGAAGGGGGCGTGACCTCGATGACGACTGTCTCCATCACCAAGCCGACCGGCGGTGAGGCGGGCACCGTGGAGCTGCCCGCCGAGCTCTTCGACGTGCAGACCAACGTGCCGTTGATCCACCAGGTCGTCGTGGCCCAGCTCGCCGCCGCCCGCCAGGGCACGCACGCCACCAAGACGCGCGGCGAGGTCCGCGGCGGCGGGCGCAAGCCCTACCGCCAGAAGGGCACCGGCCGCGCCCGCCAGGGCTCGGTGCGCGCCCCGCAGTTCGCCGGCGGTGGCATCGTCCACGGCCCGCAGCCGCGCAACTACGCCCAGCGGACGCCCAAGAAGATGAAGGCCGCCGCGCTGCGCGGCGCCCTGTCCGACCGGGCCCGCCACGGACGCATCCACGTCCTGTCCGCCCTGGTGGAGGGGGAGGCCCCCTCGACCCGCGCCGCCTGGGCGGCCCTGTCGGGCCTGACCGAGCGGCCCAACCTGCTGGTGGTCATCGACCGTGCGGACGAGGTCGGGCTCAAGAGCCTGCGCAACCTCGCCGACGTGCACGTGCTCTTCGTCGACCAGCTCAACACCTACGACGTGCTGTGCGCCGACGACGTGGTCTTCACCCAGGCCGCGCTGGACGCCTACGTGTCCCGCGCCGGCACGGCCGCCCCGGCCACCGAGGAGGAGAAGTGAGCACCCCCGTGCAGAAGGACCCCCGCGACATCCTGCTGTCGCCGGTCGTCTCCGAGAAGTCCTACGCGTTGCTGGACCAGGGCAAGTACACCTTCCTGGTCGACCCGCGCGCCAACAAGTCCGAGATCAAGAAGGCCGTCGAGAACGTCTTCGGCGTCAAGGTCTCCTCGGTCCACACCCTGAACCGCCCGGGCAAGTCGCGCCGCACGCGGTTCGGCACGGGCCGCCGCAAGGACGTCAAGCGCGCGATCGTCACGCTCAAGGACGGCACCATCGACATCTTCGGCACGCTCTGAGCGCCGAGGGTCTAGAGCTAAAGGACTGCAACCCACATGGCTATCCGTAAGTACAAGCCGACGACGCCGGGCCGACGCGGTTCCAGCGTGGCGGACTTCGTCGAGGTGACCCGCACCACGCCGGAGAAGTCGCTGGTCCGCCCGCTGAGCAAGACCGGCGGCCGCAACGCCTCCGGCCGGATCACCACCCGCCACATCGGTGGTGGCCACAAGCGTGCCTACCGCGTGATCGACTTCCGCCGGGCCGACAAGGACGGCGTCAACGCCAAGGTCGCGCACATCGAGTACGACCCGAACCGCACCGCCCGCATCGCGCTGCTGCACTACACCGACGGCGAGAAGCGCTACATCATCGCGCCGAACAAGCTGCGCCAGGGCGACGTGATCGAGAACGGTCCCTCCGCCGACATCAAGCCCGGCAACAACCTGCCGCTGCGCAACATCCCGGTCGGCACCGTCGTGCACTGCATCGAGCTGCGGCCCGGTGGCGGCGCCAAGATCGCCCGGTCCGCCGGGACCCGCGTCCAGCTGGTCGCCAAGGAGGGCAAGATGGCGCAGCTGCGCATGCCCTCCGGGGAGATCCGCAACGTCGACGCGCGCTGCCGCGCCACCGTCGGCGAGGTCGGCAACGCCGAGCAGAGCAACATCAACTGGGGCAAGGCGGGCCGGATGCGGTGGAAGGGCAAGCGCCCCACCGTCCGCGGTGTCGTGATGAACCCGGTCGACCACCCGCACGGTGGTGGCGAGGGCCGGACCTCCGGCGGCCGGCACCCGGTCAGCCCGTGGGGTCAGCCCGAGGGCCGCACCCGCAAGCCCAACAAGCCCAGCGACAAGCTCATCGTGCGTCGTCGCGGCAAGAAGCGCTGAGCTAGGAGTAACGACAGATGCCTCGCAGCCTGAAGAAGGGCCCGTTCGTCGACGACCACCTCACCAAGAAGGTGGACGCCCAGAACGAGGCCGGAACCAAGAACGTCATCAAGACCTGGTCCCGCCGGTCGATGATCACCCCCGAGATGCTCGGCCACACGCTGGCCGTGCACGACGGCCGCAAGCACGTCCCGGTCTTCGTGACCGAGTCGATGGTCGGCCACAAGCTCGGCGAGTTCGCTCCGACCCGCACGTTCAAGGGTCACGAGAAGGACGACAAGAAGGGCCGCCGACGTTGAGCACCACTACCAGCGAAGGACAGACCATGGAAGCCAGGGCGCAGGCCCGGTTCGTCCGCGTGACGCCGATGAAGGCGCGCCGCGTGGTCGACCTGATCCGCGGCAAGAGCATCCCCGAGGCCGTCGCGCTCATGCGGTTCGCGCCGCAAAGCGCCAGCGACCCGGTGCTCAAGGTGCTCAACAGCGCCGTGGCCAACGCGCGGTTCGCCGCCGACCAGACGGGCACCGCCTTCGACGAGAGCGAGCTCGTGGTCTCGTCCGCGTACGTGGACGAGGGTCCGACGATGAAGCGGTTCCGGCCGCGCGCCCAGGGCCGCGCCAGCCGCATCAACAAGCGGACGAGCCACATCACCGTGATCGTCGCTCCGCGTACCCACAAGGGAGGTGCCCGCTGATGGGGCAGAAGATCAACCCGAACGGCTACCGCCTGGGCATCACGACGGACCACCGCAGCCGGTGGTTCGCCGACTCGACCAAGCCGGGTCAGCGCTACCGCGACTACGTGAAGGAGGACGTGGCCATCCGCCGCCTCCTGTCCACGGGCATGGACCGCGCCGGCATCTCCAAGGTCGAGATCGAGCGCACCCGGGACCGCGTGCGGGTCGACATCCACACCGCGCGCCCCGGCATCGTCATCGGCCGCCGCGGCGCCGAGGCCGACCGCATCCGCGGCGAGCTCGAGAAGCTCACCGGCAAGCAGGTCCAGCTGAACATCCTGGAGGTCAAGAACCCCGAGGTCGACGCCCAGCTCGTCGCCCAGGGCGTCGCCGAGCAGCTCGCTGCCCGCGTGACCTTCCGGCGCGCCATGCGCAAGGGCCTGCAGTCGTCCCTGCGCGCCGGCGCCAAGGGCATCCGGATCCAGGTCTCGGGCCGCCTCGGCGGTGCCGAGATGTCGCGCTCGGAGTTCTACCGCGAGGGCCGCGTGCCCCTGCACACCCTCCGGGCGAACATCGACTACGGCTTCTACGAGGCCAAGACGACCTTCGGCCGCATCGGCGTGAAGGTCTGGATCTACAAGGGCGACCTGACCGCCAAGGAGCTGGCCCGCGAGGAGGCCCAGGCCGAGCGCCCCCGTGGCGACCGGCGTCGGGGCGACCGTCCCGAGCGTGGCCCCCGCGGCGACCGGGGGGCCGACCGCCGTGGCGGGCGTGGCCCGCGCCGCGAGGAGACCCCAGCCGCCGAGGGCGCCCCCACCGAGGCTCCCGTCGCCGCGGCGACGGAGGCCGCCCCTGCCACCACCGAGGGAGAGCAGTCCTGATGTTGATTCCGCGTCGCGTCAAGCACCGCAAGCAGCACCACCCCAAGCGCAGCGGCATGGCCAAGGGCGGCACGACCGTCGCCTTCGGCGACTACGGCATCCAGGCCCTGGAGCCCGCCTACGTCACGAACCGGCAGATCGAGTCGGCCCGTATCGCCATGACCCGCTACATCAAGCGAGGCGGGAAGGTGTGGATCAACATCTACCCCGACCGTCCGCTGACCAAGAAGCCGGCAGAGACCCGCATGGGTTCCGGCAAGGGCTCGCCCGAGTGGTGGGTCGCCAACGTCAAGCCGGGCCGCGTCATGTTCGAGCTCTCCGGCGTCTCCGAGGAGATCGCCCGCGAGGCGCTCCGGCTGGCGATGCACAAGCTTCCCATGAAGGCCCGCTTCGTCACGCGTGAGGGTGGTGACATCTGATGGCACTCGGTTCCTCGAACCTGACCCCCGAGCAGCTCCGCGGCCTGGAGGACGGCCCGTTGGCCGACGCCCTGGCCGAGGCCAAGAAGGAGCTGTTCAACCTCCGGTTCCAGTCGGCCACCGGCCAGCTGGACAACCACGGCCGCCTGCGCGCCGTCCGTCGGGACATCGCACGGATCTACACCGAGATGCGCGAGCGTGAGCTCGGCATCGGCCGCGAGGCCGTCCAGACCGAGACCAGCGAGAAGGTGGGCTGAGGATGAGCGAGAACACCACGACCGAGGTCGAGGCCACCCCGGAGCCGACCGTCGAGGCGCACCAGCCCGACGAGAGCGCCCTGGGCCACGGCGGCGACCGCAACTACCGCAAGACCCGTCAGGGCCTGGTGGTCAGCGACAAGATGGACAAGACCGTGGTGGTCGTCGTGGAGGACCGCGTCAAGCACGCCCTCTACGGCAAGGTCATGCGTCGCAGCCACAAGGTGAAGGCGCACGACGAGGCCAACACGGCCGGCGTCGGCGACCGCGTCCTCATCATGGAGACCCGCCCGCTCAGCGCCACCAAGCGCTGGCGCGTGGTGGAGATCCTCGAGAAGGCCAAGTAAGCAACAACCGTCCACAACGTTCGGCCAGGCTCGGCCCCCCGGGGCGAGAACCAGCCGGCACCTAGGAGAACGAACAGTGATCCAGCAGGAGTCGCGACTTCGCGTCGCCGACAACACCGGTGCCAAGGAGCTCCTGTGCATCCGCGTGCTCGGTGGCTCCGGCCGCCGCTACGCAGGCATCGGGGACACCATCGTGGCCACCGTCAAGGACGCCATCCCCGGCGGCAACGTCAAGAAGGGCGACGTCGTCAAGGCGGTCGTCGTGCGCACCCGCAAGGAGCGCCGTCGGCCCGACGGCAGCTACATCCGTTTCGACGAGAACGCAGCGGTGATCCTCAAGACCGACGGTGACCCTCGGGGCACCCGCATCTTCGGCCCGGTGGGCCGCGAGCTGCGTGACAAGAAGTTCATGAAGATCGTCTCGCTCGCGCCGGAGGTGATCTGAGCCATGGCGAAGATGAAGATCAAGAAGAACGACCTCGTGCAGGTCATCGCGGGCAAGGACAAGGGCCTGCAGGGCCGCGTCATCGCCGTCAACACCGACACCGACCGGGTGCTGGTGGAAGGCGTCAACCGCATCACCAAGCACACCCGCGCCGGCGGCGACCGCGGTGTCAGCACCGGAGGGATCCAGGTCCAGGAGGCTGCCGTGCACGTGTCCAACGTCATGGTGGTCGACCCCGAGGACAAGCGTCCCACCCGTGTGCGCACCCGCGTCGAGACCGTCGAGCAGGAGGACGGTCGGACCAAGACGGTGCGCAGCCGCGTTGCGGTGCGCTCGGGTAAGGACCTGTGAGCGACATGACTGACACCATCAACGAGACCCAGGACGCGGCCCCCGAGGCCCGCCCCACGCCGCGCCTCAAGCAGCGCTACGCCGACGAGATCAAGCCGGCGCTGGTCGAGGAGTTCGGCTACGGCAACGTCATGCAGGTGCCCGGCCTGGTCAAGATCACCGTGAACATGGGCGTCGGCGAGGCGGCCCGCGACAGCAAGCTGATCGAGGGCGCCATCCGCGACCTGGCCACCATCACCGGGCAGAAGCCCTCGGTGACCAAGGCCCGCCGGTCCATCGCGCAGTTCAAGCTGCGCGAGGGCATGCCGATCGGCGCGCACGTCACGCTGCGCGGCGACCGCATGTGGGAGTTCCTCGACCGGCTGCTGTCCCTGGCGCTGCCGCGCATCCGCGACTTCCGCGGGCTCTCGCCCAAGCAGTTCGACGGTCGCGGCAACTACACCTTCGGTCTGACGGAGCAGTCCATGTTCCACGAGATCGACCAGGACAGGATCGACCGGGTCCGCGGCATGGACATCACGGTCGTGACCACCGCCACCACCGACGACGAGGGCCGGGCGCTGCTGAAGCGGCTGGGCTTCCCGTTCAAGGAGAACTGACCATGGCGAAGACCGCACTCGTCAACAAGGCCAACCGCAAGCCGAAGTTCAAGGTCCGCGCCTACAGCCGCTGCCAGCGGTGCGGCCGGCCCCACTCGGTCTACCGCAAGTTCGGCCTGTGCCGGATCTGCCTGCGCGAGATGGCGCACGCCGGCGAGCTGCCCGGCGTGACCAAGTCGAGCTGGTGACCGTCGGCAGCGCTGACGCACGGCATACCCGAAACCTCATCACGCACCACCTGGAACATCGAAGGTCGCCCGACCGGCTCCGCCGGCCGTGGGGAAACCGCGATGAGAAAGGGCCTGAAGCCCCATGACCATGACCGACCCGATCGCGGACATGCTGACCCGGATCCGGAACGCCAACTCGGCGCACAAGGACCAGGTCCGCATGCCGTACTCCAAGCTCAAGTCCAACATCGCCGACATCCTCAAGGCCGAGGGCTACATCGCCTCCTGGTCCGAGCAGGAGGCCGAGGTTGGCAGCACGCTCGTCATCGACCTGAAGTACGGGCCGAACCGTGAGCGTTCCATCGCCGGCGTCCGCCGGGTGTCCAAGCCGGGCCTGCGCGTGTACGCCAAGTCCACCAACCTGCCTCGTGTCCTCGGCGGCCTGGGCGTGGCGATCATCTCCACGTCCTCCGGTCTGCTGACGGACCGGCAGGCGGCCCAGAAGGGCGTGGGTGGGGAAGTCCTCGCCTACGTCTGGTGAGCAGGGAAGGAGCTCCACAGACATGTCTCGTATCGGACGACTCCCCGTCACCATCCCCTCGGGTGTGGACGTGACCATCGACGGGTCCACCGTCATCGTCAAGGGCCCCAAGGGCCAGCTGGCGCTCGACGTGGTCGAGCCCATCTCCGTGGCCAAGGCCGAGGACGGGGCCCTCCAGGTCTCCCGTCCCGACGACGAGCGCGACTCGCGCTCCCGTCACGGCCTGACGCGCAGCCTCATCGCCAACATGGTCGAGGGTGTGACCAACGGCTACACCAAGAAGCTCGAGATCCACGGCACCGGTTACCGCGTGACCGCCAAGGGCAGCGACCTGGAGTTCGCCCTCGGTTACTCGCACCCGATCCTGATCAAGGCCCCGGAGGGGATCACCTTCGCGGTCGAGAACCCCACCCGGTTCTCGGTCACGGGCATCGACAAGCAGCAGGTCGGCGAGGTCGCTGCGAACATCCGCAAGCTGCGCAGGCCGGACCCCTACAAGGGCAAGGGCGTGCGCTACGAGGGTGAGCACATCCGCCGCAAGGTCGGAAAGGCTGGTAAGTAAGCCATGGCACAGATCGTCAAGCGTTCCAAGACCAAGCTCGCGGCGCGCAACCGTCGCCACGTGCGCCTGCGCAAGCGGGTCACCGGCACCGCCGAGCGCCCCCGCCTGGTCGTCAACCGGTCCTCGCGCCACGTCTTCGTCCAGCTGGTCGACGACACCGCGAGCCGCACGCTGGCCTCCGCCTCGACGATGGAGGCCGACCTGCGCGCGCTCGAGGGTGACAAGACCGCCAAGGCCCGGCGCGTGGGCGAGCTGCTCGCCGAGCGTGCCAAGGCGGCCGGCGTGGACTCCGCGGTCTTCGACCGCGGCGGCAACCGGTATGCCGGTCGCGTCGCCGCGATCGCCGACGGCGCCCGCGAGTCCGGCCTGTCCCTGTGACCACCCCGACGAACGGAAAGAGGAACAACCATGGCTGGTGACTTCCAGCGCCGCGGCACCGGCGACAGCAACACCGCCGGCGACGCCCGCGACAACCGTCGGGGCGGCAACCGCGACAACCGCAGCACCGGACGCGACCGCGACTCGCGGCGCTCCGGGGGCCGTGACGACGACCGCAACCAGTACCTGGAGCGGGTCGTCACCATCAACCGCGTGGCCAAGGTCGTCAAGGGCGGCCGTCGGTTCAGCTTCACCGCGCTCGTCGTGGTGGGTGACGGCGACGGATCCGTCGGTGTCGGCTACGGCAAGGCCAAGGAGGTGCCCGCGGCGATCGCCAAGGGCGTGGAGGAGGCGAAGAAGAACTTCTTCCGCGTCCCCCGCATCGGCGGCACCATCCCGCACCCGGTCCAGGGCGAGGCCGCCGCAGGCGTGGTCATGCTCCGGCCGGCCAGCCCCGGTACCGGTGTCATCGCCGGTGGTCCGGTGCGTGCGGTCCTGGAGTGCGCGGGCATCCACGACGTGCTGAGCAAGTCGCTCGGCTCGGACAACTCGATCAACATCGTGCACGCCACCGTGGCCGCCCTCAAGGGGCTGGAGCAGCCGGAGGCCGTGGCCGCCCGACGGGGCAAGTCCGTCGAGGACGTGGCTCCCGCGGCCATGCTCCGTGCTCGCGCCGCCGCGCGTGCCGAGCAGAAGGCAGGTGCGTGATGGCACGTCTGAAGGTGACCCAGACCAAGTCGACGGTGGGCACCAAGCACATGCACCGGGAGACGGTTCGGAGCCTCGGCCTGAAGCGCATCGGTGACACCGTCATCAAGGAGGACCGCCCCGAGTTCCGCGGGATGGTCCGCACGGTCGCCCACCTGGTGACCGTCGAGGAGGTTGACTGACCATGGCTGACAGCACGAAGCCCACCGAGGGTGGCGCCGCGCTGAAGGTCCACCACCTGCGCCCCGCCCCGGGGGCCCGCACCGCCCGCACCCGCGTGGGGCGTGGCGAGGCGTCCAAGGGCAAGAGCGCCGGTCGTGGCACCAAGGGCACCAAGGCCCGCTACCAGGTGCCCGAGACCTTCGAGGGTGGCCAGACCCCCATGCACATGCGGCTGCCGAAGCTGCGCGGGTTCAAGAACCCGTTCAAGACGACCTTCCAGGTCGTCAACGTCGCCGACATCGCGGCGCTGTTCCCCCAGGGCGGGACCGTGACCGTCGAGGACCTCGTGGCCCGCGGTGCGGTCCGCAAGAACCAGCCGGTCAAGGTGCTGGGGGAGGGCGAGATCGACGTGAAGGTCGACGTCACCGCCACCCGGTTCAGCTCCTCGGCCAGGGCGAAGATCGAGGCCGCCGGCGGCAGCGCCACCGAGGCCTGAGCCTTTCCCCGCGGGGAACCGCGGGGCGACCTCGCTCGCCCCGCCCCCCACACGTCGGGCCCCGGGTCGCTGTCAGCGGCCCGGGGCCCGACGCGTTCGGCGGGCCGGGCGCCCCGGTCCGGCCGTTCCCACCCCCAGCGCCGGGTGTTATCGTCGTCGGCGATCACGCCCGCACCCGGCGCCAGTCCGCCCCCGGGCACGACGTGCCCCGGGGACCACAGGAGGACCCTCCCTATGCTCTCCGCCTTCGTGCGTGCGTTCCGGACCCCGGACCTGCGCACCAAGCTGCTCTTCACGCTCGCGATCATGGCGATCTACCGCCTGGGAACGCACATCCCCAGCCCGGGCATCGACTACGGCCTGGTCCAGCAGTGCCAGCAGAACGCGACGGCCGCGGGCAGCGTGCTCGGCATGGCCAACCTCTTCTCCGGCGGCGCGATGATGCAGCTGTCCATCTTCGCGCTGGGCATCATGCCCTACATCACGGCCGCCATCATCACCCAGCTGCTGACCGTGGTCATCCCCCGCTTCGAGGAGCTGAAGAAGGAGGGGCAGGCCGGGCAGACGAAGATGACGCAGTACACCCGCTACCTGACGATCGGGCTGGCGGTGCTGCAGGCCTCCACGCTGGTGGTGATCGCCCGCGACCCGGCCCGGCTGTTCGGCGGCACCTGCACCACGGTGATGCCCGACGACAGCATCCCGGTGCTGGTCCTCATGGTGCTGACGATGACCGCCGGCACCGGCCTGATCATGTGGCTGGCCGAGCTGATCACCGAGAAGGGGGTCGGCAACGGGATGTCCCTGCTGATCTTCGTCTCGATCGCGGCGACCTTCCCCTCCTCGCTGTCGGTCATCTACCAGAAGTCGGTGACGACCTTCGTGCTCGTCATGCTCATGGGGCTGGCCATCATCACCGCCGTCGTCTACGTCGAGCAGTGCCAGCGCCGGATCCCGGTGCAGTACGCCAAGCGGATGATCGGCCGCCGCCAGTACGGCGGCACCTCGACCTACATCCCGCTCAAGCTCAACATGGCCAACGTCATCCCGATCATCTTCGCCAGCTCGATCCTCATGCTGCCGCAGCTGGCCGGGAACTTCGCCCGTCCCACGGACCCGGCCCAGCAGGCGCCCGAGTGGGTGACCTTCGTGGACCGCTACCTGTCCATGGGGATGACCGGTCAGGGCACGCACTGGGTGTACATGCTGCTCTACGTGGCGATGATCATCTTCTTCACGTTCTTCTACGTCGGCGTCACCTTCAACCCGACCGAGGTGGCGGACAACATGAAGCGCTACGGCGGGTTCATCCCGGGCATCCGTGCGGGCCGGCCCACGGCCGAGTACCTTGAGTACGTGATCAACCGGATCACCACCCCGGGTGCCCTCTACCTGGCGGGGCTGTCCCTCATCCCGCTGATCGCGTTCAACGCGCTCCAGGTGGCGGACTTCCCGCTGGGCGGCGCCTCGATCCTCATCATCGTGGGTGTCGGTCTGCAGACGGTCAAGCAGATCGAGTCCCAGCTCCAGCAGCACGACTACGAAGGGTTCCTCCGCTGATGCGTCTGATCATGCTCGGTCCTCCCGGTGCCGGCAAGGGCACCCAGGCCGCCCTGGTGTCCGCCGCCCACGGCGTCCCGGCCATCTCGACCGGCGACATCTTCCGCGCCAACATCAAGAACGAGACGCCGCTGGGGCTGCAGGTCAAGGAGATCACGGCCTCCGGCGGCTACGTCCCGGACGAGATCACCAACGCCATCGTGCGGGACCGCCTCGCCGAGCCCGACGCCGCCCAGGGGTTCCTCCTGGACGGGTACCCGCGCACGACCGGCCAGGTCGAGGCCCTGGACGCGATGCTGGCCGAGCAGGGCACCGCCCTGGACGCCGTGGTCGAGCTGACCGTGGACACCGACGAGGTGGTCGGGCGGCTGCTGGCGCGGGCTCAGGAGCAGGGCAGGGCCGACGACACCGAGGACGTCATCCGGGAACGGATGCGGATCTACGCCGAGGAGACCGCCCCGCTGGCGGCCGTCTACCGCGACCGGGGGCTGCTCCAGGTGGTCGACGGCATGGGGACCGTCGAGGAGGTCACCGCGCGGATCGAGGCGGTCCTGCCCTCCTCGGCCGGCCGGTCCTGACCCGCGGCGCTCCCGATGTCGCTCTTCCGTCGTCGTTCCTCCATCGAGGCCAAGACGCCCGACCAGCTGCGCGCCATGCGTCGCGCCGGGCTGGTCGTGGCCGACACCCTCGCCCTCGTCCGAGGACGTGCGGCCGCCGGGGTCAGCACCGGCGAGCTCGACGCCGCCGCGGAGGAGCTCATCCGCTCCGCCGGCGCCCAGCCCAGCTTCCTCGGCTACCACGGCTTCACGGGGAGCCTGTGCACGTCGGTCAACGACGAGGTCGTGCATGGGATCCCGGGGACGCGGGTCCTTCAGGAGGGTGACCTGCTCTCGGTCGACTGCGGCGCGATCGTCGACGGGTGGCACGGCGACGCCGCGATCACCCTCGTCGTCGGTGGACGGGACCGGGGGCGGCCCGAGGACCTCGCCCTCATGGACGACACCGAGGACGCCCTGTGGGACGGGATCGCGGCCCTGCGCGCCGGCGGCCGGCTGTACGCCGTCGGAGACGCCGTGGAGGCGGCCGTCGAGTCGGCCCTCCCGCGGCGCGCCGATCAGGGGGTGTCCGCCTACGGGATCCTCGAGGACTACGTCGGCCACGGGATCGGCCGGCAGATGCACATGGACCCCCACGTCCCGAACTACGCCGTGACCTCGACCGGCCCCACCGTGCCCTCCGGAGCCACGTTCGCCGTCGAGCCGATGGTCACGCTCGGCACGATCGAGACCCGCACGCTGGACGACGACTGGACGGTCGTCACCACCGACGGGTCCAGGGCCGCGCACTGGGAGCACACGGTGGCCGTCACCGACGCCGGGCTGTGGGTGCTGACCGCGCACGACGGCGGAGAGGAGCAGCTGCGCGCCCGCGGGGCCCCCTTCGCCCCGCTCGCGGACTGACCGCCCTGCCCGTCCGCCAGGCGGATTGGCCTTCCCTTGCCCGGTTCCCGTACGATGGTGCGTCGGCCCGGACTGGGTCGACGCAGTGCAGTCACGCGAAAAGTGGAGGACATGGCGAAGAAGGACGGCGTCATCGAGATCGAGGGCACGGTAGTCGAAGCCCTTCCGAACGCGAACTTCCGGGTGGAGCTGACCAACGGACACGTTGTGCTGGCCCACATCTCCGGAAAGATGCGTCAGCACTACATCCGGATCCTCCCCGAGGACCGGGTCGTGGTGGAGCTCAGCCCGTACGACCTCACCCGTGGACGCATCGTCTTCCGCTACCGCTGACGTCCCGGGCCCTGCCGGTCACGGCAGGGACGGGCCCCGCTGCACCCGCACCACATCCACCACCCGAAGATCCGAAAGCAGGCAGGCCATGAAGGTTCAGCCGAGCGTGAAGAAGATCTGCGACAAGTGCAAGGTGATCCGCCGCCACGGCCGGGTCATGGTGATCTGCGACAACCTGCGCCACAAGCAGCGCCAGGGCTGAGCAGAGCACGACCGCACGGCTCGCAGGGCTTCCCGCCACGTCGAGAAGAGCGACACAACTTCATACCGAAGCAGCAAGCAGCACCCGACCCCCGTCGACACGGGACGTCACCCCCGGCCGCGAGAGCCGGGGACCGCGGGCTCCGGCCCAGTTCAGAGGATGCGGACCGGTGCTGCGCCAGACTCTCGCACGATTCCTAGGAGCATCTGCCACATGGCACGACTCATCGGTGTCGACCTCCCGCGCGACAAGCGCGTCGAGGTCGCCCTCACGTACATCTTCGGCGTGGGTCGCACCCGCGCCGACCAGACGCTGGCGGCCGCGGGTGTGGACCCGTCGACCCGCGTCAAGGACCTGACGGAGGAGCAGCTGGTCGCTCTGCGTGACCACCTCGAGGGCGCCTACCGCCTCGAGGGCGACCTGCGCCGTGAGGTGGCCGCCGACATCCGCCGCAAGGTGGAGATCGGCAGCTACCAGGGGATGCGGCACCGCCGCGGCCTCCCGGTGCACGGTCAGCGCACGAAGACCAACGCGCGGACCCGTAAGGGCCCCAAGCGCACCGTCGCCGGCAAGAAGAAGGCCGGCAAGTAACCGGTCGGGGGCCCCGTCCCCGACTGCCCCCGCTGGGGCTGCGCCCCGGACCCCGTGTCCGGCCCGTTCGCCCCACGCCTAGAGAACAGCTTCCTCGTCAGGAGAGACAATGCCCCCCAAGAGCCGTCAGGCCGGCGCGCGCAAGGTGCGCCGCAAGGAGAAGAAGAACGTCGCCGTCGGGCACGCCCACATCAAGAGCACGTTCAGCAACACCATCATCACCATCACCGACCCCACCGGGGCCGTCATCGCCTGGTCCTCCTCGGGCCAGGTCGGCTTCAAGGGATCGCGCAAGTCGACCCCCTACGCCGCGCAGATGGCTGCCGAGGCCGCCGCCCGTCGTGCGATGGAGCACGGCATGCGCAAGGTGGACGTCTTCGTCAAGGGTCCGGGCTCGGGCCGCGAGACGGCCATCCGTTCGCTGACCGCCGCCGGCCTGGAGGTCGGGACGATCAACGACGTGACGCCCCAGGCGCACAACGGCGTCCGCCCGCCCAAGAAGCGCCGCAACTGAGCCCCGGAAGGATCTAGGTAAACAGACATGGCCCGTTACACCGGACCCATCACCAAGAAGTCCCGCCGGCTCAAGGTCGACCTCGTCGGCGGCGACAAGAACTTCGACCTGCGTCCCTTCCCCCCGGGGCAGCACGGCCGCCGCCGGTCGCAGGAGAAGGAGTACCTGACCCAGCTGCAGGAGAAGCAGAAGGCCCGCTTCACCTACGGCGTCATGGAGAAGCAGTTCCGTCGGTACTACGAGGAGGCCGCGCGCCGCCCCGGCAAGACCGGTGCCAACCTGCTCGTCATCCTCGAGTCCCGCCTCGACAACGTGGTCTACCGCGCCGGTCTGGCCCGCACCCGTCGTGCGGCCCGCCAGCTGGTGACCCACGGCCACTTCATGGTCAACGGCCGCCGGGTGGACGTCCCGTCCTACCGCGTCGAGAAGTACGACATCATCGAGGTCCGCCCGCAGTCGGTGGAGACCTTCCCCTTCCAGCTGGCGCGCGAGACCTACGGCGACCGCCCGGTCCCGGCCTGGATGAAGGTGCTGCCCGGCTCGCTGACGATCCTCATCCACCAGCTGCCCACCCGTGAGCAGATCGACACGATCCTCACCGAGCAGCTGATCGTCGAGCTCTACTCGAAGAACTGATCCCCGGGGGCCCGCCCCCGGGACACCTGAGCGGGCAGGTATGGCGTCCCTCGTCATACCTGCCCCCTCGCCGTCGGGACCACGGACCGAGGCGGTCCCGACAGCCGGCCCTTCGGGCCGGCGGACTCACGAGGCGTCATATAGCGGTCGCCCGTGGAAAGGACATGAACAGTGCTCATCGCACAGCGCCCCATCCTCTCCGAGGAGGTCGTCACCGACTCCCGCTCCCGGTTCTCCATCGAGCCGCTCGAGCCCGGGTTCGGCTACACCCTCGGCAACTCCCTGCGCCGGACCCTGCTCTCGAGCATCCCGGGCGCCTCGCTGACCAGCATCCGGATCGACGGCGTGCTGCACGAGTTCTCCACGATCCCCGGGGTCAAGGAGGACGTCACCGAGATCATCCTCAACCTCAAGCGCCTGGTCGTCTCCAGCGAGCACGACGAGCCGGTCGTGATGTACCTGCGCAAGCAGGGCGCCGGCGCGGTCACCGCCGCCGACATCGCCCCGCCCGCCGGGGTCGAGGTGCACAACCCCGACCTGCACCTGGCCACGCTCAACGAGTCCGGCACGATCGAGATCGAGATGACCGTCGAGCGCGGTCGTGGCTACGTCTCGGCCCAGCAGAACAAGTCCGGCGAGCAGGAGATCGGCCGGATCCCGGTCGACTCGATCTACTCCCCGGTCCTGGCCGTGACCTACAAGGTCGAGGCCACCCGTGTCGAGCAGCGCACCGACTTCGACCGCCTCGTGGTCGACGTCGAGACCAAGAGCTCGATCAGCCCCCGCGACGCCATGGCCTCGGCCGGCAAGACCCTGGTGGAGCTCTTCGGCCTGGCCCGTGAGCTCAACACCGAGGCCGAGGGCGTGGAGATCGGTCCCTCCGCCGGGGACGGCGCGCTGGCGTCCGACCTGGCGCTGCCGATCGAGGAGCTGGACCTGACCGTCCGCTCCTACAACTGCCTCAAGCGCGAGGGCATCCACTCGGTGGGCGAGCTCGTCGGCCGCAGCGAGGCGGACCTGCTGGACATCCGCAACTTCGGCGCCAAGTCCATCGACGAGGTCAAGGACAAGCTGGCCGAGATGGGCCTGGCGCTCAAGGACAGCCCGCCCGGGTTCGAGGGTGCGAGCTCCTACGAGGACGGGTCCTACGACGACGACGGCGACGCCGCCTTCGTCGAGGACGAGCAGTACTGATACCGAATTTTTCACCCCAGGAGTCATTCTCATGCCTGCACCCAAGAAGGGCCCGCGCCTCGGCGGCGGAGCCGCCCACGAGCGCCTCATGCTGTCGAACCTGGCGACCGCCCTGTTCGAGCACGACCGGATCACCACCACCGAGCCCAAGGCACGCCGCCTCCGGCCGCTGGCCGAGCGCCTGGTGACCTTCGCCAAGCGCGGTGACCTGCACAACCGCCGCAAGGTCCTGAGCACCATCCGGGACAAGGGGGTCGTGCACCGCCTGTTCACCGAGATCGCCCCGGACATGGCCGACCGCGAGGGCGGTTACACCCGGATCACCAAGATCGCCCCCCGCAAGGGCGACAACGCTCCGATGGCCGTGATCGAGCTGGTCCGGGAGCCCGTCGCCCGCAAGGCGGTCGTGACCCAGGCCGAGGGCGCCACCAAGCGGTCCGCCAAGGACCGCAAGGCCGCCGAGGCCGACGCTGCGGCGATCACCGACGCCGAGCTGGCGGCGGAGGAGCCCACCACCGACGACGCCGCCGAGGTCGAGCAGACCCAGGCCGAGGTGGAGGCCGCGGACAGCGCCGCCGAGCAGGGCGCGGACGTCGCCGCGGCCGGTGAGGTCGCCGAGGTGAGCGAGAACGAGACGGCCGACGACACCACCGAGGCCGCCATGGTCTCCGGCGGCGCCGACGACGCCGAGGAGCCCGCCGCCGACGCGACCGAGGAGGACGACACCTCCAAGTGAGGTCCGTCCCCTCCCCGCGCTGACGCGCGACCTCGAGGCCGCCCATCCCGATCCGGGGTGGGCGGCCTTCGTCGTCCCGAGGAGAAGGGCAGGGCAGGATGGGACGCGTGCGCATCAGGATCGATCTGGCCTACGACGGGACGGACTTCTCCGGCTGGGCCCGTCAGCCCGGTCGCCGGACGGTCGAGGACGAGCTCGGTCGGGCCCTGGCCACCGTGCTGCGCGCTCCCGACGTCCGGCTGACCGTAGGGGGACGCACGGACGCCGGGGTGCACGCGCGCGGGTCCGTCTGCCACCTGGACGTGGATCCCCACGCGTGGGCGGCGGTCCCGGGGCGGTCGGGACGGACGCCGTCGGAGGCCCTGGTGAGCAGGCTCCGTGGGGTGCTTCCCCCCGATGTCGTCGTCCGGCGGGCGGCGGAGGTGCCGGCGGTGTTCGACGCGCGTTTCTCCGCGACGGGGCGCCGGTACACCTACCGGATCTGCGACGACCCGCCGCGTCTGGACCCCCTGAGGCGGCGGGACACCGTGGTCTGGCGACGACCGTTGGACGTCGACGCGATGGCCGCGGCGGCCGAGACGCTCGTGGGGCTGCACGACTTCGCCGCCTACTGCCGGCCGCGCGAGGGGGCGAGCACGGTCCGCCAGCTGCAGTCCTTCGACTGGACGCGCGAGGCCGACGGGACGGTCCGGGCCACCCTCGTGGCGGACGCCTTCTGCCACAGCATGGTCCGGGCCCTCGTCGGGGGCCTGGTCCCGGTGGGGGAGGGGCGGCGGTCAGGGGCCTGGCCGCGCGAGGTGCTGGACGGCCGGGTGCGCGACCCGGGCGTGCAGGTGATGCCCGCCCACGGGCTGTGCCTGGAGCAGATCGACTACCCGTCCACCCGGGAGGGGCTGGAGTCCCGTGCCGACGAGGCCCGGGCCCTGCGGGGACCGGTCCACCGGCCGGGAGGCGACGCACGCTAGGTTGGGGGCCATGCTGGCTGCCTACGTCGACGCCATCAACGCCGAGGACCCCCTGAGCGGGCTCGTGGTGGGGGACCGGCCCGAGCCGGAGGCCCGACCCGGGTGGACGGTGCTCGGCGTCGTCGCCGCGGGCCTGAACCACCACGACCTGTGGTCGCTCAAGGGCGTGGGCCTGCCGGCGGACCGGCTGCCGATGACCCTGGGGTGCGACGCCGTGGCGGACCACCCCGAGGACGGGCCGGTCGTGGTGCTGCCGGTGATCTCCGGGACCCCCGGCTGGACCGGGGACATCACCCTCGACCCGCGCCGGACCCTGCTCTCGGAGCTGCACCAGGGGACGCTGGCCGAGCAGGTGGCCGTCCCCGACGGAAGCTGGGCCCCCATGCCGGCCCACCTGTCACCCGTCGAGGCGGCGGCGTTGTCCACGGCCTGGCTCACGGCCTACCGCATGCTCTTCCGCAACGCCGGGGTCCGTCCGGGGGACACCGTGCTGGTCCAGGGGGCCGGGGGCGCGGTGGCGACCGCGCTCGTCCAGCTCGGGTCCGCCGCCGGCCTGACCGTGTGGGTGACCAGCAGGGACGAGGAGAAGGGCAGGGCGGCCGTCGAGCTCGGCGCCGCACGTGCCTTCGAGAGCGGGGAGCGGCTGCCGCAGCGGGTGGACGCCGTCCTCGAGAGCGTCGGCGCCGCGACGTGGTCGCACTCGATCAACGCGCTCCGGCCGGGCGGCACCGTGGTGATCTGCGGTGCGACCTCAGGCGATGCGCCTGAGAAGGCCGAGCTGACGAAGATCTTCTTCAAGCAGCTCCGTGTGGTGGGGTCGACCATGGGCACCCTGGACGAGCTCCGTGGGCTGTGCCGCTTCGTGGAGACGGCCGGACTGCGCCCGGCGGTGGACAGCACGTATCCGTTGGAGCGCACCGCCGACGCGCTCGCGCACCTCGCCTCGGGGGACGTCCGCGGGAAGGTCGGCATCACGGTGCGCGCAGGGTCCTGAGCTGCCGGCCACCGGCCGAGGGGGCGGCCCACGAGGGCGGCTGACCTGCGGGAACGCCCGTCCGGGACCGATCCTCGTCCCCGCCGACCTGCGCTCCCGCTCCGGGTCCGCAGGTCCGATTTGGACCTGGCCGCCCGGTCTGTGTAATGTATCCCCTCGCCGCACCGCGCAAGCGGAGCGGCGGACCAGCCCCCTGGTCGCCCCCCACCTCATCTCGTCCGCAGAGCGGATTTGGAGGCGGAGCGCGGATCGGGTACGCTGGAGAGGTTGCCCCGGATGAGGCTTGCACGGTTGTGTGGGTTTCTGGTGGTGTG
>NZ_VFXM01000015.1:0-93923 GCF_006519705.1 Ornithinimicrobium kibberense
GCCAGAAACACCGTTTGGCGGACAGTCCCGCGGTAGAGGCTGTCGACGCCGGATCGACGGGTCGTCCGCAGATGGGCATGAGCGCGAAGGCACGTGCGTTGACTGATAGGGCTCAGTTTCCACCCAAGCGGCGTCCTGCGTAGCGTGCCCATGGTTCGGCAGCTTTGTCGGCGTGGAGGAACGCGACTTGGTGGCTGTAACCGAGGGCGTCCGCCACGAGTGCCGGTGGGCACTCGAGGACTAGTTCGCCGATGGCACGGTTGCGGGCGCCAAGGAGATTGACGCCCAGGTCGCGCAAGCGATCCATGACTGTGTTCGGATGCAGGTGGCGCCCAGCGAGGGTGCTTGGAAAGAGCCATGAGCTGTCAGAGCCGGCGCCCGTGCGAAGGTTGGGCCGTGCCGCGAGGTGCCCCCTGATGAGCGAAGCGAACGGCTCGGGGACGTCTGTCGCGTGCGCACCGAGCGTGATGCTCATGCCCATGTCACGGTCGTCGACGATGCTGGTCGGGAAGGCGACGACCTTGACGAGCGGCTGGGCGTAAAGCAACAGGAGCATCCCAGCGACGCGGTAGGGAAGAGACTCGCTGGTGCCGGTGAGTAGCTCGTGGATCCAGGCGAGTCGCTGGTCCTGGCTCAACGTCGGGCTTGTCTTGGCCGCTCGGGGCCGAATCGTGACCTGGGTGTTGAGACCGGATGCCTTTGCTCGCACGAAGAAGGTCCTGATCGCGCTGCGCGTTGTCGGCCCGGCTGCAAGCCACTCGTCGATGTCCTGCTGAGTGCAGGTGGCGGCCGTGCGCTGGTAGGTCTCGTGCAGCCACACGAGGAACTTCACCGTCTCGGTGATCTCCTGTTTGGCGGAGTGGACCGGGCCACGCGTGGCCGCCCCTGCGGCCGCCTTGGCACGGATTCGCCGCAGGTGATGCCACGTCGCGAAGTATTGCACCGGCTGGCGCACGTCGTCGGGGAGCCCGTCGAGCTTGGCGAGGATCCATTGCTCGAAGCGGGGGAGGTAGGGGTCGCGCTGAGGGAGGAGGCCATGGTGCTGGAGCATGGCCCGCAGGTGCTCGGTAGGCTTGCCGGGGACAGTGTCGAGTCCCTCGTGGGTTACGGGGATGGTTCCATCGCCCAGGTTGCGGAGAAGTGCCTGGACCTTGGGTGAGCGCTTCCAGACGAGGATCGACTCAGGCCGCTCCGATGCGCAGAGCGCGTCGATGAGTCCGGCCAGTGCGAGGTCGGCGGGTTCGCGGCCGAGAAGCGCGTGGAGGTCGTCGCGCAGGGCGCAGCGGGCACAGAGATGGCCGCGATGGTGTCCGGCTTCGATGTCGCAGCGTTCGCAGTGGAAGTCGACGGGGATCGACGCGCAGGTGGAACAGATTGGCGCGTTGTCGGGTCGGCGCAGCCCTGGCAGCAAGCGGCTTTGGAGGCACGCCGGGCAGGTGCCGCGGGTTTGAACGGCGTTGTAGTAGCAGACGTAGCAGAGCCTGCCTTCTGGCCAGTTCGCTGCAAGTCGCGGGATGTTTCGTCCACAGCGTGCGCACGGGTCGTCGCGCAAGGTCGTCGTTCGCGGGCGGCCGCGCGCAGTGGAGCGAGGGGAGAGGCCTGCCGGCTTCGGGTCCACAGTGATCCTCGGATCACTCGTCGAGGATGTTGGCCCGGCGGGGGCGCACGGTGCGGTCGAGCGAGACGACGTTCGGTGGGGGAGCGGTGCCGGTCTTCCGCACGCGTGCGTCCCTCGCCGTGGTGGTGAACAGGTCGGTCGATTCGCAGTCGAAGATGTCGCACAGTGCCGCGATCGTCATCAGAGAGACTCGCTCTGGGCGCTGGTTCACCAATCGATATACCTGGGGTCGGGAGAGCGTGATGTCTCGCTCGGCTAGGAGGGGGATGAGGTCGGTGGTGTTGTGCAGGCCCCGAGCGGCCATCAGCTCGGCCAGGCGCCACGTGTAATCGACCTTGCGCTTCATGATGTGCTCTCCTCTGGCTTGCGGGCCATGGCTTCCTTCACCGTACGGTCGAGTGCGCTGCGAAGCGTGCAGCGCCGGAACTCGTCGGACACGAACTGATAGATTCCGGTGGTCGACGCATACTCGTGACCCATCTGGTCCTGCACGAACCGTGGATCCCAGCCGGCCTCCAGTAGATGGGTCGCATACGAACGACGGAACGAGTGGAGGTCGAGGCCGTCGGAGAAACCCAACTCTTCGCAGTAGCGACGCAATCGCCGGTTCAGGGTCGACTCGACAACGAGCCCGCCTCGCTCGCTGGGGAAGAGATCGAGGGTGTCCGGCTCGCCGCGGCCGTTGGCGAGCCAGTCCTCGAGGATGCCTGGAGTCCAGCGCCAGACCGTCAGAACGCTGCGGGGTTTGTGCGGGGAGGAGCGTTTTGCCTTGCCGTAGCGAACGTTGCAGACGCCGAAGCGACCGAACTCACGAGCGTGCGGATTGCGGGCGAAGTCGACGGTCTGGAGATGTCGCAACTCGTTGAAGCGAAGCCCGTAGGCGTAGGCGATCTTCATCATCACTGCGTCCCGGTACGCTGCCTGCCAGCCCTTGCGACCGGACGCGCCGATGCGCTCAACCTCGTCGTCGGCGTGATCGAACAGCGCGCTGAGCTCTTCGCGGGTGTACGGGCGCTTCTCGGGGCGGGCCTCGTGCTCCTGAACGTGCGGAGCGGTGTTCCAGTCAAAGAAGACCTGCGCCGGATGAGTGCCGAAGAACTCCTCGCAGACCACGACGAACCCGTAGTCAGGGTTGCTGATGTAGCTCGTGAACTCCCGGAGAGCTGAGTGATAGCCCCGCAGAGTTGAGTGAGCGACGTGCTTCTGGGTGCGCAGGTCGGCAGAGAACTCTTCGACGTGCGCCGGCGTCCAGTTCCACGGGTCCTCGTTGACATGGGCCATGAAGCGCTCCACCATACGAAGCCGCTGGTCGATGGTCGCGAACTGAAGATTGCGTGACAACTGCTGGTTGCGCCAGCCCTCGAGCATCTTCTGGAGGACCTGCTCGTCGGGCCGGAGGACCGGCACAGCCTCAACGAGGCGGACCCGCCCAGAGCCATCAACCTCCATCAGGTTCCTCCCAAGATCTCAGTTTCATCTGATGATTCTATGATGCATCGAATGAGACAAGCCCTGAGTGTGCGCAGGTCAACGTCGTGTCGCGCGTAAGCCGCCCAATGCTCAGCCCAGTCACGTCGCATGTAACGCCACAGGGCCTCTGCCGCCAGTTATCCCTGCATCGCAGCAGGTCAGGTCCCGTACGCCTGCACCCGGGGATCGGTCACGCAAGGTGATTCATCCGATGCAATACGCAGACTACCACTTTACATAATGTCGCTTATCGGCGTTTACTCAGTCTGACCGGAGCGTGACACCGAGGCGCCCTCCACGCCCTGGATGCGGACCATGTCCATCGGCGTCAGCACGCCGGCGGAGCGGTGCGGGACCATCTCCATGACGCCCATGTAGAGGGCCTGGTCGACGTGGCCCTCGAACTCCACCGGGCGCGGGCTGACGGCCAGGACCGTCGCGGCCACGCACGCGGACGCGGCGGTCTCGGCCACCGGGTGTCCTGGCCAGACCTCGACCAGGTTCGGCACGAGGACGCCGTCGATCTCGGCGGTCATCATGGTGGCGGCGACCACGTGGCCGTCGCCGTCACGAGCGACGAAGCTGGACTCCCGGTCGAGCCTCTCCGCGAACCACCGGCGGAACTTCTCGCGCGTCGCGTCCGCGTCCTTGACGGGCAGGAAGCCCTCGTGCGCCGGCACGTAGGCGACCATCCACAGGTCGAGCAGCTGCTCCACCGTGAAGTCCGTGGCAGGGGTCAGCGTCAGCCGCTCCAGTTCCGCCGCGGACAGACGCTCGTGGGACCAGGCGAGCACGTCCGGGTGGTCGGTGGGGATCGCCCCCGGGGGCAGGCTCTGCATCACCTCGACGTGGCCGACCACGGCGACCGCCTCCGCCTTGGGCGTGCCCGGCACGACGCGCAGCATCACCGGTCGATCGTCCTCGGCGACCAGTGCCTTCAGCAGGTCGGCGCCCCGTCCCGGCCGGCAGGCCAGCTCGACCAGGTCCACGTCGTCGTCCGGAGCGCCGCGCCGTCGCAATCCGGCGGCGACCACCTCGCCGTCGACCTCCTCGACGAGACTACGGCTCTCGCCGAGGTCGGCGTCGGGCTCCATCCACGGCGCACCGTCGACGGGCAGGTCGGACACGAGGCAGGGTCGCACGGTCATGCTGCACCGTGGCACCGCGGGAGTGGCCCTCGCAAGATCCTGACCTTTTCCGGCCGGACCCGACGCGCACGTGGGCGCTACGGTGGTTGCTGTGCCGCCCGACACCCAGCGTCGAGAGCAGCCCGTGGGCATCGACGGGCTGCTCGCCGCAGGGCTGGTGACCGCGGCCGCGGTCCTCGTGCTGTCGACCGGCTGGCCGTCCGACGACCTCCTCGGACCGGCGTTCCTGGCGGCCTGGATGTCCGGCAGCTGGGCGGCGGTGAGCCGCTCGGCGTCCGGCCTCCAGGAGCTGGGCGGCATCGGTCTGCTCCTCCTGCTGACCGTCGCCGGCACCACCACGCAGCAGCCCTGGGCGGCCGAGGCGGCGTGGCTCAGCGGGCTGACCACGGTGGTGCTGGCCATGAAGCACTGGGCCCGACGTTCTCCCGCGGGGTCCTCGGCGTAGGGTGGCCGACCGCCCGGTCACGGTGGCCGACGGCCGACCGCCAGCAGGTGCGGGCTGCGCTCCGCCAGGGCGTCGAGCGCCGACGGCCGTCCGACGAGCTGCTCCTCCAGTCGCTCGGCGAGCTCCACGGCGAGCTCCACGAGCCGGGCGTCCTCGGCGACGAGCTCCAGCGCCCCGGTCCCCGGACCCTCGAGACCGTGCACGACCACGTCCGTGAACCCGGCGGCCGTCACCTCCTGACGCAGCTGTGCGACCGAGTGCAGGTGTCCCCCGGGGAATCCGCCGTGCATGCTGAACCAGACGCCTGTTCGAAGGATCTCCAGGTCGGCCTGGCCCAGGTCGGGGAAACCACGGGTGGTCACGGCCTCCGTGAACGCCGTGAGCCGACCGATCCCCTGGGCGAACAGCGCCCCGCCGGGCCGCATGACCCGGCGGGCCTCGGCCAGGGCGGTAGCCCGGTCGGCGGCGGAGACGAGGTGGTAGAGCGGACCCAGCAGCAGGACCGCGTCGAAGGAGGCGTCCGCCGAGGGCAGGTCGCGGGCATCCCCGACGAGGGCGCTGAAGGTGTCCACCTCGGCGGCCCTGGCCACCTGGGCCGGGACGGGGTCCAGGAGGGTGACCTCGTGCCCGTCGTCGGCCAACCACCGGCTGTGCACCCCGGTCGCACCACCGACGTCCAGCACCCGTGAGCCCGGGGCGAGGACGCGTCGCACGAGCCGCCGGGTGCGCTCGACCTCGACCCGTCCGTCGACGGACGAGCCCGTCCTGGCGTCCTCGTCGAACGTCCCGGTGTAGAACTCCCGGATGGCCTCGTCGAGACGGTGCTGGACGCCCATGGGTCTGGACACTACCGGCGCCTCCGAGGCACCGGCCGGGCGTCTAGCGCCAGGCGAAGACGGGCTGCTCGAAGTGGTGGACCGGGTCGGGGCGCCCCTGCAGGCCCAGCCACCCCAGCTGCAGCACCACCGCCGCGGTCGGGGCGTGCACGACCTCGTCCCCGAGGACGAGCTCCACGAGGGGCCGCTCGCTCTGCGGGATGCGGGTGAAGCGGGGCGAGTCCTCGCGCAGCAGGTGGTGCAGGCCGACCCGGAAGACCGCCTGGACCTCACCGGGGTCGGGGCGCAGCTCCCCCGCTCCCCCGGCCCACAGCACCACCGGCGTCATCACGAAGCCGGACCGGGTCTCGTAGTCGTCCAGGAGCCCCAGCACGTCCTCCTCCCCCAGCCGCAGACCGACCTCCTCCTCGGTCTCCCGCAAGGCTGCCGTGACGACGTCCTCGCCAGGGTCCAGCCGTCCACCGGGAAGCGCGTACTGGCCGCCGTGGCGGCGCAGCCGGGGCGGTCGCCGGCACAGCAGGAACGCCGCTCCCCCGTCCGCCCGGTCCAGCCGGTCCCCCAGCAGCGCCGGGTCGTGCACCGGACGTCCCCCGGCGTCCCGTGCCTCCGTCCGCGCGCCGCCGGGGACCGAGTCCACCAGGACCAGCGCCACGGCCGCGTGGCGACGGTCGCCGAGGGAGGCCACCCGCCGCCGGTGTCCGGCCAGGTGGCCGGTCACCCGGTCGCGCAGGACGTCGTCGTACGGCAGTGGCGCCGGCCACGTCCTCCTCCCCGCCGGCTGACCCTCCATCCGCGCCACCGTAGCCGACCCACGTCCACAGCCCCGTCACCTGGTCGCCGCCCGTCCACACCCACGGTCCTGCGCTTTCGCGGCGCGCACCTGGCCGCGCACGCTGGACCCATGACGCGCACGACGAGGTCCGGGAGCACGGCGGCAGGGACGACCGGGCGCGCGGCGACCGAGGTCAACGAGGTCCACCTCGTCGGGCGCGTCAGCGGCGTCCCCGTCCCGCGCGAGCTGCCCAGCGGGGACCAGCTCGTACAGTTCCGGCTGGTGGTGCCGCGACCGGGCAGGGACGGGGACGGTGCACGGAGACAGGTGGACACCATCGACATCGCCTGCTGGTCCGCCAGGACCCGGCGCACCGCACTCCGTCTGCCGGACGGTCAGGAGGTGGAGGTCCGCGGCAGCCTGCGCCGACGCTTCTTCGGTACCGCCGGCGGCCGGGCGTCGCGCTACGAGGTGGAGGCCCTGGCTGTCCGCAGGGTGCGTGCGGACCAGGCCTAGTGTGGGTCCCATGACGCTGACCCCACACCTGCACGTCGAGGGCCCCTCCCGGCTCGTGGCCTACGACTTCGGCGCCCACCTCGCGGAGTGGACCGTCGACGGGCTGCCCGTCGTCTGGCTGAGCGGGCACGCCCGCCTGGACGGCTCGCGGCCGATCCGCGGCGGGGTGCCGATCTGCTTCCCGTGGTTCGCAGACGGGCCCGACGGGGACCTCAGCCCGAGCCACGGCGTGGTGCGGAACACCTCGTGGACCTCCGTCGAACCCCAGGACGGCGAGGTCTGGGCCTGGCGGATCGCGCGGGAGGACGTCGCCGGCTCCGCCGGGGCGGTGCACGTGCCGGGCAACTTCGAGCTGCGGTATGCCGTCGCAGTCGCCGGCAGCGCCCAGGCGCCGGTCCTGGACCTGGCGCTGCGGGTGCACAACCCCGGTGACGACGAGCTGTCCGTGGAGGTGGCCCTGCACACCTACCTCCACGTGGGGGACGTCCGTGAGATCACCGTGCTCGGGCTGGAGGAGGCCACCTACCTGGACAAGGTGACCGGCCGGGTGGAGACGCAGGACGGTCCGGTACGCCTTCGCGGCGAGACGGACCGGGTCTACGACCGCAGCGGACCGGTGGTGGTCGAGGACCGCACCACCCTGCGGGCCCTCCACGTCGTGCCCAGGGGTGCGGCCCAGACCGTGCTCTGGAACCCCTGGGCCGACAAGGCCGCCCAGATCGAGGACCTGGGCGAGGAGGAGTGGCTGCGGTTCGTGTGCGTGGAGACCGCGGCCCGGGGCGAACGATCGCTACGCCTTGCCCCCGGGGAGAGCGTGGAGGTGGGCACCCGCGTCGGACCCACCCCGATCGGCACCGAGGCCGGCTGAGTCGCAGGATCGTCCACACCCGAGCCGGTCCCGGCAGCCCCGCCACCGTCCGGATGGGACACTGGGGCGTCGGCGGCCGCCGGCCCGAGAGCGATCAGGAGTGGGGATGCCCGATTCGGACCTGCACAAGGAGACCCAGGAGGTCTCCTCGGCCAGCGTGCGCGTGGAACGACCCGCCGAGGAGGCCGGTCACCGCCCGCCGACCGTGCCGGGCAGCCAGCAGCCGCCGCTGGGCCGGCCCGAGGAGACGACCAACGTCGGCGTGGACCGGGGCCAGGTCATCGGCGTGGGGATGAAGGCGGTCGCCGACTGGAGCCTGCGCTTCCTGTTCGTGGCGGCGGCGCTGTGGGTGCTCTGGTGGATCCTCGGCAAGGTCTGGGTGGGGGTCCTGCCGGTCATCCTGGCGCTCATCGTCTCCACCGTCCTGTGGCCCGTCGTCGCCTTCCTGCGCCGCAAGCGCGTCCCGGCCGCGCTTGCCACGGTGATCACCCTGCTGTTCGCCTTCGGGCTGGTCGGCGGCGTGATCTCCGCGCTGGCGCCGTCGGTGGCCAGCCAGTCGCAGGAGATCTTCGACCAGGCCTCCGAGGGCATCGGGCAGGTCCAGGACTGGCTGGACGGCCCTCCGCTCAACCTCGAGGCCGCCCAGGTCGAGAGCTACGTCGACCAGGGCATCGACTGGCTGCGGGAGCAGAGCACCCAGGCGGCCGGCTACGTTGCGTCGGGGGTGGGCGCCGTGGGCTCCGCGCTCGTGACCCTGGCGATGGTCCTCGTGCTGACCTTCTTCTTCCTCAAGGACGGGCCGGACTTCCTGCCGTGGCTGCGCCGGACCGCAGGCCGCACGGCGGGCCGTCACCTCACCGAGGCGCTCACCCGCGTCTGGAACACCCTGGGCGGGTTCATCCGTACGCAGGCCATCGTCAGTGCCGCCGACGCCGTGCTCATCGGCATCGGCCTGCTGATCCTGCAGGTCCCGCTGGCGCTCGCGCTGGCCGTCCTGACCTTCTTCGGCGGGTTCATCCCCATCGTCGGGGCCTTCATCGCGGGCGGGTTGGCGATCCTCGTCGCGCTCGTGACCCAGGGCTTCACGACCGCCGTCTGGGTGCTGCTGCTCGTCCTGGCCGTGCAGCAGATCGAGGGCAACGTGCTCCAGCCGATGCTGCAGGGTCGCAGCATGCAGATGCACCCCGGAGTGATCCTGCTGGCGGTCGCCGGCGGTGGGACGCTGTTCGGCATCGTCGGCGCGTTCCTGGCCGTGCCGGTCGCCGCCTCGGTCGTGGTGCTCCTGCGCTACCTCAGCGAGCAGGTCGACCTGCGCACCGGAGACCTGCACACCGAGGACCTCGCGGTCACCACCCCCGAGGGTGCGGTGGCCGCCGCCCGCGCCGAGCATGCTGCGCCGCTCTACCGGGCGATGGCCGCCCGGGAGGAGCAGCAGGAGGAGCGCACCATCCAGGAGGCCACCACCGAGGAGAGGCGACGCATCCGCCTCCCCGGGCTGCGGCGGCGCGGGGCGACCCGGGCCACCGGTGCGGGGACGTCGGGCGAGCGGACTTCCACCGACGACGAGCAGGACTCCCCCGCCCGCTGACCTGCGGCCGAGGCGGCCCCGGGCGCAGGAGGACCCACCGGCCCTGACGGGCGGTGGGTCCTCCTGCGGCCCTGGCGGGCCGTGCGTCCGGTCGGGCCGGACGCACGAGTCGCTCAGCGGGTGGCGTCGTTGAAGCCGTCCTTGAGGTTCTCGCCGGCCTTCTTGGCGCTGGCGGACATCTGGTCCCCCTTGCCCTCGGCCTCCATGCGCTCGTTGTCGGTGGCGTCGCCGACGCCCTCCTTGACCTTGCCCTTGGCGTCCTCGGCGGCGTTCGAGATCTTGTCTCCCAGTCTCATGGTTCATTCCTCTCAGGTGGGCGGAACGTACCGTCCTAGCCTGCCCCATCCTGGGCGGGGCGCAACCCGAGACGAGCGCAGCTCTGCCCCGGGAATCACGACGGCCCCGGACCGTCAGGTCCGGGGCCGTGGGGGTATGCGGTGGGGCTGGCTCAGGCGCTGCGGCGCCGGGGCTTCTCGCCCCGCTGGGTGCGCAGGAGGTCCAGGCGCTCCTCCAGCAGCTCCTCCAGCTCGGGGATCGAGCGCCGTTCCAGCAGCATGTCCCAGTGGGTGCGCTGGTGCTTGGTGGCCTTGGCCTCCGGCTCGGGGCCGTCGACGAGCTTGGCGTCCAGGCCGCAGCGGCACTCCCACAGCGGCGGGATCTCCGCCTCCACCGAGAACGGCAGCTCGCTGATGTGCCCGTCGGGGCAGACGTAACGGGTGATCTGGCGCTCACTGAAGGTGACGCCCTCGTCGCTCTCGAACGACAACCAGCTCAGGTTGGTTCCGCGCAGGGACCTCTCAGCCATGTGCACTCCCCTCGTGTCCGGGACACGTGATTAGGATCGGGTCGGTCGTGTGACTCTGTGGGTGACAACGCCTGCCACGGTCACGGTGTTCCCCTCGGCTGCCCGCATGAAGGTGCGCCCGGGACGTCCGGGTCGGCTGCAGGGGGACATTTCATCATAGCGGCGCCCCTGCCGCGGGGCCAGTCGTGCTGGTCGGAGGCCTATTCCTCCAGGCGTGGGCGTCCCGGGGCGGTGGTTCCCGGTGGCGGGGTCTCCTCGACCACCTCGCCCTCGATGACCTCTCCCCCGCCCCGGCGCGTCCGCGTCGGGGAACCCCACGACGTGCCCGCGGCCCCGGGGCCGCCGACCATGCCGGCGGTGACCCTGTCGGCCTGGCGGGCGACGGCAGCCTGGAACAGCCGCCGGGCCGTGGGTCGGGTGAAGGGCAGCACCGCGGCCAGGCCCAGCAGGTCGCTGACGAATCCGGGCAGCACCAGGAGGAAGGCGCCGATCATCACGAGGATGGCGTCGGTCACCTCGTCGGCCGGCGGCCTGCCCGAGCGCACCGCCTCCTGCAGGGCCCGGTAGGTCCGGCCGGACTCGCGACGGCCCAGCCAGGCCCCGACGAGGCCCACGCCCACGACCAGCGCCAGGGTCCACCAGAACCCGATCTGCTGGCCCACGAGGACGAGCACGACGAGCTCCACCAGGGGCAGCGCGAGCATTCCGATCAGCAGCCAACGCAGGGCGCCGCGGCGACGGGGCGGGGTGGGACGGGTGGTCACAGGTGGTCCTCCTCGAGGTGGTGCCACCTGGGTGAACGCCGCGGACCGCCCCGACGTTCCCCGGCCCCCGTGCCACCCAGGATCCGGCGGACCTGACGCCAGTGGCGTCGCGCGCCCCAGACCCCCACGCGCACGGCGGCCTCCCGCACGATGGCGTCGTCCATCTTGGAGGTCCCCACCTCGCGCTCGACGAAGGTGACCGGCACCTCCACCACCCGCAGACCCTGGTCGAGCGCACGGAGGGTGAGGTCGACCTGGAAGCAGTAACCCTGCGAGGCGACCGCGGCGGTGTCCATGGCGCGCAGCGCGTCGGCCCGGTAGACCCGGAAGCCGGCCGTCGCGTCGTGCACGGGGATGCCCAGGAGGAGCCGGGCGTAGGTGTTGGCTCCGACCGACAGCGCCCGTCGGTGCACGGGCCAGTTGCGCACGGTGCCACCGGGCACGTAGCGCGAACCCACGACCACGTCGGCGTCCGCGGCCGCCGCCAGCAGGTCGGGCAGCTGCTCGGGCTGGTGGGAGCCGTCGGCGTCGATCTCCACCACCGCGTCGTAGCCGCGCGCCAGGGCCCAGGCGAAGCCGGCCAGGTAGGCCGGCCCCAGGCCCTGCTTGCCCGGCCGGTGCAGCACGTGCACCTGCGGGTCCTGGGCGGCGAGCCGGTCGGCGATCCGCCCCGTCCCGTCCGGGCTGTCGTCGTCGAGCACCACGACGTCGGCGGACGGCACGGCTGTGCGGATCCGTCGGACGATGGCCTCGATGTTGCCGGCCTCGTTGTAGGTGGGCACGCACACGCAGACGCGCCGGATCGCCGGCCTGGGGGTCGTGGTCACCGGGGCAGCCTAGCTGCGGGCCGGCTGCCCGCCCCGGCCGCGCGCGTCCGGGCCGGCCCGCGGCGCAGCCCCAGGAGGAGGGCCACCACCACCACGGCCGCGGCGACGGGGGGCACCCACGGACCGACGTGGAGGGCCGGGGTGGTCCCCGAGCGCAGCGGCAGCTCCCCCAGGAGCGTGGCCCGGGTGTAGAGGTCGGTCCGCTCGTGCACGCGGCCGTCGGGGGTGATGAGGCCGGACACCCCGACGTTGCTGATGTGCACGACCGACCGGCCGTGCTCCACCGCCCGCACCCGGGAGGCGGCGATGTGCTGGACGGACTGGTGCCCCTCCCCGAACCACGCGTTGCTCGTGGGGACGACCAGGAGGTCGGCCCCGCCGCGGACCACGTCCCGCACGGCAGGGTCGACGACCACCTCGAAGCAGATCCCCAGGCCAAGGTCGACCGTGCGACCGTCCGCCAGCGGGACCGGCATGGTGCCCGGCTCGGTGCCGGCGGACAGGTCGCTGATCCGGTCCACCCACGGGCTCAGGTGGCGCAGCAGCGGACGCAACGGCATGAACTCCCCGAACGGGGCCAGGTAGACCTTGCTGTAGGTGCGGTCCAGCCCCTCCCCGGGCAGGTAGCTGAACACCATGTTGTAGGGGTCCTCGCCGCCCTGCCGCGAGATGCCGCCGAGGACGACCGGGGCGTCGACGGCCTCCACGGCGTCCATGATGCGGGCCGTCGTGCCCTCGCCCCCCTCGGGGTGCAACGGGTCCAGGTCGGTGGCTCCCTCCGGCCAGACCACCAGGTCGGGGGCCGGCCGGCGACCCGCCTCCACGTCCTGCGCCAGGTCGGTGGTCTGCTCGGTGTACCGCTGCAGCATGGTCCCGCGCTCGGCCGTCAGGGTCCGGGTGAACCCCTCCGGGATGTCCCCCTGCACGGCCGCGACCGTGACCGGCTCCCCCGCGGTCGGCCGGGGGACGAGCACGGGGACCAGCACGAGCGCGGTCGCGCCGACCAGCGGGAGCCAGGCCGGTCCGAGGGGCCGGCCCGCCCGGGCCGGGGGCCGGTGCGCCTCCCCGGCGGCCGCCGTCCGACGGGCGATAAGACGGTGGGCGCCGAGTGCGAGCAGCCCTCCGACCAGGGCGACGAGCAGCCCCAGGCCCTCGACGCCGACGACGGACACCGCCCCCAGGAGGGTCGAGTCCGCCTGGCTGAACCCCAGCCGTGCCCAGGGGAAGCCGCCGAACGGGGTGACGGCCCGGGCCTGCTCCATGACCGCCCAGGCGGCTGCGCCGACGAACGGCCGGACCCGACCGCCCCGCTGCAGCAGGGCCAGCACCACGCCGAGCGCCGCGGGGTAGAGGGCGGACGCCACGCTCATGGCGATCCAGGGGGCCAGGCCGGCGTAGGTGCTGGCCCAGGTGAACATCGGGGTGAACCAGGTCAGTCCGAGCCCGAGACCGGCCAGACCGCCGACCCACCAGCGCGTGCCGACGGTGGCCAGCGTGAGGGCTGCCGTGCCCACGAACGCCAGGGGCCAGAGGTCGAAGCCCGGGAAGGCCAGCCACAGCGCCACTCCCCCCAGCACGGAGAGGAGGAGGCGGACCGGGAGGAGCACGAGCCCAGGGTAGGTGTCCCTGGGGCCGTCGCGGAAACTCTCCGAGGCCGCCCAGGACGCGGCCCGGCCCCGGCACCTTTGGGGCCGGTCGTGAGACGGCTGGTGGCCGTCCCCCGACCGTTGTCTACTCGGTGCGCGGGGCCGTGGCTCCCCGACGACTTGCGTCGCGTTCGTGGGGACCTGAAGAACGTAGGCGGCCGCCCGCTCCCCTGTCAACAGCCCCTTGACCTGCGAGGACGAGGCAAACGTGCAGGTCATGCGCACCGATCCGGACAACGTGATCCGCACCTCGAACGGTCTCCTTCCGGCGTGTCGCGCTGGACACGCCGGGGTGCTGCCCTGCGGCCGTCCGGTCAGCCCTGCGGGGGGACGACGACGGTGCCCCGGGCCTTCGTGGCCATCACGACCGGGTCGAGAACCTCGGCGGCCGACCCTCCCCGCGCGGCGTCCCCGCGGGCGACGACCCGGACCTCGAACTCCATCTCCCGGCTGCGGCTGCCGACCCGGACCAGCGTCGCGCTGACCTCCACGCAGTCGCCGGCCCGGACGGGGGCGAGGAACTGGACGTCGCTGTAGGAGGCGAACAGCCCCTCGTCGCCGTCGGTGCGGATGCACAGCTCGGTGGCCACGTCGCCGAACAGCGCCAGGCTGTAGGCGCCGTCCACCAGGTTGCCCGCGTAGTGGGCGTGCGAGTAGGGGACGTAACGGGCGTGCGTGACACCCATCCCCACGGTGGCGGGGCGGGCGGCGGGTTGCTGCGTGGTCATGCGCTGGACCTTCCGTTCTCGACGAGGGCGTGCACGAGGTAGGAGGCGACCTCCCCGGGGGTGGTCCCCCGGCCGAAGATGCGGTCGACCCCCAGCTGACCGGCCGACCCCTCCTCGAAGCGGGGTCCCCCGACGACGAGGAGCGGCACCTGCCCGGCCGGGTAGGCCTCCCGGAAGGCGGCAGCCATCTGGGTGGTGTTGGAGATGTGCGCGTCCCGCTGCGTGACGACCTGGGACACCAGGACGGCATCGGCCTGCTCCTCGCGGGCCCGTTCCACGAGCTCGGGCACGAGCACCTGGGCGCCGAGGTTGACGACCCGGACCTCGGAGTAGTACTCCAGCCCCTTCTCCCCCGCGAAGCCCTTGATGTTGAGGATCGCGTCGATCCCCACCGTGTGGGCGTCGGTGCCGATGCAGGCGCCGACGACCACGAGGGGACGGCGCAGGCGCTCGCGGATGGCGGCGTTGACCTCCTTGGGCGTCAGCAGGGGGTGGTCCCGCTCGACGACCTGCACCTGGGCCAGGTCGACCAGGTGGGACACGCTGCCGTAGACGATGAAGAAGGTGTGCGCCGGTCCGACCGCCCTGGCGTGCACGAGCAGCGCGGGGGCCAGGCCCATCTTGCCGGCCAGCTGCAGCGCCGCCCCCTCGGCACGCTTGTCGTGCGGGACCGGCAGGGTGAAGGAGACCTGCACCATGCCGTCCCCGGTGGTGTCCCCGTAGGGTCGGACGACGGTCGGCTGGCTCACCGGGACCCCTCCTCGAGCATCGTGATGGCCGGGTTGTCGTAGTCGTCGGCCCGCACCACCACGCCGTCCAGGCCCTTGCCGCGGTCCGCGGGACGCTTCATCAGGCCGAAGGTGCCGTCGCCGATGGCCTCCAGCAGGGGGATCGACCCGGAGCCTTTCGCGCCCCGGTCGCGGGTGATCGTCTCCAGCAGGTCCACGGCCTCGGAGAGCACCTGGCGGGCCCGGGTCTGGATGAACCCGTCGGGCGGTGGCCGGAAGTCCTCGGTCAGGCCGCCGGCCGCGTCCAGGACGTAGCGCACGTTCTGCAGGGCCAGGTCGCGGTCCGACAGCCAGGGCGTGACGACGGCCTCGGTCATCATCCCCACGAGCAGGATCGACTGGCCGGTCATCACCCCGGCGAGGTTGAAGAACCCGTCGAGCAGGTGACCCCGGAAGACGTCGCCGGTCATGTGCTTGGTGGGCGGCATCCACTTCAGCGGGGCGTCCGGGAAGAGCTGGCGGGCCAGCAGGGCGTGCGCCAGCTCCATCCGGAAGGAGTCGGGCAGGTCGGGGTCGATCTCGAAAGCATGGCCCAGGCCCAGCTGCCAGTCCGCCAGCCCCGCCTCGGTGCCGAAGTACTCGTTCATCAGCTGCGAGACGGTGACCGTGTGCGCCGCCTCGACGGCGTCGGCGGTGGTGAGGTAGTTGTCCTCGCCGGTGTTGATGATGATGCCGGCGCGGGCGTGGATCTGGCGCGAGAACCGCTGGTCGACGAAGGTGCGCACCGGGTTGATGTCGCGGAAGAGGATGCCGTACATCGAGTCGTTGAGCATCATGTCGAGGCGCTCCAGACCCGCGAGCGTGGCGATCTCGGGCATGCACAGGCCGGAGGCGTAGTTGGTCAGCCGGACGTAGCGGCCCAGCTCCTTGCTCACCTCGTCGAGTGCCTCGCGCATGAGCCGGAAGTTCTCCTGGGTGGCGTAGGTCCCGGCGAAGCCCTCCCGGGTGGCCCCCTCGGGCACGTAGTCGAGCAGCGACTGGCCGGTGGACCGGATGACGGCGATGACGTCGGCACCGGCCCGGGCCGCGGACTGGGCCTGGGGGATGTCCTCGTGGATGTCCCCGGTGGCCACGATGAGGTAGACCCAGGGACGCTGCGGCGGGTCGCCCAGCCGGGTGATCAGCCGCTCCCTCGTGGCCCGCTGCCGATCGATGCAGCGCAGGCCCGGGCGGACGGCCGCGCGGGCGGCCCGACGGGCGGCGGTGAGCTCCCGGCGCCGGTCGGGTATGCGGAAGTTCACCGCTCCCGCGGAGGCCTTCTGGGCCAGGGTGAGCAGGTCGGGCGCCTCCTCGCGGCGCAGCGCGTCCCAGACGGGGGTGGTGACGCCGTGCTCCAGGCCCACCTGGTCGCGGACGGCGTCGACGAGGTGGTTGACCCAGGGCACCCGCTCGTGGTCGGCACCGGCCAGGCCGGCCAGGCGCAGGGTCGCACGTTCGACCGAGACCGTGGTGCGGCTGCGGGTCATCTCCACGACCGGCTCCCCCAGGCGCCGGGCCAGGGTGCGCGCGCGGCGCACCACCTTCGGGTCCAGCTCCAGGGGTGGTGGTGGCGCCACCACGCGTGCCGGGGCGCGGGGCGGGGTCTTCGTGCCGGTGCGGGGGCTCACTCAGGCTCCTTCGCGGTCGTGGGCGACCTGGCCGGACACGACGGTGAGCCGTGCGACGGGCAGGGGGAGGTCGGGGTCGTCGAGGACGGGCAGGCCGGTCGTGGGATCGGTGGCGACGGGGGCCCCGTCGCCGTCGTCCCAGACCACGTAGGTGGCGTGGGCTCCGGCGCGCAGGTGGCCTCCGGGACGTCCCGCCAGCTCGTGGCCGGCGACCGTGTGGGCGGCGAAGGCCTCCGCCGGGGTGAGCCGCTGGTCGGGGTTGTGGTGCAGGACGGCCGCGCGCACCGCCGCCCACGGTCCCAGCGGGGTGACCGGGCTGTCGGACCCGAACGCCAGCCGGACCCCGGCGTCGACCATGTCGCGCAGCGGGAGGGCGGCCAGCGCGCGCTCCGGGCCCAGGCGGGCGGCATACATGCCCCCGGACCCGCCCCAGAGCGCGTCGAAGACGGGCTGGACGCTGGCCCAGACGCCCAGCTCGGCCATCGTGGCCAGCACCCGGGGGGAGGGCAGCTCGACGTGCTCCCAGCGGTGCCGGGCGGCGCGCACCGCCTCGACCCCCAGCTCGTCGGCGGCGGCGCGGAAGCCGGTGGCCATGGTCCGCAGGGCGGCGTCGCCGATGACGTGGCCACCGGCCTGCAGCCCCGCACGGGTGCAGGCCAGCACGTGGTCGCGCACCTCGTCGACCCCGAGGTAGCCGAAGCCGACGTGATGGCCGTCCTCACGGCCGCCGGAGGGCGATCCCAGGTAGGGCTGCTCCACGTGGGCGGTGAAGGACCCGAAGGAGCCGTCGGCGCACAGGTCGCCCGCGAGGCCCAGCACGCCGAGGAAGCCGGCCAGCTCGGCGGCGGCCTCGGCGTCCACCGCGAGCTCGCCCCAGTAGGCGACGACGTCCGGCACCCCGGCCCCCTCCCCGTGGGCCAGCACGTCACGGATGTCGTCGTGGCTGGTCAGGTGGGAGGCCCCCATCTCGTGGAGCAGCGTGACCCCGACGGCCGCGGCGGCGTCCAGGGCCAGCGAGACGTGGTGCTCCCGGTCGGCCGGGGTCAGGGTGGTGGTGAACGCGTTGGTGGCCGCCGCGAACGCGTCCCGGCGCACCACGCCGGTGCCGTCCCACCCGTCGATGTCGCGGACCCGGGCGATCGTGGCCATGGCCGTGGACACGCTGGCCGAGTGGGCGTCCACGCGCGGCATGTAGACGACCCCGCCGTAGGAGGCGCGGTCCAGCTCGGCCGAGGTGACCGGCCGACCCTCGGCCCAGCGGGTCTCGTCCCAGGAGTGGGCGTAGACGGGGCGCCCGCGCCGCCGGCGGACCGCCTGCTCGACCAGGTCGAGGGCCTCCCCCACCGACCGCGTGCCGGACAGGTCCACCCCGTCCAGGCCCTGGCCGGTCATGGTGAGGTGGACGTGGGCGTCCGCGAAGCCCGGCGTGACCAGCAGCCCGCCCAGGTCCACGACCCGGTCCACCCGGTCGGCCCAGGCGGCGGCGCCCTCCTCGTCCCCGACCCACGCGACCGTCGAGCCGTCCAGGACGAGGGCGCTCGGCACCCCCCCGGTGCCGTCGTCGTCCGCGCTCGCGCCCGCGAGGACGCCCCCGCGGAGCAGGACCCTCCCGCCGGGCAGGGGGGCGAGGTGGGCGGGGGGCTGCTGGAGGGTGCTCACGCCTGCCCAGTGTGGTCGGGTCCGAGCCTGGACTCGAACAGGCGACGCACCGTGTCGTCGGTGCGGATCAGGGACAGCGCCAGCTCGGCGTGCCCGGGCGTGTAGCCGTTGCCGACGAGCATCGTCACGTCGGCCGCCAGGCCCTCGGCCCCCAGGGCCGCCGCGGCGAAGGACGTGGCCATGGAGAAGTAGACGACCGTGCCGCCCTGGGCGGTGGCCATGATCGCCGGCTGCTCGCACCCGGGGACGTCGACGCACACGACCGTCACGTCGGCCGGGCCCCCCGCCGCCCGCACCCCGCGCTCCAGGGCGATCGGCGAGCGGGCGTCGGCGACGACGACCTCGTCGGCCAGGTCGGTCCCCCGCAGCAGCCCGGCCTCGGCCTCCGTCGGCACCACGGCGATGCGGCGGCCGGCGCCTGCCTCCCGGGCGGCCGCGAGGGACAGGGAGCCGGACTTGCCCGCGCCTCCGAGTACGGCGACGGTGGGGGCCGCCCCCCGCTCGGCATACCCCCGCACGACCTTCTGCACGAGGGCGGGGGCGCCGCAGACGTCCATCACCATGAGCGCGAGGTCCGGCTCGAGGTCCTCGGGCAGCCGGGCCGCGATCGAGCGGCCGAAGAGGATGGCGTGCCCGGAGGTGGGCACGCGCTCCGACATCCCGTCCCAGCGGGTCAGCCGGTCGGTGATGACGAGCGGGGTGAGGGACAGCGAGACCAGCGTGGCGATCCGGTCGCCCACGGCCAGGCCCAGGGGGCTCTCGGGCCCGACCTCGGCGACGGTCCCGATCAGCATGCCGCCGGACCCGGTGACCGGGTTCTGCATCTTGCCGCGGTCCTCGACGATCTCCAGGACGTCGCTGCGGATGCCGTGCCCGTGCACGTGCCCCGTCGGGCCGGTGTGCTTCTCCCGCAGCTGGCGGTAGGAGGCCGCGTCGAGGTTGAGGACCTCCACGTCCACCCGCACCTCGTCGGGGGCCAGCTGCGGCGAGGCGTCGAGCCGGTAGGCCGCCTGCGGGAGGGTCACCGCGTCCCCCGAGGGCTCGAGCACCCGGTGCAGCCCGAACGGCGAGTACCCGGTCGTGACCGTCATCTGTCCTCCCAAATCACCATCTGACAAGAAATCTTCCCGCGTCTTCTTCCATCGACAGGACGTTCTCCCGTAGCATGCCACGGCATGAGCATCGAGATCGAGCAGCCGTACTCCTACCGGCGCCGTGAGCTGGTCGAGCCCGACTGGACCCGCCTGCCGGGGTGGAAGGACATCACCCCCGAGCAGTGGGCGGACGTGCAGTGGCAGCGGGTCAGCTGCGTGAAGAACATCCGGCAGCTGCGCGCCGTCATGGGCGACCTGCTGACCGACGACTTCTACGCCGACCTGGAGCGCGACCAGGCCGAGCGTGCCACCATGTCGATGCTGGTCACGCCCCAGATGCTCAACACGATGGTCAGCGAGCAGACGTGGGCGGACGGGCGGATGCCGTCGGCCGGCGAGGAGTACACGGCCGCGTTCTACGCCGACCCCGTGCGCCGCTACATGCTGCCGGTCTTCTCCGACCGCCGCACCGACTGGCCCTCCCACCCGCACGCGGCCCGCGACTCGCTGCACGAGCACGACATGTGGGTGGCCGAGGGACTCACCCACCGCTACCCCACCAAGGTGCTGGCCGAGATGCTGCCGACCTGCCCCCAGTACTGCGGCCACTGCACGCGGATGGACCTCGTGGGCAACTCCACCCCGACCGTCACCAAGCTCAAGCTCGCCGGCAAGCCGGTCGACCGGCACACCGCCATGCTCGACTACCTGCGCACCAGCCCCGGGGTCCGGGACGTCGTCGTCTCCGGCGGCGACGTGGCCAACATGCCATGGAAGAACCTGGAGGCCTGGCTCGACCAGCTGCTCGAGATCGACAGCATCCGCGACATCCGGCTGGCGACCAAGGCCCTCATGGGGATGCCGCAGCACTGGCTGGCCCCCGACGTCGTCGAGGGTGTGGGTCGCGTCGCCCGCAAGGCCCGGGAGCGGGGGGTCGGCCTGGCCATCCACACCCACGTCAACGCCGCCCAGTCGGTCACGCCGGCGGTGGCGCAGGCGTCCCGGGCGATGCTCGACGCGGGGGTGCGCGACGTGCGCAACCAGGGCGTGCTCATGCGCGGGGTCAACGACACCAGCGAGCAGCTGCTCGACCTGTGCTTCGCGCTGTCCGACGACGCCAACATCACGCCGTACTACTTCTACATGTGCGACATGATCCCCCACGCCGAGCACTGGCGGGTCTCGCTCGCCCAGGCCCAGCACCTGCAGCACTCGATCCTGGGCTACCTGCCCGGGTTCGCCACCCCGCGGATCGTCTGCGACGTGCCGTTCGTCGGCAAGCGCTGGGTGCACCAGGTCGACACCTACGACACCGAGCGCGGCATCTCCTACTGGCGCAAGAACTACCGCACCTCGATCGAGGGCGAGGACGTCGACGTCACCAGCGCCGAGTACGTCTACTACGACCCGATCGACACCCTGCCGCCCAGCGGCCAGGAGTGGTGGCGCCAGCACTCCGCGGAGACCGCCGAGGCGGACGCCGACGCCGCCGCCCGGCAGGCCGCGGCGTCCCGGCAGGCGTCGGTGGACCAGCTGGTCTGAGCGACCGACGCCGAGGCCGGTCAGCCCCGGCGGGCGACCGGGGCGCTGGTGCCGTCGACGAGGGCCAGCAGGTCCTCGGGCGAGAGCTCCAGGTCCAGGCCGCGCCGGCCGCCGCTGACCAGGACGGTGGGGTGCTCCAGGGCCGAGGAGTCCAGCACGGTCGGCAGCCGGCGCCGCTGGCCGATGGGGCTGATCCCCCCGACCACGTAGCCGGTCGCCCGCTCCGCGTCGGCCGGCTGGGCCATGACGGCCCGCTTGACCCCCAGCGCCGCGGCCAGCGCCTTGAGGTCCAGCAGGGTGTCGACCGGCACGATCCCGACCGCCAACCCGCCGTCGGCCTCCACGAGCAGCGTCTTGAGCACCCGTGCCGGATCCACCCCCAGCGCGGCGGCCGCCTCGAGGCCGTAGCTCTCCGCCCCCGGGTCGTGCTCGTAGGCGCGCACCTCGAAGGCCACGCCCGCCCGTTCCAGGGCCACCGTCGCGGGCGTGCCCGCCCTCGTCCTCCTGCGTCCCACGACGCCCAGGGTATGCCGCGTGCGCTCAGGTCGCGCCCGGCGTGCCCGCCGGCCCGTCGTCGGGCGGCCGCGTCAGGGAGTCCGGGTCGTCGACCATCGCCTGCAGGACCTGGGAGCTGTGCACCAGGTAGAACCCGTCGGTGGCGCGTTCGTCGATGGTGTAGACCACGTCCACCCGGCGGCGCGCCACGACCGCCCCGGCGTCGTCGACGACCGGCTCGGGCCGGATCGTGCCGATGGAGACGAAGATGCTGGCGGTCCCCCGCTGGTAGAGGTGGTGGAACGGCGCCTCCGCGTGCAGCGACCCGAGGTTGACCAGGTAGGAGCTGGCGTAGACCGGGAGCGCGTCCTCGAGGGCGCGTGGCAGCAGGTTGACCGCGTCCAGGGCCCAGATGGTCCTGGCCACCCCGGCGACCACCGGTCGGGGCAGGCGGACGAGGGTCTCCACGAGGCGGTCGTTGCCGGTGCGCCCGCCGGTGCGGGCGCGGTGCAGGACCTCGTCGACGCGGGCGCGCACCTCCTCGACCGTCTCGGTGCCGGTGAACGGGATGAGGGCCTGCACCTCCTCGGCCTCGTCGTTCATCTCCTGCTTGACCGTGAAGGCGAAGGTGATGTCCCGGTGCTCGTAGGTCCGGCGGGCGGAGACGAACCGGTTGAGCTCGGGCCGGAGCCGGAACAGCCGGGCCCACGCGGTGAGGAAGACGTGGAAGAAACGGATCCGGTCCTCCGGTGCCCGCCCGGCGTTGACCTCCTCCAGCCAGGCCGTCAGGCGGTCGACGTCCAGGTGCTGGCGGTAGTAGACGGTCGACTCCAGGCGGGTCGGCATCAGGTGGGGCACCACCCGCCGCAGGGCCGGCAGCGCGGGCACCGGACGGGCGTCCCGTCGGCCCGGGACGAGTCGGCGTCCGCGCAGGAACATCGTGCCTCCTAGGGGCCGTCGCACCCGTCCGGTGCCCGGCCCGTCCCGAGCCTACGGTGCGCGACGGTCCCGGGGCCGGTGACGCGCGCGACCGGCCCCAGGACGGGGCCCGACCCCCACGCGCGGACGACGAAGAAGGCCAGCAGCAGGCCGCCGACGACGTCGATGGAGTAGTGGCCGTGGGCCAGCACGAGCGCGGCCGCCATGAGGGCCACCAGCACGCGCTGCAGGGTGCGCAGGCGTGGCCGGTCGGCCGGGGTGAGCATGGCCAGCAGCGTCAGGGCGGCCACGTGCCCGGAGGGGAACATGCCGTACTGCTGGGGGGAGAACAGGAACGGGCCCTCCCCCTGCGCCGGGGCCAACGGCGTGAGCACCATGATCCCGGCCCGCAGCAGGTACATCACGGCGAACACCGCCCCGACCGCGGGCAGCAGGGCGGTGCGGCCGGAGCGCACCAGGTCCCCCAGGAAGGCACCGAACCCCACCACGAGGGTGGCCAGGGTGAGCCACCGCGCCGGTCGGACGTAGGGCAGCAGCTCGAAGAGCAGGTCGTCGGGGCGCACCGCGTCGGCGAACCGCGTGACGATCAGCTGGTTGCCCAGGAGGGTGGCGGTCAGGGCCAGCAGGCCGAGCGTCAGGGCGAGGGTCCAGGCGGCGGCCAGGGAGCGGGGCCGGGCGCCGACCGGGGCGTGGTCCATCCGCGACGAGGGGCTCAGCCGACCGGGTTCTCAGGAAGCCGCCCCAGCCGGTCCTCCCACGGGGTGGAGAGCACGATCGTGGTGTTCGTCGAGCAGGACCCCTGCTGGCGGATCCGGGCGAGCAGCTCCTCCAGCTCCTGCGGGCGCTGCACCCGGATGAGGAGGATGTAGTTCTCGTCCCCGGCCACCGACCAGCAGGCCACGATCTCGTCGATGTCCGCGAGCCGCTCGGGGATGTCGTCGTCGGCCGCCGGGTCGAAGGGGGTGACCGACATCAGGGCCGTCAGGGGCAGGCCCACCGCGGTGTAGTCGACCACGGCCCGGTAGCCCTTGATGATCCCCCGCTCCTCGAGCCGCTTGACCCGCTGGTGCACCGCGGAGGTCGACAGCCCCACCTGCCGGCCCAGGTCGGCGAAGGAGATCCGGCCGTCCAGGGCGAGGACCTGGACGATGTTCCGGTCGAGGGCTTCCATGGCGCCACCCTAGTGGGCGGGCGCACCCGCCCGGAGGGACACCGCATACCCCACGGCGGTCAGCAGCAGCGCGGGGAGGAACCACAGCGGCAGCGGTGGCGGGGCGAGCAGCACACCGACGGCCAGGACCAGGAGCACGACGCCTGCCGCCGCCCGGCGACGGGGCAGGAGCAGCGCGACGGCGACGGCCAGGGCGACCAGCACCGTCGGCAGCGCCAGCCGGAGCACGTCGGCCAGGGCGGGGTCGGGCCGGGTCAGCGGGTTCTCCCCCTCCGCGGTGTCCCAGAGCGGACCGAGCAGCAGCAGCCCGGCCGTGGCCAGGGTGACCAGCACGGCGGCCCAGGGCAGCAGGAGGGGGACGGGGCGCGGCACGTCGGCACGCTAGCAGCCCTAGGGTGGGACCTCATGGACGACAGCGCCCCGGGCCGGCTCCTTCTCCTCGACACCGCGAGCCTCTACTTCCGTGCGTTCTTCGGCGTCAAGGACCTGCGGCCCGCCCCGGACGGCACGCCGACCAACGCCACCCGTGGGCTGCTCGACATGGTGGCCACCCTCGTCACCCGGTTCCGACCGACCCACCTGGTGGCCTGCTGGGACGACGACTGGCGGCCGGCGTTCCGGGTCGAGGCCATCCCCACCTACAAGGCTCACCGGCTGGTCGAGGGTTCGCAGGAGAAGGAGGAGGCTCCACCTGAGCTGGAGGTCCAGGTGCCGGTCCTGCGCCGCGCCCTGGAGGCGTTCGGCATCCCGGTGCTGGGCTCCCCCGGCTACGAGGCCGACGACGTCATCGGCACCCTCACCGCGCGACACCGGGGCCGGATGCCGGTCTCGGTCGTCACCGGCGACCGGGACCTGTTCCAGCTGGTCGACGACGAGGCCGACGTCAGCGTCGTCTACACCGCCCGCGGCGGGGTCCGCGACGCGGAGGTGGTGCGCCAGGCCGACCTGCAGGAGCGCTACGGGGTGCCCACCGGCACGGCCTACGCCGAGATGGCGATGCTGCGCGGGGACACCAGCGACGGGCTCCCGGGCGTGAAGGGGATCGGCGACAAGACGGCCGCCCAGCTCATCCGCACCTACGGCTCGTTGGCCGCCCTGCGGCAGGCGGTGGCCGACGGCGACCCGGCGCTGAAGGGCGCCCGCCGGGCCAACCTGGAGGCCGCCTCGGACTACCTCGACGCCGCACCCCTCGTCGTCACCGTCGCGCCCGACGCGCCGCTGCCGGACGTCCCGCTCACCGTGCCCCGCGAGCTGGCCGACCCGGAGACCCTGCAGCAGCTGGTCGAGGCCTACGACCTCGGCAGCCCCGTGGGTCGGCTGCTCAAGGCGCTGGAGCTGCGGCCCTCCTGAGCCGGCCGGCCGTTCACACCACCCGTTCGAACACCGCGGCCAGCCCCTGACCACCGCCGATGCACATGGTCTCCAGGGCGTAGCGGCCCTCGCGCCGGTGCAGCTCCTGGGCCAGGGTCGCCAGGATGCGGGCACCGGTGGCCCCCACCGGGTGGCCCAGGGAGATGCCCGACCCGTTGGGGTTGAGCCGGTCCCAGGCCGAGGGGTCGCTCATCCCCCACTCCGTGAGCACGGCGAGCACCTGCGCGGCGAAGGCCTCGTTGAGCTCGATGAGGTCCATGTCGTCGAGGGTCAGCCCGGCCCGTTCCAGGGCGGCCGCCGAGGCGGGGACCGGACCGATGCCCATCGTCTCGGGGGCGACCCCGGCCACGGCCCAGGAGCGCAGCGCCAGCACCGGGGTCAGGCCCGTGGCCTCGGCGTGCTCCCGGGTGGTGACCACGCACAGGGCGGCGGCGTCGTTCTGGCCGCTGGCGTTCCCGGCGGTCACGGTGGCCTGGTCGTCCTGCCGGCCCATGATCGGCCGGAGCCCGGAGAGCACCTCGAGGGTGGTGCCGGGGCGGATGTGCTCGTCCGCGTCCACCACGGTCGTGCCCTTGCGGGTGGTCACCTCGACGGGGACCATCTCCTCGGCGAAGCGTCCCTCCGCCTGCGCCGCCGCGGCGAGCCGCTGGGAACGCACGGCGTACTCGTCCTGGGCCTCCCGGGAGATGGCGTACTCGCGCCGCAGGTTCTCCGCCGTCTCGATCATGCCCCCGGGGATCGGGTGCCGCTCGCCGCCGGCGGTGGAGCGTGCCCGGGCGAGCCGGTCGGCCAGCTCGACCCCGGCGCCCTTGACCCCCTGGCGCAGCAGCGCGTAGTGCTCGACCTGGCTCATCGACTCCGCTCCCCCGGCGACGATGAGCCGGGCCCCTCCCGAGGCGACGTGCGCGGCCGCGGTGAGCACCGCCTGCAGGCCGGAGCCGCAGCGGCGGTCCAGCTGCATGCCGGGCGCGGAGTCGAGCCCGGCGTTCAGCGCCAGGATCCGGCCCAGGGCGGGGATCTCGCCGGAGGGGTTGGCGTTGCCGACGACCACGTCGTCGACGTCGCCGTCCTGCAGGCCGGTGCGCTCGAGCAGGGCGGTGAGCAGCTGGGTGCCCAGGTCGGCGGCGGAGAGGTCGGCCAGCGAGCCCAGGAAGCCGCCGACAGGGGTGCGCAGCGGGGAGCAGACGACGATCTCGGTCACGGGGTTCTCCTCGGGTCGGGTGGTCGGGGTCAGTCGAGCCGGTCGGCGGCGACCACGCCGCGCAGGACCGCGCTGGAGGCGCGCCGGGCCGTGCGGGCGACGGGCGGGTCGGCGGCCTGGGCGATCTGGCCGAGCAGGTCGACGACCTGCTTGCACCGGCGGACGAAGTCGCCGGCCGACAGGGTGCCGTCGCGCAGCACCTCCTCCAGACCGCGGCCGGAGGCCCACCGGTGGACCATCCAGGCGATGCCCGGGTCGGGTTCGCGGTCCGGCTCGAGCCGGTGCTCCACCTTGAGGGTGCTCACCTCGCGCCAGATCGCGCCGATCTCCCCCAGGGCCTCCTCGACCTCGACCCCCGGCATCCGGGCCTCGCCCACGTCGTCGCCCCGCGCCTCGTGCACGAGCGCGGAGACCACCGCCGCCAGGTCCGCCCCGGACAGCCGCTGCCAGCTGCCGCGGCGCAGGGCCTCGGCGACGACCAGGTCGAGCTCGGTGTAGATCCGCCGCAGGCGCTGGCCCTCCTCGGTGACCGCCAGCCCGTCCGGCGTCAGGTAGCCCAGGGTCGAGAGCAGGTCGCAGATCCGCTCGAAGGTCTTGGCGACGGTGTTGGTCCGCTCCGACACCCTGCGCTGCAGGTCGTCGGTCTCGCGGCGCAGCTGCCACCACCGCGCGGCCCACCGGGCGTGCTCCTCCCGGTCGGGGCAGGTGTGGGAGGGGTGGGCCCGCAGCTGCGCCCGCAGCTCGTCCACGCGCGTCTCCAGCGAGGAGCGGTATGCCGGTGCGTCGCCGTCGTCGCCCCCGTCGCCCCGGGAGCCGCCGCCCCGCCCGCTCCGCCCGGGCAGCGGCTCGCTGACCTTCTCGCGCAGGGCGGACGCCAGATCCTTGCGTGCCTTCGGGCTGCGGGCGTTGAAGGAGGACGGCACCTTGAGCGTGCCGATGACGTCGGGCACGTCGCGGAAGCCGGCCACGGTGAGGGTGTGCAGGCTGCCGTTGGAGGTCAACGCCGTCGGCTCGCCCGTGCCCTTGGCCCGCGAGGTGGGCAGCACGACCGCCATGGTGCCCTTGCGGGAACCCTCCAGCCGGACGACGTCCCCCACGCCCAGCTCGTCGAGCGCGACGGCGATGTCGGCCCGCCGGGACGCCTGGCGGCGGCGGGCCTGCTTCTTCTCCAGCTCGCTGAGCTCGTGCCGCAGCCGGCCGTACTCCCGGAAGTCGCCGCGGTCGCAGGCCATCGCCTCCTCGTAGCCGTCGAGCGCCTCCTGGTTCTCCTTCAGCCGCCGGGTCAGCCCCACGACCGACCGGTCGGCCTGGAACTGCGCGAAGCTGCTCTGCAGCAGCTCGTGGGCGGCCGGGCGGCCGTACTGGGCCACGAGGTTGACCGCCATGTTGGAGCTGGGCCGGAAGGAGCTGCGCAGGGGGTAGGTGCGCGTCGAGGCGAGGCCGGCCACCTCGACCGGGTCCACCCCCCGCCGCCAGAGCACGACGGCGTGGCCCTCGACGTCGATGCCCCGTCGGCCGGCGCGCCCGGTGAGCTGGGTGTACTCGGCCGGGGTGACCGGCGCGTGCGTCTCGCCGTTGAACTTGACCAGCTTCTCCAGCACGACGCTGCGGGCCGGCATGTTGATCCCCAGCGCCAGGGTCTCGGTGGCGAAGACGGCCCGGACCCGTCCGGCGGTGAACAGCTCCTCGACGATCTCCCGGAACAGCGGCAGCATCCCCGCGTGGTGCGCGGCGAACCCGCGGGCGAGGCCCTCGACGAAGTCGTGGTAGCCCAGCACCCCCAGGTCCGCGGGGTCCACCTCGGCGATCCGCTCGGCGACCAGCTCGCGGATCCGCCGGCCCTCCTCCTCGGGGACCAGGCGCATCCCGCGGCCCAGCAGCTGGCCGACGGCGGCGTCGCACCCGGCCCGGCTGAAGATGAAGGTGATCGCCGGCAGCAGGCCCTCCCGGTCCAGCCGGTCGACCACCTGGGCACGGCTGGCCACGCCACCGGGCAGGGCCCCCCGGTCGGCCAGCGGCACGACGTCGTCGGGGCGGCGGCCCCGGTCGGACCGGTCGGCGCGCCCGCGCCCGCCCCTGCCCCCGCGCCGGTCGTCGCGCCCGCGGTGGTCGGCATACCGGCCCCGGACCGCCCCCCGCCGCCCGCGGGGTCCGCCCGCGTCCTCCCGGGTCCACCCCGTGGCCCGCTCGGCCTGCTCGATCCGCTGCAGCAGGGCAGGGTTGACCCGGGTGCTGCCCTCCGCCCCACCGTCGGTGACGAACAGGTCGAACATCTGGGTGCCGACCATCATGTGCTGCCAGAGCGGGACGGGCCGGTGCTCGGCCACGATGACCTCGGTGTTGCCGCGCACGGTGCGCAGCCAGTCGCCGAACTCCTCGGCATTGCTCACGGTCGCCGACAAGGAGACCACCTGCACCGACTCGGGCAGGTGGATGATGACCTCCTCCCAGACCGCTCCCCGGAACCGGTCGGCCAGGTAGTGCACCTCGTCCATGACGACGTAGCCGAGGCCGGTGAGGGTGGGCGAGGAGCTGTACATCATGTTGCGCAGCACCTCGGTGGTCATGACGACGACCGGGGCCTCCCCGTTGATCGAGGAGTCGCCGGTGAGCAGGCCGACGTTCTCGGGGCCGTGGCGGGCCACGAGGTCGTGGTACTTCTGGTTGGACAGCGCCTTGATCGGGGTGGTGTAGAACGCCTTGCGCCCGGTCTCCAGCGCCAGGAAGACCGCGAACTCCCCCACGACCGTCTTGCCGGCCCCGGTCGGTGCGGCCACCAGGACCCCGTCCCCCTCCTGGACGGCGTCGAGGGCCCGGACCTGGAAGTCGTCGAGCTCGAAGCCCAGGCCGTCGGCGAACCGCCCGGCCGCGGTCGCCTGCCGGGCGGCGCGGACGCGGGCCTGGGCGTATCGCTCTGCGGGGCTGGACATGGCCCCAGGCTATGTCAGGCCGGGGACGACGACCTGCAGGGCCGACGGCACCACCCGCACGGTCAGCGGCAGCGGACCGAGGGCCTCCCCGTCCCCGTGGGCGAGCACGTCGGCCGGCCCCTCGATCCGCACCTGCGCGGTGCGGTGCACCTCCACCTCCGGCAGCCGGGTATGCCGTCCCGCGCGGACCGCGCGCAGCAGGGCCAGGGCCCGGGCCGGGGCCACGGGACGGATGACGACCAGGTCGAGCAGGCCGTCGGCCGGGTCGGCGTCCGGAGCCACCTGCAGCCCCCCGCCGACGAACGGCATGTTGGCCGGGACGACCACGAGGGCGTCCAGCTGCTCGACCCGCTGCCCGGCTCCTTCCGGACCGAGGGTCAGCCGGTAGCGCAGCGGCGGGGTGCGCGGCAGGCGGGCGATCTCTACGAGGGCGGCCACGGTGTAGGTGAGCGCCCCCAGCTGGCGCGGCAGCAGCGTGGCCCGGTGGGCGATCCGGGCGTCCAGCCCGGCGTTGACCGAACCCAGCACGTGCCGGTCCAGCTCGGCCACGTGGAGCACGTCGACGGTGCGCCGGTGGCCGGACGTGAGAACGTCGAGGGCCTTCCCCGTCCCGAGCGGGAGGCCGAGCGAGCGGGCATTGTCGTTGCCGGTGCCGGCCGGCAGGATCCCGACCGCGGTGGAGGTGCCGGCGCACAGGTCTGCAGCCAGGCTGACGATGCCGTCCCCGCCGGCGACGACGAGCACGTCGACCCCCGCCTCCACCTGGGCACGGCACCGGTCGGCGGCCTCCTCGCGCGTGCCCGCCGCGATCTCGACCACGTCGTGCCCGTCGGACCGCAGCCGCCGGACCGCCTCGGCCCCGAGTGCCGCCGCCCCGCCGCGCCCCGAGCGCCGCCCGTGCGCGACGGCATACCTCATGACAGCGGGGTGGCCTCGCCGGGCGAGAGCCGGGCGTACCTGTCGGCCGGGTCGTCCCCGCGGCGACGGCGGCGCCGCTCCAGGAGGAAGGCCACGGCGACGGCGCACCAGAAGAGGAAGAACACCGGGGCGGCCATCGCCAGCATCGTCCACGCGGAGGGGTCGGGGGTCATGAAGGCCGAGAAGACCAGGATGGCGAAGAGGGTGACCCGCCAGCTGCGCAGCATCGCCCGGGCCGACAGGATGCGCATCTGGTTGAGCGCCACCAGCACGACGGGCAGCAGGAACGCCAGCCCGAAGGCGAGCATGAAGTAGAGCACGAGGGAGAGGAACTCCGACATCCCCTGGATGTTGGCCACGCCCTCGGGCGTGAAGCTGAGCAGGATGGCCACGAGCCGGGGGAAGGTGAAGGCCGCCAGGCCCGCGCCGGCGAGGAACAGCGGGATGCTGACGAAGAAGTAGACCAGCGCGATCCGCTTCTCCGGGCGGGTCAGCCCGGGCAGGAGGAAGGCCCAGGCCTGCCACAGCCAGACCGGGCTGCCCAGCAGGATGCCGCTGAAGATCGCGACCTTGAGCTGGGTGGCGAACGGCTCGGTGATGTTCTGGAAGCGGAGCGTGACCAGCTCGTCGCCGCGCTCCTCGGCGACCCGCTGCACGGGGGCGGCCACCACGTCGATGATGTCCTGGTACCAGTACCAGCCGACCACGCTGAGGGCCACGACAGCGAGGGTCGAGATCAGCAGCCGGTTGCGCAGCTCACGGAAGTGCTCCCCGAGGGACATCCGTCCCTCGGGGTTGGTCGACCGCCGTCCGCGGGCCACGCTCGGGTGGGACGCCTCGGTCCGGGAGGTCAGACGCGCGGGTCGCGGCCGTCGCGACCGTCGACGTCCGGCTCGGCCTCACGGGCCTGGCGGTACTCCTCGCGCGCCGTGTCGCGGTAGCGGTCGTCGACGGGCTCGTCGCGGGACGTGCCCGCGGCGGGGCGGTCGGCGTCGTCGCCCCCCGGCAGCGCCGTGTCCTGGCCGCGGCCCTTGCGGGCCTCATTCTCGTCCTTCATCTGGTCGACCTCGGACTTGAAGACCCGCATCGACTCCCCCAGGCTCCGGGAGACGTTGGGCAGGTTCTTCCAGCCGAAGAGCAGGACGAAGGCGATGACGAGGACGACGATGTGCCAGATCTGGATGCGCATGGTGGGTTCCCCTTCCGGGAGCGGTCACGGCGCCGGGCGCGGTCGTGCTCAGTCTATCCGGGTGGTCCCCCGGTGCCCGGCCACGGCCTCGCGGGCCTCCCGCGCGACGTCCGCGACGACGTCGGCCGGCGCCGTCACCCGGACGGCCCCCGCCTCGCGCCGGACCAGCCGGTGCAGCCAGACCGGGTCGGCGACCGGCAGGACCACCTCCAGCACGCCGTCGTCGCGCCGGCGCACCTCCTCGACCGGGAGGGTCTCGGTGATCCACGCGGCCCGGGGGTCCACCTCCAGGTGCACGCGCAGGTCCTCCGGCGCGGCCCGGTAGACGCCGGACCCCAGGTCGCGCAGGGGCAGGTCCGGCGGCGGGGTGCCGTCGACGTCGAGGACCTGCAGGTCCTCCACCCGGTCGAGCCGGAACAGCCGGACGCCGCCGGCGCGGTGGCACCAGCCCTCGAGGTACCACCGGCCGTCGACGGCGGCGACCCGGACCGGGTCCACGTCGCGCTCGGTCGTCTCGTCCCGGCTGGCCACCGTGTAGCGCAGGTGGACGCGTCGCCGTCCGCCGATCGCCCGGCGCAGCCGGTCGGCCAGCTCCGGCGGCAGCGGCTGCTCGAGGCTGACCTGGACCTGGTCGGCGGAGGCGGCCGCGTCGCCCGCCGCCGACTCCAGCTTGGCCAGGGCGCGGTCGATGGCGTCGCGGTCGGTCAGGCCCGGCGTGTCGGCCAGGGCCCGCAGGGCCACGATGAGCGCCAGGGCCTCGTCGCGCCCCAGCCGGAGCGGACGGGCGATGGTGTCGGCGTTGGCCACGTGGACCCGGCCGTCCTCCCACGAGGCCTCGATGAGGTCGTCCGGGTAGTGGCCGGGCAGCCCGCACACGAAGAGCAGCTGCAGGTCATCGACCACCTGGTCCACGCTCGTGCCCAGCTGGTCGGCGGCCTCGGCCAGGTCGATGCCCTGCCGGTTGAGCAGCCACGGCACCATCGTCAGCAGCCGGCCCAGCCTGCTGGTGGCGCTCTCGTAGGTGACCATCAGGACTCCTCCCCCTCGTGGGCCGCGGCCACCGCCTGCAGCGCCTCGACGACCTGGTCGCGGACCTCCGCGGGCGAGAGGACCCGCACGTCGGGTCCCGCGGCCGCGACCTCCTGGACCAGGGAGGCGGTGCCGGAGACGCGGACGCGCAGCTCGTCCCAGCCGTCGTCGCCCGGCTCGACCTCGCCGCGCCGGCGCAGCGAGGAGGCGCTGCCCCCGCGCACCCGCAGCACCACCTCGGTCCGCTCGCCGGCGTCGTCGCCGTACGCCGTCCGGATCATCGCCCGGGGGTCGTGCCCGTCGGGCACCTCGAAGGCCCCCGCCCGGCCGGTGCGCCGGGGGGCCCCGACGATCCGGTCGAGGCGGAAGACGCGGGAGGCGCCCCGGTCGACGTCGTGGCCGGTGAGGTACCAGCGGCCGTGCCAGCTCGTCAGGCCCCACGGCTGCACGTGCCGGGTCACCGGTTCGGCCTCCCCCGCCCGGCGGTAGTCGAAGGACAGGGCGGTGCGGGTGAGCACGGCGTCCCGGACGGGGTCGAAGGCCGGCTCGGTGGTGTGCAGCAGGGGCTCGAGCCCGGCCACCGACGCCTCGTCGCGCATGAGGCCGGCGGCGTCCAGCTTGCGCAGCGCCTGGGCCGCCGGGCCCGCCAGCGACGCCTGCGACCACATCCGGCTGGCCAGCCCCAGGACGGCCACCTCGTCCGGCTCCAGCTCGATCTGCGGCAGGGCGTACTCCCGCTGGTCGATCCGGTAGCCGGGCTCGTCGTCGAAGAACGGGTCGATGGGCTCGGTCCGCAGCGGGATGCCCAGGGCGCGCAGCTCGTCCTTGTCCCGCTCGAACATCCGCTCGAAGGCCTCGTCGCTGCCGGCGGCGTAGTCCGGCACGGCCTGGCGGATCCGGGCCCGCGACAGCGGCTGGCGGGTGGACAGCAGGGCGATGACGAGGTTGAGGAGCCGTTCGGTCTTGGCCGCGGCGGGGCTGGGCCCCTTCTTCGCCGGGGTGCTGCGGGACGCCATGGCGGACACGCTACTCGACACCTGTACGAACACCCACCGGGACCGCGGGGTGCCCCACGTCGATCCGCGGTCGGCGCCGGCGGGTCCGTGGGTGCCGCCCACTAGGCTGCCTGCGTGATCCGGTGGCGGCAGGGCGTGGTGCGGGCGACCGGCCCGGGGTGGCCGGGCGTGCTGCTCCTGGACGTGGACACCTCCGACGGGGAGAGCCTGCGGGCGCTGGCCTACCCCGACGTGGTGGGCACCCCCCGGACCGGCGACCGGGTGCTGCTCAACACCACGGCCCTGGACCGATCCCTGGGCACCGGCGGGCTCGCGCTCGTGGTGGCCGTCCCCGACCGCCCCGACGCCTGGCCCGCCCGGGAGGCGGAGGAGCCGGGCCACCTGGTCAAGGCGCGCTACACGCCGCTGCAGACGATGGTGCTGGGGGTCGACGACCCCGAGGGCGCGCACCACGGGCGTCTCGCCGACGCCGACGACCTCGGGGGTATGCCGGTGGTCGCCGCAGACCTGCACTCGGCGCTGCCGGCGGTGCTGGCCGGGGTCCGGCTGGAGGACGAGGGTCTTCGCGTGGTCTACGTCATGACCGACGGCGGCGCCCTGCCCGCCGCATACTCCCGGACCGTGGCCGTGCTGCGCGAGCGGGGCTGGCTCGAGGCGGTCGTCACCGCCGGGCAGGCCTACGGCGGCGACCTCGAGGCGGTCACCGTGCACAGCGCCCTCCTGGCCGCCCACCACGTCGTCGGGGCCGACCTCGTGGTCGTGACCCAGGGACCGGGCAACCTGGGGACGGGCACCCGATGGGGCTTCTCCGGGGTCTCGGCCGGGGAGGCCCTCAACGCCGCCGCCGTGCTGGGCGGCCGTCCGGTCGCCTCCCTCCGCGTCTCCCAGGCCGACCCGCGGCCCCGCCACCGCGGCCTGTCCCACCACAGCGCGACGGCCTACGGACGGGTCCTGGCGCACCCGGCCGAGGTGCCCCTCCCCCACGGCACCACCGGGCACGCCGCCACCGACGGCTGCCTGGCGGACGTGCGGGCGGCCGTGGGAGAGCTCGTGCACGCCGCGCCCCACCTCCGGCCGGTGGACGTCGCCGTCGAGGGCGTGGTCGAGGCGTTGCACGGCTCGCCGGTCCCGCTGGCCACGATGGGCCGTGGCCTGGAGGAGGACACCGCCTCGTTCGTGGCCGCCGCCGTGGCCGGGCGGAGGGCGGCCGTCCTGGGGTCCGCGTGACCGGCGTGCTGGGCGTGCTGCACGCCCTCGCGGTCCTCCGTTTCGCCGAGGTCGGACGGGTCGTGCGACGGGCCGAGGAGCCCCGGCAGGACGTGCTCGCCCACCTCGGGCTGGCGGCCGAGGAGGGCTGGGCCGAGCAGCTCGTCCGGGGGGACGAGCGCGGATGGTGCCTCACGCCGGCGGGCCGGTCGGTCCTGCAGGGGGCGTTGGCCGCCGAGCTCGACGCCCTCCCCGAGCAGGATCCCGACCTCAGGGCACAGGTCCTGGACATGGAGGACGCCCTGCGCCCGTGCGACGCGACCGTGAGCTCGGCCCTGGGGCGGTGGCGGCTCGGCCGGCTGGGTGCGGCCCCACCCGTTGCTCCCGCCGAGGTGCTCCAGGAGCTGAGCGGGCCGGGGGCCCTCCTGGAGGCGTTCGAGCACTGGTGCCGGGAGGTCGGGATCACGCGGCTGCTCGGCTACCGGGCCCGGTTCGGCGCCGCCCTGGGGCGGGCCGCCGTGGACCCGGCGTGGATCGCCGACGACGACCGGGACTCCTGCGAGCAGGTGTGGCGCGAGCTCGTCGAGGACCTCCGCCTCACGGCCGGGGTGCCCGGGCCCAGGCCCCCGTCGGAGGGGACGGCCTCCGAGCCCTAGTCTGGCGCGGTGGACACCCCCGAGCTGCAGGCCCTGCTGGACCGGATCGTCGAGCGCGTCCGGGAGGTGGACGACGGTGAGCCGAACGAGCTGCCGGTGCACCGCGAGGCCGACCTGTCCTTGACGGCCCTGGCCCTCGTGGACAGCGACGACCAGCGCGTCGGGGCGGGCGACGCGGACGTGCCCTTCCCGATCCAGTCGATGTCGAAGGCGTTCGCCTACGGGCTGGCCATCGACACCGTCGGTCTGGAGGAGGTCTTCGAGCACGTCGACGTCGAGCCCTCCGGCGACGCCTTCAACCGGATCTCGCTGGAGGCCGGCGACCGCCCGGACAACCCGATGATCAACGCCGGCGCCCTCGCCGTGCACGCCCTGCTGCCCGGGGACTCGGGGGAGGAACGCTTCCGCGCGCTGCACGACCTGCTGTCCCGGATGGCCGGCCGGGACCTGGGCGTCAACGAACACCTCGTCGCGCAGGAGCTGGCCGCCGCGCACCGCAACCTCGGGATCGCCCACCTGCTCAAGGCCCTCGGCGTGCTGCCCGGCGACCCGCACGACGTCGTGGAGGGCTACACCCGGCAGTGCGCGATCGAGGCGACGACCGTGGAGTTCGCCCGGATGGCGGCCACCCTGGCGCACGACGGGCTCGTCCCCGGCACCGACGAGCGGGTGCTCAGCCCCCTCGCGGCCCGGCAGGTGCTGTCGGTGATGATGACCTGCGGCATGTACGACGACGCCGGCGAGTGGGTCACCGACGTCGGGCTCCCGGGCAAGAGCGGCATCGCCGGCGGCATCATCGCGGCGGTCCCGGGCCGCTGCGGCATCGCGGCCTACTCCCCCCGCCTCGACCGGCACGGCAGCTCGGTCCGGGGCATCCTGGCCCTCGAGCAGCTTTCGGGCGAGCTCAACCTGCACCTGCTGCGGCCGGGGCTGGCCAAGATCTGAAGGGCTGGTGGTGGGCGCTGCCGGGGCGTTCTCCCGCGGCGGCTCTGTGCACGATCCGCGCCCTGGCACGCGACACGCCGCAACGGCATCAGCACAGTGCGCGACACGCCGGGCGCGGGAAGGTCAGCCGGTGCGCGACACGCCGGCCGGGCGGACGCAGCGGCGCCCCGCCGGTCGGACCGACGGGGCGCCGCTTGCGCGGACGGGTCTCAGCGCACGTCGACGAGGTCGACGACGAAGATGAGGGTCTCGCCGCCCTTGATCGCGCCGCCGGCGCCGCGGTCGCCGTAGCCCAGGTGCGGAGGGATGACGATCTTGCGGCGACCGCCGACCTTCATCCCCAGCAGGCCCTGGTCCCAGCCCTGGATGACCTGGCCGACGCCGACGGTGAAGTCGAGCGGCTGGCCACGGTTCCAGGAGGCGTCGAACTCCTCGCCCGTGGACCAGGCCACGCCGACGTAGTGGGCCGAGATCTGCGAGCCGGCGGTCGCCTCGGCGCCCTTGCCGACCTCGATGTCCTCGACGACCAGCTCGGCCGGCGGGGTGTCGCCGGGGAAGTCGATCTCGGGCTTGGCCTTGCGGACCTGGCCGAAGGGGGACTCGGACATGCGGTGCTCTCCTGACGTTGGTAGGGGTGCTGCTGGTCTGCGGGGATGGCCCTCAGTAGGCGCCGAGGATGTCTACGACGAAGACGAGCGTCTCGCCGGCCAGCTCGTGCGCGGGCGCGGTGGTCTGGCTCTCGTCGTCCTGCTCGGGGGCCTCGCCGTAGGCCTGCTCGGCCGGGATGACGAGCAGGACGCGGGAGCCGACCGGCTGGCCGACCAGCCCCTCGTCCCAGCCCGAGATGACCTGGCCGACACCGATGGGGAACTCGGCCGGCTCGCCCCGGTCGTAGGAGTTGTCGAAGCCCTCGCCGTCGGAGAACTTCACGCCGGTGTAGTGCACCTTGATGGACTGGCCGGCCTTGACCTCCGCGCCCTCGCCCTCGATGAGCGGCTGCACCACCAGCTCGTCGGGAGCCTCGGCGTCGTCGGGGATCGTGATGGTGGCGGCGCTCTCACCGTCGGCCTCCACCTCGGGCAGCCCGTCCTCCGGCTCGACCTCCTCGCCCGTCGCCTTGGTCAGCGGGGCGGCGCTGTCGACGATCTCCATGTAGAACACCAGGGTGTCCTCGGCGCCGATCCCCAGCTGGCTGTTGCCCTGGTTGCCGAACGCCGCCGCCGGGGGCAGCGCCATGAGGAGGGCGTCACCGGCCCGGCGGCCCGGCAGCTCCTCGAGGAAGGCCGGGAAGAGCAGCTCGTTGGACAGGTCGAGGGTGACCGGGTCCTCCTGCTCGAAGGTGGACAGCACCTCCTCGCCGCTGGTCCCGTTGACCGTGAGGTAGCGCACACGCACCTCGTCGCCCTCGGAGACCTCGTCCCCGTCACCGGCCTCGACCTCCTCGACCTGGGTCTCGGCGACGCCGAACGGCAGCTCGCCCTCGGCCATCGGCTCACCGTCCCGGGTGATCTGGGGCGCGTCGCCGGAGGTGTCGACCGCCAGCTCGGACACGTCGCCCGTCGGGGCGGCCGAGGTGGCAGCGGCGTCGTCGCTCTGGTCGGCGCCGTCGGTCCCCCCGTCCGTGGAGCAGGCGGACAGGAGCAGCAGCGGGGCGGCGGCCAGGGCCACCATCCGCAGTCGGGGAGAGCGCACGCGCGTTCCTTCACAGTCTCGGGTTCGTCGGGGGCCCGCGGCGGGAGGGCCGCGCGACCGGTGCAACCGGGCAAGCGTAACCATCCCAACCTGGGTGCCCGGTGGGAGCACCCTGGGGCGGCCCGGCTACACCCCGCGGACGGTGGGCGCGTTCCGGGGCGGGCCGGCCCGGCGGATCGACTCGATCAGCTCGTCCACCCGGGCGTCGACCGCGGAGAACGGGTCCTTGCAGACCACGGTGCGCTGCGCGGTGTCGTTGAGCTTCAGGTGCACCCAGTCGACGGTGAAGTCCCGCCGGTGCTCCTGGGCCGCCCGCACGAACTCCCCCCGCAGCCAGGCCCGGGTCCGCGGCGGCTCGTGCATGGCGCGGGCGACACGGTCCGGCGTGACGACGGTCCGCGCCCGGCCCTGCCGCTCGAGCACCGACAGAACGCCCCGTCGGGGGTGGACGTCGTGCCAGGCGAGGTCCAGCTGCTGGAGCCGGTCGTCGTGCAGCTCGAGCCCGTGCCGGGCGGCATACCTCTCCAGGAGCGTCTTCTTCATGACCCACTCGATCTCGGTGTCGACCAGCGACAGGTCGTCGGTCTCCACCGCCCGGAGGGTGCGCTCCCACAGCTCGAGGACCTCCCGGTGCGGGCTGACGTCCGCCAGGCCCGCGCCCTCGGCGTAGCGGCGGACGAGCGCCAGGAAGGCGGTCTGCATGTCGAGGGCGCTGATGGTGCCGCCCCGGGCCAGCGCGAGCGGACGCCGGCCGGTCCGGTCCCGGCTGACCTCACGGATGGCCTGCACCGGGTTGGCCAGGGCCATGTCGGGCACGATCGTGCCGGCCTCGACCATCCGCAGCACCAGGTCGACCATGCCGACGCGCACCATCGTCGTGGTCTGGCTCATCGTGGAGTCGCCGACGATGACGTGGAGCCTGCGGTACCGCTCGGCGTCGGCGTGCGGCTCGTCGCGGGTGTTGATGATCGGTCTGGACCGGGTCGTCGCCGAGGACAGGCCCTCCCACACGTGGTCGGCACGCTGGGAGACCAGGAAGGTGGCCCGCTCCCCCACGACGTGCAGCCGGCCGGTGCCGCTGACCAGCTGCCGGGTGACGAGGAAGGGCACGAGCGGGTCGGTGATCCGCTCCAGCCGGGGCGTGCGGCGCACGAGGTAGTTCTCGTGCGAGCCGTAGGAGTTGCCGCGGGAGTCCACGTTGTTCTTCAGCACGTAGACGGTGGCGTCCATCCCCTCCTCGGCCAGCCGCTGCTCGGCGTCGTCGGCGAGGTCCTGGACGATGAGCTCGCCGGCCTTGTCGTGGGCGACCAGGTCGAGCAGGTCGGTGCACTCGGCGGTGGCGTACTCAGGGTGGGACCCGACGTCGAGGTAGAGCCGGGAGCCGTTGACGAGGAAGACGTTGCTGGAGCGCCCCCAGGCGACGACCTTGCGGAAGAGGTAGCGGGCGACCTCGTCGGGCGCGAGGCGGGGACCGTCCCGGAAGGTCGCATTGACCCCGAACTCGGTCTCGATCCCCATCACCCGGGCGTCCACGGGGGCTACTGGCCGCCCTTCTGGATGAACCCGTGCACGAAGTCCTGGGCGTTGGTCTCCAGGACCCCGTCGATCTCGTCGAGGAGGGAGTCCAGCTCCTCGTCGCGCCGGACGCCCTGCACCTGCGGGGCGGAGGGGGCCGGGGTCTCCGGCTCGGGCGCGTCGTCGTCGCGACGACGGGAGAACTTCTGCTGCTCGGACATGTCCCGATCCTCTCAGACGGTCTCCGAGGCCAGCTCGGTGAGCAGGCCGGCGGTGCGGGTATGCCGCTCCAGCAGCGGCCCGATCCGCTCCCGGGTGGCGGTGGTCGGCTCGGGCGTGCGGACCCGGTGGCGGCGTCCTGCCTCGTCCAGCATGACGACGGAGTCCCAGGAGGCCGCCGGGACGTCGCCGTACGGGCCGTAGCGGCGCACGCACTCGCCCCGGAACCAGGCCCTCGTGTCGGCCGGCGGCTCGGCGACCGCGGCCTCGACCAGCTCCTGCGGCACCAGCCGCTCCAGCCGGCCCGCGGCGCGCAGCCGCTGGGCCAGGCCACGCTCGGGGTCCAGGTCGTGCCACTGGATGTCCATCGCCGCCAGCCGGGGGTCGCCCCAGCCGGCCCCGGCCCGTTCGCGGTAGCGCTCCAGGAGGGTCAGCTTGGCGACCCACTCGACGCGGTCGGCGCAGCGGGCGGGGTCGTCCCGCAGGTCGTCGAGGACCTCCTGCCACCGGTCGAGGACGTCGGCGGTGGCGGGGTCGGGTCCGGCCGCCCCGTCCGGCCCGGCCCACGCCTCGTGGCCGGAGCCGGCCGCCTGGTGCACCGCCTCCAGGTAGGCCTCGAGCAGGTCGGGGCCGGTGACCCGGCGTCCGTCGACGGTCTCCACCGTGGTCCGCAACGTGGGGTCGTGCGAGATGTCCTTGACCGCCTGCACCGGATCGCGCAGGTCCAGCGCGGGCACGAGCTCGGGAGAGGTCTCGACGAGACGCAGCACCGCCGACAGGGAGCCCACCGCCAGGTAGGTCGTCACGTCGGCCATGGTGGCGTCGCCGACGATGACGTGCAGCCGGCGGTGACGGTCGGGGGTGGCGTGCGGCTCGTCGCGGGTGTTGACGAGAGGCCGGCGCAGCGTGGTCTCCAGGCCCACCTGGGCCTCGAGGTAGTCCGCCCGCTGGCTCAGCTGGAACCCGGGGCGCTCGCTGGCCTGGCCCAGACCGACCCGTCCGGCCCCGGCGATCACCGGCCGGGCGACGAGGAAAGGGAGCAGCTGGCGGGCGAGCCGGTCGAAGGGGACGCTGCGCGGCACGAGGTAGTTCTCGTGGGTGCCGTAGCTGGCGCCCTTGCCGTCCACGTTGTTCTTGTAGAGCCGCACCTGGGCGCCCTGCTCGGCGAGGGTGCGCACGGCGCCCCGGGCGACCAGCTCCCCCGCCCGGTCGTAGCGCACCGCCTCCAGCGGGGACGTGACCTCCGGCGAGGAGTACTCCGGATGGGCGTGGTCGACGTAGAGCCGGGCCCCGTTGGACAGGACCGTCGTGGCGATCGTCGGGTCGTCCACGTCGGTCAGCTGGGAGACGTCGGCCAGCGCACGGGCCATCTCGTAGCCCCGGGCGTCCCGCAGCGGCGTCTCGTCGGCGTAGTCCCACCCGGCCGTCGGCGGCAGCGCCGCCCCCGGGTCGGCACCGGCCGCGTAGGCACGCACGACCTGGCCGGAGAGCACCATGGGGCTCAGCGAGCGCCCCTGCCCGTCGACCTGGGTGCTGGTGATCCCCAGCTCGGTCTCGATCCCGACGACCCGCAGCACGCTCACGTCGCCACCCTAGGCTTCCTGCCCGCCCGCCGTGCGACCCAGGTCGATCCGGTCGAGCACCTGCTGCACGAGTGCGCCATACTCCCGCACGACCGCCTCCCTGTCGGTGCTCCCGGGGTCGAGGAGCCGGAAGGCGCGGACACCGGCGGCCAGGCCCAGCATGAGGCAGGCCACCTCGTCGGCGTGCCTGCGCCCGTCCCCCTCGGTCGGGAACCGGCGCAGGAAGCGGTCGCGGAACTCGGCCCGGGCGGCCTCGGGGTCGGGCGCCTCGACGAGCAGGTAGATGGCCCGCAGCCACGGCTCGGCGGCCTCGTCGTCCCGGCGCTGCAGCAGGCGCGAGACGAGCAGCTCGCCCATCCCCTCCAGCGGCACGTCGGGCGGCAGCGGCGTCGGCTCGGCGGGGGTGGCCAGGGCGTAGAGCCGCTGCTTGCTCCCGGCGACCTTCATGACCATCGAGGCCGACACCCCCGCCTGCGCCGCCACCTCCCGGATGGTCACGGCGGCGTACCCCCGCTCGCCGAAGAGCCGCCGGGCGACCTGCAGGACGACCTCCCGGGTGCCGGCCGCGTCCCCGGGGCGGCTCACGACGGGGTCCCCGAGGGCAGGGTCGGTGCGTCCGTCGTGCGGGCCGACGCGGGGCCGGCGTCGGAGCTGCCCCGCAGCACGGTCCCGACCCCGCGGGCACCGGCGGGGACCCGCTCGGAGGGCCTGGGGATGCCGGTGCGCAGGTCCACGTCGAGCGTGGTGCTCGTCGACAGCACCGACAGGGCGCGCGAGCGGGCCCGTCCGCTGGCGTGGTCGACGGCCGTCAGTACGTAGCGGCCCGGCGGCGGCAGCCCGATCTCGTAGGCGCCGTCGGCCTCGGCGTAGGCCGTCCCGACGTACTCCCCCGAGTGCTTGATGAGAGAGATCATCGCCCCGGCCACGGGCACCCCGTCGTCGGTGACCCGGCCGGAGAGCAGGAGCCGACGCGTCATCGTGACCGGCTCGGTCTCCCCGGCCTCGAGGTGCACCAGTCCCGACTGCGGCGCCCAGCCGTCGGCCGACACGACGAGCAGGTAGCGGCCCTCCTCGGGCAGGGCCAGCGCGAACCGGCCCTCGTTGTCGGTGCGGCCCCAGTCGACGTGCCGCCCGTCCGTGTGCAGGACGGTGGCCACGGCCTGCCGCAGGGGCCGTCCCTGCGGGGACAGCACCCGGCCGCGCACGAGCACCTCGGGCAGTTCCCCCTCCACCTTGACGTGGGTGCGCTCCCCCGCCGGGGCCGGGACGCCGGTGCGGCTGGGTGCCCGCTCGCCCACCGGGGCCGGCCGCCGGATGAAGGCGGCGATGAGGGCCCCGCCGAGCGCCGCGGCGGTGCCCGACCAGAAGACGAGCTGGTATGCGCCGAAGGTGGGCGCTGCCTCCCCCGACGGGGTGACGACCATCCCGGCGGCGAAGACCGCCGCGACCATGGCCGAGGCGGAGGAGGTGCCGATGGAGCGCAGCAGGGTGTTCAGCCCGTTGGCCGAGGCGGTCTCGGTGAGCGGGACCGCCCGCATGATGAGGGTCGGCATCGCGGCGAAGGCCATCGCCGTGCCCACCGAGGCCACCGCCGCGCTGGCCATCACCTCCAGCACCGAGCCGTGCAGCAGGGACCGGCCGATGAAGCCGACGGCCATGACGACCGCGCCGACGATGAGGATCAGGCGCGGGCCGAACAGGCGGATCAACCGGGCCGAGACGGGGGACATCGCGACCATGAGGACGCCGCTGGGCAGCATCCACAGACCTGTCTCCACCACCGACAGGCCGAAGCCGTAGCCGGTGCTGGCGGGCATCTGCACCTGCTGCACGGAGGTGAGGAAGTTGGCGAACATGGCGAAGCCGACGAGCACCGAGGCCGAGTTGGTCAGCAGCACCGTCCGCCGGGTCGAGGTGCGGATGTCCACCAGCGGCTGGCCCACCCGCAGCTCCCAGGGCACCCAGGCGGCCAGCACCAGACCGGCCGCGGCCAGCAGGCTGAGCGTCAGCGGCGAGCCCCAGCCCCAGCTGCCGGCCTTGCTGACGGCGAGCAGGAAGCAGGTCAGCGCCACCGACAGCAGCAGGGCCCCGACGTAGTCGAAGCGGCCGCGTGTGCGCACGGTCGACTCGGGCACGACGCGCAGGACCGCCACGAGCATGACCACGGCGAAGCCGCCGGAGACGTAGAACAGCGTGTGCCAGTCGAAGTTGTCGTAGATCACCCCGGCCAGCGGCATCCCCACGGCTCCGCCGATGCCCAGGGTCGCCGACATCAGCGCCACGCCCGAGCCGACGCTCTCGGCCGGGAGGTGGTCGCGCATGATGCTGATCCCCACCGGCACCAGGCAGGCCCCCAGGCCGGCCAGCCCGCGGCCCAGGACCACCACCGCCAGGCTGGTGCTGAGCGCGGCCACGACCGAGCCCAGGATCACCGCCCCCATGCAGACGACCAGCATGAGCTTCTTGCCGAACATGTCCGCCAGGCGGGAGACGATCGGGGTGCCCACCGCGGCCGTGAGCAGGGTGACCGTCACCAGCCAGGACGCGTTGTCGCTGGTGGTGCCGAGGATCTCGGGGAAGTCCGGCAGCAGCGGCAGGACGAGCGTCTGCTGCAGCGAGACGAGCGTCCCGCAGAGGGCCAGCACGGTGATGACCAGTCCGGTGGACGGGGCCGACCGCGTCTGCTCGGTGCCACCGGGTGAACGCATGTTCACCATGCTACCGGCCCCGTCGCACCTCCAGCGCGGCGTCGACCGCCCGCCAGCCCAGCATCCCCGCGGCGAGCACCGCGGTCGCCACGAGCACGAAGGCCGCCGCCGCCCCCTGACCGCTCGCCAGCCGCAGCAGCATGCCGACCACGACGGTGGAGAGGGTCACGACCGTGCCGTCGAGCCACCACACCCGGCGGGTCCGCGGCTGCCGGGCCACCGCGACCCAGCCCACGGCCAGCCCGACGAGGAAGGGCCAGGCCGTCTCCAGGACGCCCAGGACCGAACCGTCCAGGTCGTGGCTGCGCCGGCCGCCCGCGGCCAGGACCAGGACGACGCCCAGGTCGAGCCAGAACGCGAACCGTCTCATCACCGGCCCCTCAGTGGTAGTGGGCCGGGGGCTCGGGGTCGACCGCCCGGCCGGGCGAGGTGCCGGTGCTGCTGCCCACGAGCGTGCGGATGTAGCTGATCCGCTCCCCCTTCTTGCCCGAGATGCGGGCCCAGTCGTCGGGGTTGGTCGTGTTGGGCAGGTCCTCGTTCTCCTTGAACTCGTCGAGGTAGGCCCGGTCCAGGTGGTCCGCCCGCAGTCCCTCCTGGCCGTCGGTCAGGAGGTCCTTGATCGCCAGCTTCTTGGCCCGGTCGACGATGTTGTGGATCATCGCGCCCGAGGCGAAGTCCTTGAAGTAGAGGACCTCCTTGTCACCACCGGCGTAGGTGACCTCCAGGAAGGCGTTCTCCGGGCGCACGGCGTACATCCGCCCCACCACCTCCTCGATGAGCGCGTCCACGGTGGCCCGCCGGTCCCCGTCGTGGGCGGCCAGCTCGTCGGCGTGGAGGGGCACGTCGGGGGTGAGGTACTTGGTGAAGATGTCCCGGGCACCGTCGGCGTCGGGCCGCTCGATCTTGATCTTCACGTCGAGCCGTCCCGGACGCAGGATGGCCGGGTCGATCATGTCCTCCCGGTTGGAGGCCCCGATGACGATGACGTTGTCGAGCCGTTCCACCCCGTCGATCTCGGCGAGGAGCTGGGGCACGATCGTGGTCTCCACGTCCGAGGACACCCCGGAGCCGCGGGTGCGGAAGAGCGACTCCATCTCGTCGAAGAAGACCACCACGGGGTCGCCGTCGGCGGACTTCTCCCGGGCCCGCTGGAAGATGGACCGGATGTGCCGCTCGGTCTCGCCGACGTACTTGTTGAGCAGCTCCGGACCCTTGATGTTGAGGAAGTAGGCACGGGAGGAGTCGTCGGCCCGTCCGCGGCGCTGCGCCGACTGCCGGGCCAGGGAGGCGGCGACCGCCTTGGCGATGAGGGTCTTGCCGCAGCCCGGGGGGCCGTAGAGCAGCACCCCCTTGGGAGGACGCAGCTGGTGCGCGGCGTAGAGGTCGGCGTGCAGGAAGGGCAGCTCGACGGCGTCCCGGATCTGCTCGATCTGGCCGGCCAGGCCGCCGATGTCGTCGTAGGAGATGTCCGGCACCTCCTCCAGGACCAGCTCGGCCACCTCGGGCCGGGGGATCCGTTCGGTGACGAAGCCGCTGCGCGGGTCGAGCAGCAGCCCGTCCCCGACGCGGACCGGCTCGTCGCGCAGGGAACCGGCGCGACGGCATACCCGCTCGTCCTCGCCCCGCACGAGCACGACGACACGGTCCTCCCCGAGCAGCTCCTTGCACACGACGACCTCGCCCGCGCGTTCGTAGCCGGCCACGCCGACGACCGCCTGCGACTCGTTGAGCAGGACCTCGCGGCCGGGGCGCAGCTCCTCGGTGGAGACGCCCGCGGTCACGTGCGTGCGCACCTTCCGGCCGGCGACCGCCACGTCGACGGTGCCGTCCCCGACGAGCCGGAGCACCTGCCCCACGGTCAGGGGCGGACGGGCCAGCGCGTCCAGGTCCTCACGCAGTCCGCCGATCTGCTCCCGGGCGGTGCGCAGGGTCGAGACCAGCTGGTCGTTGTGCGCCTTGAGGTCGGTCAGGCGCGAGGTCAGGGACTGCACCTGCTGCTGCAGGTGCCGCTCGCGGAAGGGCTGCTCGCTCACTCGGGCTCCTCTGCGGTGGGGGGTGCGGGGTCGCGGCGGTCCGCGGTCGCCTCGGCGTCCCGGCGGGTCCGTCGCAGGCGCTTGTCGGACACGGGCCGCTCGCCGAGGTCCTCGGGGGTCCACTCCCCCGGGTCGGCGGCCTCGTAGTCCTCCCCGTAGGCCCCCTTGGCCGGGCGGCGCTTGCGCAGCGGGGGCGTGGTGTCCGGGGCCAGCCGCCGGACGGTGAGCAGGAAGCCGGTGTGGCCGTGCATCCGGTGCTGCGGGCGGACCGCCAGGCCCTCGAGGTGCCAGTCCCGCACGAGCGACTCCCAGGCCTGCGGCTCGGTCCAGCCGCCGTGCGTGCGGGCGGCCTCGGCGACGCGGGAGAGCTGGGTGGCGGTGGCGACGTAGCAGATGAGCACGCCGCCGGGGGCCAGCGCGTCGCCGACGACGTCGAGGCACTCCCAGGGGGCGAGCATGTCCAGCACGACGCGGTCCACGGTGCCCGGCTCGACCGCGTCCGGCAGCGTCTCGACGAGGTCGCCGACCGTGACGGTCCAGGCCGGGTGGTCCTGGCCGAAGAACGCACGGGCGTTGGCCCGGGCGATGTCGGCGAAGTCCTGCCGCCGCTCGATGGACAGCAGGCGCCCGGAGTCGCCCACCGCGCGGAGCAGGGACAGCGACAGGGCGCCGGAACCCACCCCCGCCTCCACGACGGTGGCCCCGGGGAAGATGTCGGCGTAGGTGACGATCATCCCCGCGTCCTTGGGGTAGACGACCTGGGCGCCGCGCGGCATGGACAGCACGTAGTCGGACAGCAGGGGCCGCAGCGCGAGGTAGTCGGCGCCCGAGCTGTGCCGCACGACGCTGCCGTCGGGGGCGCCGATGAGGTCGTCGTGCCGCAGGTGCCCGCGGTGGGTGTGGAACTGCCTGCCCGGTTCCAGGGTGATGGTGTGCAGCCGCCCCTTGGGGTCGGTCAGCTGCACGCGGTCGCCGGGGCGGAAGGGGCCGCGGCGCAGGTCGGCGCCGGTCGCAGGGGTGCTCACCGGGTCAGTCTACGAGCGCGGCCGCGGGGCCCCGGTGCGGTCCAGGTCGCCGGCCAGCACGGCCCCCCAGGGCCGTCCGTCCTCCGCCAGGAGCCCGACCACCCCCGAGCCCGTGCTGCCCATCACGGCGAGCACGTCCGCGAACGGGGCGTCCGGGTCCATCCGCACGGCCCACCCGTCGGGGAGCCGGACGGCCACCGCCGAGACCGGGGTGGAGGCCCACGCCTCCTGGGGGACCTGGCGGACCGAGGCGGGGTGGACGATGCCGTCGACGCCCCCTCGAGGGTCCTCGGTCAGCCACAGGCCGCCCCGCTGCCAGTCGAGCTCGGCGAGCAGCACGTCCGGCCGCACGACCCCGACGCGTCGGGCCACCTGCCCGACGCGCACCCGGGCGGCCGTCATGCCGCGCCGGCCCGCGCCCACGGCGACGCTGGCGCCCTGCCAGATGAAGCCGGCCAGCAGCAGCACCCACAGGAGCCGGAACAGGCTGGGCCGCTCGCCCTCCAGCAGGAGGGGCGACAGCGCCCAGAGCAGGCCCACGACGACCACCCCACGCCCCGCCCAGCCGGCCACGAGCGTCCCGAGGTGCCGGTCGCCGGTGACCCGCCACACCAGCGACTCGAGCAGGAACCCGCCGTCCAGGGGCAGGGCGGGCACGAGGTTGAAGACGGCGACGACGGCGTTGGCCCAGGTGAAGGCCAGGGCCAGGAGCAGGGGCACGCCGCCGTCGAGCACCTGCAGCAGGCCCCACCCGAGGACGGCCAGCACCGCGTTGGCCAACGGGCCCACGACCGCCACGGCGGCACTTCCTCCCGGGGTGCCCCCGGCGCCGTCGTGGGCGGTGTGCCCGCCCCAGAAGTCCGCGACGATCCGGTGCACGCGGTAGCCGACCCGCTGGGCCACGAGCGCGTGCGCCGCCTCGTGGGCGAGCACGGAGACCAGCAGGAGCAGGGCGTAGGAGGCGGCCACCAGGTAGGCCAGCACTCCGAGCCCCGGGAGGCTGCGCTGCACCGAGGGGCCGAACAGGGCGACCATGACGAGGGCGATGAGCACCCAGCTGCGGCCCAGGTAGACCGGCACGCCGGACACCGAGCCGATGCGCCACCCGCCGACCGTCGCTGCCATCCCGCAAGGGTAGGGGTGCGGACTGACAGCGCGCTGGGCTGTCGGTGCGGCCCTCTAGGGTCGGGGCCATGGAGCCCACGCTGTCCCCCTCCCGGGCGGCCGACTTCCTGACCTGTCCGCTGCTCTACCGGTTCCGCACCGTGGACCGCCTGCCCGAGCCGCCGTCGGCCCCGGCGGCGCGGGGGACGCTCGTGCACGCCGTCCTCGAGCGCGTCTTCGACCTGCCCGCCTCCCGCCGCACCGTGGAGGAGGCGGTCAGCCTGGTGCCCGGCACGTGGGAGGAGCTGGTGGGCGAGGACCCGGAGCTGGCGCAGGTCCTGGCCGAGGTCACGCCCGGGAGCGGTGGACCGCTGCCGGCCCCCGACCTCGACGGGTGGCACCGGTCGGCCGCCCGCCTGGTCGAGCGGTGGTTCACCCTCGAGGACCCGAGCCGTCTGGAGCCGGCCGAGCGCGAGCTCTACGTCGAGGCCTCGCTGCCCGGGCTGACCGTCCGCGGCTACGTGGACCGCCTCGACCGGGCGCCGGACGGGCGGCTGCGCGTGGTGGACTACAAGACCGGCCGGGCACCGTCACCCGCCTTCGAGGTGCCCGCCCTGTTCCAGCTGCGGTTCTACGCGCTGGCCCTGTGGCGCTCCACCGGGGTGCTCCCGTCCCGGCTGCAGCTGGTCTACCTGGGCGACGGGGTGCTGCTGTGGACCGACCCGACCGAGCGCGAGGTGCTGGCCACCGAGCGGAAGGTCCGGGCGCTGTGGGCCGCGATCGACCTGGCCGGCCGGACGGGCGACTGGCGCCCACGGCCGTCCCGGGCCTGCTCGTGGTGCGCCCACCGGGCGCTCTGCCCGGCGTGGGGCGGCACCCCGCCACCGGTGCCGTCAGCCGAGGGGCCCGCCGTCGTCGCGCCGGCGCAGGTAGCGCTCGAACTCCCGGGCGATCGCGTCCCCTGACGCCTCCGGCAGGTCGGCGGCGTCCTGCGACTCCTCGAGCTGGCGGACGTAGTCGCGCACCTCGTCGTCGGTCGCCGCGAGCTCGTCGACCCCCCGTTCCCACGCGCGCGCCGCGTCGGCCAGCCCGGAGTCGTCGATGACGCAGTCGAGCAGCTCCTCGAGCTGGCCCAGCAGGGCCAGGGACGCCTTGGGCGACGGCGGGCCGCCGGCGTAGTGCGGGACCGCGGCCCAGCAGGACACGGTCGGCAGGTCGGCCTGCCGCGCCTCGTCCGCGAGCACGCCCACGATGCCGGTCGGCCCCTCGTAGGTGCTCGGTTCGATGTCCTCGTGCGCGGACCGCAGGTCGCGGTCCTCCGAGGACAGGCCCACCGGGATCGGCCGGGTGTGCGGCACGTCGGCCAGCATCGCCCCGAGCAGGACCAGCAGCTGGGCGCCCTCGTGCAGGGCCAGGCCGAGGATGTCGGCGGTGAAGTGCCTCCACCGGATGGACGGCTCGATCCCGTGGACGAGGATGACGTCGCGTCCGGACGGGGTGTCCTTGGCGAGGAAGACCCGCGTCGTGGGCCACCGGACGACCCGCCCCTCGTCCGTCCCGAGCACCTGGGGGCGGTTGACCTGGAAGTCGTAGTAGTCCTCGGGGTCGACGGCGGCGACCAGCTCGGCCCCCCACACCTCGACGAGGTGCTCGATCACGCCGGAGGCGCTCTCGCCGGCGTCGTTCCACCCCTCGAAGGCCGCGATGACGACGGGGTCGACGAGGTCGCCCGTCTCGCGCAGCTCGATCATCGACATGCTCCTCCTCGGCTCCTGGCCCACCTTACGTCCACGGCCGCTACCGTGGGGGTGTGCCGAGCTCTCCCCTCCCCGCGACCCCGACGACCCCCGCGACCGGGCCCGTCCCGTCGTCGGACCCGGCCGGGCAGCCGGCGCTGCCGGCCGCGGTCCTGTGGGACATGGACGGCACGCTCGTGGACACCGAGCCCTACTGGATGGCGGAGGAGACGGCGCTGGTCGAGGCGGCCGGGGGCACCTGGAGCCACGAGGAGGCCCTGGGCCTGGTGGGCAACGACCTCATGGTCTCGGCCCAGGTCCTGCTGGAGCGCACGCCGGTGACCGGGACCCGCGAGCAGGTCGTCGACGCGCTCGTCTCCGGGGTCGCGGCGCGGATGCGGACCGGCCTGCCCTGGCGGCCCGGCGCCCCGGAGCTGCTGGCCGACCTGCGCCGCCAGGACGTCCCGTGCGCCCTGGTGACCATGTCCTGGACGGCGCTGGCGGACGTCCTGCTCGAGCACCTGCCGGCCGGCACGTTCGCCGCGGTGGTCACCGGCGACCAGGTCGAGCGGGGCAAGCCGCACCCCGACCCCTACCTCGAGGCGGCGCGTCGGCTGGCCGTGGAGCCGCAGGACTGCGTGGCGCTCGAGGACTCCCCCACCGGCGCGACCTCGGCGACCGCGGCCGGCGTCCCGACGCTCGTGGTCCCCAACGTCGTGGAGGTCCCCCGCCTGGCCGGGGCGGTGCGGCTCGGCAGCCTCGTCGACGTGACGGCCGAGGACCTGCTGCCGCTGCTGGCCGCCGGGACCTGACCGGGGGTCAGCGCTCGCGGACGACCGACCCGTCGTCCTGCAGCCGCAGGAGCGGGTAGATCCCCTCCTCGTCGTGCACCTCGCGCCCGGTGACGGGCGGGGAGAAGACGCAGAGCATCCGCATCTGCTCCTCGCAGACCAGCTCGTGCCGCTCGTGGCCGTCGAGCAGGTACATGCTGCCCGGTCCGAGCTCGTGCTCGACGCCGTGGTCGAGGTCGCGCAGGACCCCCCTGCCCTCCACGAGCCAGACCGCCTCCACGTGGTGGGCGTAGTGGAAGACGTTGCGCGTACCTGCCGGGATGGTCGTCTCGTGGAACGAGAAGCCGGCCCGGTCCTCGGCCAGGACGATCCGCTTGGACCGCCAGGTCCCGGCCTCGTTGGTCACGTCCCGGTCGGTGCCGGTGATCCCGGCCGTGGTGCGGACGATCATGCGGCCTCCTCGGTCAGCAGGACGCCCAGCAGGGCGTCGACGGCGGTGGGCACCAGCAGGGAGCCGGTGCCGCGCTCGAGGACGGCGGCGGCCCAGCGGTCGACCGCCAGCAGGGCCGCCGGGCTGTCCAGGTCGTCCGCCAGGTGGCGGCGGACCTCGCGCACGACGTCGAGGTCCTGCGCGTCGGGCTCCGCGTCCGCCGCGCGGGCGACGGAGGCGGCCGCCCGCCACCGGGAGAGCCGTTCCTCGGCCCGGTGCAGGAGCTCGTCGGTCCACTCCCAGGACCGCCGGTAGTGCTGGCCGAGCAGGACCAGGCGCAGGGCCATGGGGTCGACCCCCGCGGCCCGCTGGCGGGACACGAGGACCAGGTTGCCCTTGGACTTGCTCATCTTCTCGCCGTCCAGCCCGACCATCGCCTGGTGCACGTAGGCCTGGGCGAACGGGGCGCCGTCCTGCAGCGCGGTGCCCTCGACGGCGCTCATCTCATGGTGGGGGAAGACCAGGTCGTCGCCGCCGCCCTGCACGTCGAAGCCGGGGCCGAGGTAGCGCTGGGCGATGGTGGAGCACTCGATGTGCCAGCCGGGGCGTCCCTGCCCGAGAGGACCACCGTCCCAGTGGGGCTCGCCCACCCGGCCGGCGCGCCACAGCAACGGGTCGAAGGGGTCGCGCTTGCCCTGCCGGTCGGGGTCCCCGCCGCGGTCGGCGAACACGGCCATCATCTGCTCGCGGGTCCAGCCGGACACCGCGCCGAAGGTGGGCTGGGTGGACAGGTCCAGGTAGACGTCGGAGCGCTCCGCCCCCGGCACGGTCTGCTCCTCGTCCGGCACCGGCACGTGGTAGGCGACACCGTCGTCGAGCAGCTTGGTGACCGCGGTGACGTTGTCGGGGATGCCCTCGACGGCCCCCACGTAGTGGTCGGGCGGCAGCACGCGCAGCGCCTCCATGTCCTGGCGGAAGAGGTCGATCTCGCGGGCGGCCAGGTCCTCCCAGTGCACCCCGTCGCGGTCGGCCCGCTCCAGGAGGGGCTCGTCGACGTCGGTGACGTTCTGGACGTAGAGGACCTCCAGGCCGGCGTCCCGCCAGACCCGGTTCACCAGGTCGAAGGTGACGTAGGTGGCGGCGTGTCCCATGTGGGTGGCGTCGTAGGGGGTGATCCCGCAGACGTACATCCGCGCACGTCCGTCCACCGGTTCCGGCGTCACCGGCCCGTGGGTGGCGGTGTCGTGGACGACGAGGGGTCCGCCGCGCTCGGCGGTCGGGACGGTCGGCACGGGGTCGGCGGTCCAGGTGTTCACGACGGGCCAGCCTAGTCGTCGGCGGGACGGGCCCTCACCACGGCGCCCGTCTCACCACAGCGGCCAGGGCAGCGGGTAGCGGGTGACCGGCGGCGCGGGCAGGTGCCCGGCCGCCAGCAGTGCGACGACCCGTGCCCGCAGGGCCCCCACCTCGTCCTCGGCGAGGAGCCGCTCCACACCGGTGCCTTCGTCCAGGGCCGCGACCAGCCGCTCGAGGTGGGCCCGGTCGGTCCCGTCGAGCGCCTGGCCGGCCCATCCCCACAGCACGGTGCGCAGCTTGTCGTCGGCGTGCAGCGTCAGGCCGTGGTCGAAGCCCCGGAGGCGGCCGTGCACGTCCACGGTGAGGTGGGCGGCCTTGCGGTCGGCGTTGTTGAGGACCACGTCGAGCACGGCGACCGCGCGCAGGTCGGCCCGGTCGGCGTGCGCCACGACGACCGGCCGGCCCGTCTGGTCCTCCCCCTGGACGACGGGCATCCACGCGGGGTCGTCGACGTCGGCGGGCAGCACCTCGACGAGCCCTGCGCTGGGGTCGGCCCGCCGCCCGGCGTCCTGCTCGACCCACGCCTGGACCGAGCCGGGGCCGAGGGGCCCGTCGCGCAGCAGGGTGGGCGGCACGACGTCCCACCCGCCGGCGCGGGAGACCAGGTATGCCGCCACCTCCCGCCGTGCGAGCGTGCCGGGGGGGAAGTCGGCGAGGGGACGGGCCCCCCGGTCCGGCTTGTAGACGGCCTGATGACCCGTGGGGCGGCCGTCGTCGTCGCACAGGTCGACCAGCAGGGTGAGGTTGGAGGCCTCGACGAGGCGGCCGACGAGCTCGATCCTGCTGCGCGAGAGCAGGTCCAGGACCTGCGCGTCCTCGTCGTCCGGCGGGGCGGGGACCGGCTCGTCGCCGCCCCGTCCGCCGGGCCCGACCTGGGCGGTCATCCGGACGGTCCGGCCTTCAGCGCTTGTAGCCGTTGGCCCGCGGGCAGACGTGCCCGCCGGGGTCCAGCGGCTGCCCGCAGAACGGGCACGACGGTCGGCCGCCCTCCAGGGACGCGGTGCAGCGCAGCGCGAACGCCCTGGCCCGGGCGGGACCCAGGACGACGGTCAGCGACTGGGGGACCCGACCGGTCCACGGGTAGTCCTCCGTGGGGTCCAGCTCGAGGAGGTCCTCGGCCTCGGGGCGGTCGAACGCCTCCAGCACGACGCGCTCCCGGCCGGCGTCCCAGGCGACCGACAGACGCTGCATGCGGAAGTCGTCGTCGAAGGGCCCGTCCAGCGGGGCGTTGTCGACGAACGGGGCCGCCGCGTCCTCCGACCCCTCCTCGGGGGACACCTCGTCCAGCAGCTCGCCCAGGGAGACGCCCAGGAGGCGGACCTGCTCCTTCTCCAGGGACACCGTGGTCCGCCGGTCCCCGTCCCCGGCCTGGAGGAAGAACGTCCGCTGCCCCGGGGGGCCGACGCTGCCGGCGACGAACCGCTCGGGCGGGTCGTAGACGTGTTCGGGCATGGTCACAACCCTACGTCGCCCCCGCTCCCCCACCGACCGCCGCGTCGCCGGAGGCCCCCTGCGACTCCAGGGCCGCCCGGAGCGCCGACAGGTCGACCGGACCGGTCCCGGCGTCGTTGGTGCGCAGCACGAACGGGCGGCGGGGCGTGCGGTGGACGATGCTCACCGAGGCCGGGTCGACGACGATCCGCTGGAACTCGTCCAGCGGCGTGGCCAGGGCGTGCGCCAGCACCGCCTTGATGACGTCGCCGTGGCTGACCGCCACCCAGACCGCGCCCGCCCCGTGCTCGGCCTCGAGCCGCGCGTCCCACTCCTGCACCGCGGCGACCGCCCGCTCCTGCATCGCGGCCATCGACTCGTGCTCGTGCTCCGGGTGCGGGGGGAAGGTCACCGTGGACGGCCGGTCCTGCACCTGCCGCCACAGGTCCTCCCGGGCGAGGTCCTCGAGCCGGCGCCCCGTCCAGGCGCCGTACCTGGCCTCCGCGAGCCGCTCGTCGGTGTGGACCGGGGGGCGGGCATCCGCGGGTATGCCGTCCACGAGCACCTCGGCGGTCTCCTGGCACCGGTGCAGCGGGCTGGCGACGACGGCGACCACCCCGGTGGTGCGCAGCCGGGCGGCCACGGCGGCGGCCTGCTCCCGTCCGGTCGTGTCCAGCGCCAGGCCGGGGGTCCAGCCGGCGAGCACGCCGGAGGCGTTGGCCTCCGTCCGGCCGTGGCGCACGAGCAGGCAGACCGCCACCTCAGCCCGCCCGTCCGAGCCGTGCGTGGGCCTCGACGGCGACCTCCAGGGCCTCGCGGCGGGCCGTGGCGTCCTTGCCCCAGGGGGCCACGGTGAGCGTGGTGATGCCGGCGTCGGCGTAGCGCCGCATGCGCTCGGTGATCCGGTCCACGTCGCCGAGGAGGGAGGTGTCGTCGACGAACTGCGGGGGCAGCGCCGCGGCCGCCTCGCCCCAGCGACGGTCGAGGTAGAGCTCCTGCACCCGGTCGGCCTCCTTCTCGTAGCCCATCCGGCAGGCCAGCTGGTGGTAGAAGTTCTGCCGGCGGCTGCCCATGCCGCCGACGTAGAGCGCGGGGTAGGGGCTGACGGTGCGCACGCACTCCTCGAGGTCGTCCCCGGTGGCCAGGGCCACGGTCGCGCTCGTGTCGAAGCTTTCCGGTGGGCCGCCGCCCGGCCGTCGGGAGAACCCGGCCTCGAGGGAGGCGCGCTGCTCGACGAAGTGGTCGGGCGAGACGAACACCCCCAGCCAGCCGTCGGCGATCTCCCCGGCCAGCTCCATGTTGCGGGGGCCCACCGCGGCCAGGTAGAGCGGGATCTCCCGCCGGTGCGTGTGCGCCAGCCGCAGCGGCTTGCCGGGTCCGTCCGGCAGCGGCAGCTCGAAGTGCCGACCCTGGTGGCTGACGGGGCGGCGCGACAGCGCGAGCCGCACGATGTCGGCATACTCCCTGGTCCGCGCCAGCGGGGCGTCGAAGCGCACCCCGTGCCAGCCCTCGGAGACCTGGGGGCCGCTGACGCCCAGCCCGAGCCGGAACCGTCCACCGGAGAGGCTGTCCAGGCTCGCGGCGGTCATCGCCGTCGCGGCCGGGGCGCGGGCGGGGATCTGCATCACCCCCGCGCCCAGCCCGATCCGCCGGGTCCGGGCCCCGACCCAGGCCAGGACGCTGACGACGTCAGGGCCGTAGGCCTCCGCCGCCCAGAAGACGTCGACCCCCAGCTCGTCGGCCCGCTCGACGAGGGCGAGGTTCTCCTCGTCGCGGCCCTGCCCCCAGAATCCGCAGCTCAGGCCCAGCCGCACCGCTCAGCCCCGCGGCGTGGGGTCGACGTCGTACTCCTCGTCGTCCAGGCCCAGGTAGGGCTCGCCGTCGTCCTCCTCGTCGTCGTCGTCCTCGTCGTCGTCGTCCTCGTCGTCGACGAGCTCCTCGTCGTAGACCTCCAGCGGGGTGACCTCCCCGTAGGCGTCCATCAGCGCGTCGTCGTAGGCGGCGAACGCCTCGGCCACCCGTTCGTAGGCCTCGACGACCGCGGGGTCGTCCTCCCCCCGGCTCACCGCGGCGGTCTCCAGGTGGGTCTCGAGGGCGGCGACGAAGGACGAGAGGGCGGCGCGCGGGTCGAGGGTCATGGGACGACCGTAGCGCGAAACCCGCAGGCACGGCAGGGTGCGGCGCGGACGCGGTCCGCCGTGCCTATGCTGTCGCTCACCATGGTCGAGTACGAGTTCCGTGAGCTGACGTTCTACCGGGACAGCTCCCGCTCGGCGGTGCGGCAGACGCTGGCCGAGCACGCCGAGTACGGGCACTGGGAGCTGGTGCGGGTGCGGGTGTTCTGGGGCGGGGTGCGCAAGGTCGTCCTTCGCCGCAGGATCATCCGGGTCCGCCGCACCGCCTGAGCGCCGGCCGGCTGCCGCGGCTCTCAGCAGTCGGCGACCAGCTGGCCCAGCACGCGCGTCCCGAAGCGGATGGAGTCGGTGGGCACCCGCTCGTCCACCCCGTGGAACATGCCGACGAAGTCGAGCTCCTCGGGCAGCCGCAGCGGCGCGAACCCGTAGCCGGTGATGCCCAGCCGCGACAGGTGCTTGTTGTCGGTGCCGCCGGAGAGGCAGTAGGGCAGCACGTGGGCGCCGGGGTCCTCCTTGAGCAGTGCCCGCTTCATCGACTCCACGAGCTCCCCCGAGGAGGGGGACTCCAGGGCCACGTCCTTGACCACGACCTCGATCTCGACGTGCTCGCCGGCCAGCTCGGCGATGGTCGCCATCAGCTCCTCCTCGTGACCGGGGAGGAACCGGCAGTCGAGCGAGGCGGAGGCCGTCTGGGGGATGACGTTGTGCTTGTAGCCGGAGGAGAGCATCGAGAAGTTGGCGGTGTCCCGCAGCGTGCCCTCGACGAACCGGCGGGCGCCGCCGAGTCGCTGGAGCACGTCCTCGACGCTCTCCTCCGACCAGGTGCCCCCGACGATGTCGGCCACCCCGTCGAAGAGCTCGCGCACCGAGGCGATGAAGGTGCGGGGCCAGGGGTGGGCGTCGATCCGGGCGATGGCCTCGGCCAGCCGGACGATGGCGTTCTCGTCGCTGGGCACCGACCCGTGCCCGGCCCTGCCGTGGGCGTGCAGGCGCAACCAGGCGATCCCCTTCTCCGCGGTCTGGAGCAGGTAGGCCCGGGTCGGGGCGCCGGTCGCGGCGTCCGGCAGCGTCACCGAGAAGCCGCCGACCTCGCTGATGGCCTCCGTGCAGCCCTCGAACCACTCGGGGTGCTGCTGCACGACATGCCCCGCGCCCTTCTCCCCGCCGTGCTCCTCGTCGGCGAAGAAGGCCCAGACGATGTCGCGCGGCGGCTTCTCCCCCGTGCGGGCCAGCTGGCGCAGGGTGGCCAGCAGCATGGCGTCCATGTCCTTCATGTCCACGGCCCCACGGCCCCAGATCATCCCGTCCTGCTCGACCGCCTCGAACGGGTCGACCGACCAGTCCTTGGCCTCGGCCGGCACGACGTCCAGGTGCCCGTGCAGGACCAGGCCGCCGCGGCTGCTGTCGCGGCCCTCGGTGCGCACCACCACGCTGGCCCGGCCGGGGTCGGACTCGACCAGCTGCGGCTCGAGCCCGACCTCCTCGAGAAGGCCCACGACATACTCCGCCGCCGCCCGTTCCCCGGGACCGCTGCCGTCGCCGTAGTTGCTCGTGTCGATCCGGATCAGCTCTCGGCAGATCCGCACCGCCTCGTCCTCGACGGCGGTGGACGAAAAGGTCTCCGGGGTGCTCGTCATACCGCCACCCTAACCAGCGTCGTCACCCAGCTTGGACTCCACGCAGGCCACGAACTGGCCCAGCAGCTTGTCCGACACCGACTGCATCACCCCGCGGCCGAACTGTGCGGGCTTGCCGGTGATGTGCAGCTCGGTGCCCACGTCGACCCGGGTGCCCCCGCCGTCCGGGGCCAGCTGCATCGTCACGGTGGCCGAGGCGTTGCCCAGGCCGCGCATGCCCTTCCCGGTGCCCTCGACGACCGCTCGACGGGCCTCGTCGTCGCGCTCGAGGAACCGGCCGGTGCCCTGGTAGGTGACGGCGATCGGCCCCAGCTTGACCTTGACGTTGCCCGCGAAGGTCTCCTCGTCGGCCTCCGTCACCGTGGCTCCGGGGAAGCAACCACCTACGGTCTGCAGGTCGGTCATCAGGGCCCAGGTGCGCTCCGGCGGTGCCGGGACGGTGAACGAGTGCTCCAGCTCCATCGCCACGGGTCAGGCCCCCGCCGCTGTCAGGACCGCCCGCCGGGTCAGCACCCCGGCGAGGTGCCGCCGGTAGTCGGCCTGCCCGTTGAGGTCCGAGGGCGGGTCGGTGCCCTCCCCCGCCCGGGCGCAGACCTGGGCCACCGCCTCCTCGGTCGCCGGCAGCCCCACGAGGGCCTGCTCGACCTCGCTCGCCCGCATCGGGGTGGCGCCCATGTTGGTCAGGCCGACCCGCGCCTCGGCGATGGTCCCGCCCTCGGCCCGGACGGTCGCGGCGACCCCGATGATGGCCCACTGGTGGGAGACCCGGACGAACTTCTCGTAGTGGCTGCCCCAGCCGGTGTGCTTGGGCAGGACGACCGCGGTGAGCAGCTCGCCCTCCCCCACGGCTGTCTCGAACAGGTCCACGAAGAACTCCGACGCGGGCACCTCCCGCTCCCCGTCCGGGCCCCGGACGACCATCCGTCCCTCGAGGGCCAGCACGGGGGCGCCGACGTCGCCGGCCGGGTCGGCGTGCACCAGGGCGCCGCAGACCGTGCCGCGGTGGCGGATCTGGGGGTCGGCGATCTCCTTGACGGCCGAGCGGAGGAGGCCGAGGTGCTCGGTGACGAGGTCGGAGTCGAGCACGTCCTGGTAGGTCGCGCCGGCACCGATCCTGATGCTGTCACCCTCGTCGGTGATCCCTCGGAGGCCCTCGATCCGGGAGATGTCCACGACCATCCCGGGGGCGTTCAGCCGCATCCGCAGGACGGGCAGCAGGGACTGCCCTCCGGCCAGCACCTTGGCCTCGTCGCCGTGCTCGGCGAGCAGGGCCAGGGCCTCCTCGACGGTGGCGGGGGCGGCGTAGTCGAACGGTGCGGGGATCATGCCCGACCACCTTCCTGGGGGTATGCGGTGCCGCCGGCAGGTCCGTCCGGCCCGGGGTCGTCCTGGTTGGGTGCGTCCTGCGTGAAGTGCGGCTGGGCGCTGTCCTCGGTGGGCGTGCTCCCGCCCTGCCGGTTGTCCTCGATCGCCCGCCAGACCCGTTCGGGGGTGCAGGGCATCTGGATGTCGTGGATGCCCATCGGCCGGACGGCGTCGACGACGGCGTTGACGACGGCCGGGGTGGAGGCGATGGCTCCCGCCTCGCCCACCCCCTTGGCGCCGAGGTCGTTGGTCGTGGCCGGGGAGACGGTCCGGTCGGTGACGAAGCTGATCGTGTCCGCCGAGGTGGGCAGGGTGTAGTCGACGAACGAGCCGGACACCAGCGTGCCCTGGTCGTCGTAGACGGCCTCCTCCCACAGCGCCTGGGCGATGCCCTGGACGAGGCCGCCGTGGATCTGCCCGTCGACGATGAGCGGGTTGACCACGTTGCCGACGTCGTCGACCGAGACGTAGGAACGCATCCGGCTCTGCCCGGTCTCGGTGTCGACCTCCATGGCGCACAGGTGGGTGCCGTGCGGGAAGGAGAAGTTCTCCGGGTCGAAGGTGGCGTCGGCGTCGAGGGTGGGCTCCATGCCGTCGGGCAGGTCGTGGGCGGTGAACACCTTGAGGGCGAGGTCGGTCAGGCCGATGCCCTCCTGGTCGTCGCCGGCCCCGCGGACCCGGAACCTGCCGGAGGAGAACTCCAGGTCGTCGACGTTGGCCTCCAGCAGGTGCGCCGCGAGGGGCTTGGCCTTCTCGACCACCCGCTGGGCCGCCTGGACGACGGCCTGGCCGCCGACGACCAGCGAGCGCGACCCGTAGGTGTCCAGCCCGCGGGGGCTGACCTGGGTGTCCCCGTGCAGGACCTCGACGTCCTCGAACGGCACGCCGAGCTGGTCGGCCACGATCTGGCTCCAGGCGGTCTCGTGCCCCTGGCCGTGGGCCGAGGCTCCGGTGACGACCTCGACCTTGCCGCTGGGCAGCATCCGCACCGAGGCGCTCTCCCAGCCCCCGGCGCCGTAGTCGAGGGAGCCCAGGACCCGGGAGGGTGCCAGGCCGCACATCTCGGTGAAGGTGGACACGCCGATGCCCAGCTGGACCCGGTCGCCGCTCTCCCGGCGACGGGCCTGCTCGGCCCGCAGCTCGTCATACCCGAAGAGCTCCTTGGCCCGGGTGGTGGCGGCCTCGTAGTTGCCGGAGTCGTACTCCAGCCCGCAGACGGAGGTGAACGGGAACTCCTCGTGGGTGATCCAGTTCTGCTCGCGCACCTCGAGCGGGTCGCGTCCCAGCTCGGCGGCCAGCTCGTCCATGAGCCGCTCGATCGCGAAGGTCGCCTCGGGGCGGCCGGCACCGCGGTAGGCGTCGGTCCACGTCTTGTTGGTGAAGACGTTGGTGCAGGTGAAGTGGTAGGCGGGGAACTTGTAGATGGCGTTGTACATGAAGGCCCCGAGGATGGGCACGCCGGGCGTGACCAGGCCCAGGTAGGCGCCCATGTCGGCGAGCAGCTCGACCTTGAGGCCGGTGACCGTGCCGTCCTTGCGGGCCGCGAGGGTGAGCTTCTGCCACTGGTCACGGCCGTGGTGGCCGGACAGCAGCGACTCGCTGCGGGTCTCGGTCCACTTGCACGGGCGGCCGGTGCGGCGGGCCGCGAGGAAGGTGATGATCTCCTCGGGGGTGACCTGCAGCTTGCCGCCGAACCCGCCGCCGACGTCGGGCGCGATGACCCGGACCTTGGACTCCGGCACGCCGAGGGTGAGGGCGAGCATGAGGCGCAGGATGTGCGGCACCTGGGTGGCGGACCACATGACGAACTGCTCGCCGGTGGGGTCGACGACGACCGAGCGGGGTTCCATGAACGCCGGGATGAGGCGCTGCTGGCGGTACTCCCGCTCGATGAGCACCTCGGCGTCGCGGATGGCGGCCTCCACGTCCTCGCCGGTCCCGGCCTCGGCCGAGTCGAAGGTCCAGGTGGCCGACCGGTTGGTGCCCAGGTCGGGGTGGGCCAGGACGTCGTCGCCGGCGGACTGCCGCAGGTCGAGGGCGGCGGGCAGCTCCTCGTAGTCCACGTCGACCAGCTCGGCGGCGTCCCGGGCTGCGGCCGCGGTGCGGGCCACGACGACCGCCACGATCTCGCCCGCGAAGGCGACGCGGTCGACGGCGATCGCCGGGTGCGGGGGGGCCTTCTGGTCGGGGGTGATCGGCCAGGCGGTGGGCAGGGATCCCTGGATCTCCTTGACGTCCTCGCCGGTGATCACGGCGACGACGTTGGGCGAGGACTCGGCGGCGCCGGCGTCGATGCCGGTGATCCGGGCGTGGGCGTAGGGGCTGCGCACCATGGACAGGTGCAGCATCCCCTGCAGCTGCATGTTGTCGGTCCACCTGGTGCGGCCGGTGATGAGGCGCTGGTCCTCCTTGCGGCGGCGGTCCCGGCCTACCTCCCCCTGGGGGGTGTCCTGCTCGGCGGTGCGGTCGTCGGTGACGGTCATGCCTGCTCACTCCCCTGGGTCGCGGTGGCGGATCCGGAGCCGGCGGCCTGCAGCACGGCCTTGACGATGTTGTGGTAGCCGGTGCAGCGGCACAGGTTGCCCTCCATGTGCTGGCGGACGTGCTCCTCGTCGGGGTTCGGGTTCTCGGCGAGGAGATCGGTCGCCTGCATGATCATCCCGGGGGTGCAGAAGCCGCACTGCAGGGCGTGGCAGTCGCGGAACGCCTCCTGTACGGGGCTGAGCTGCTCGCCGTCGGCCAGGCCCTCGATCGTGGTCACGGTCCGCCCGTCGGCCTGGACGGCGAGCACGTTGCAGGACTTCACGCTGCGGCCGTCGAGGTGCACGGTGCAGGCGCCGCAGCTGCTCGTGTCGCAGCCGACGACCGTGCCGGTCTTGCCGAGCTGTTCTCGCAGGTAGTGGACCAGGAGCGTTCGGGGCTCGACGTCGTCGGTGTACTTCATGCCGTCGACCGTCACGGAGATCTGGGTCATGCGTCCTCCAGGTGGGAACCGGACTTCGTTGTCCCGCCCGATCCTGCCCTGTCGCACGTTCCGCCGCAATACCTCCGACGGTCCGGTGCCGGCGATGTCAGAAGAGGACGAAGCAACTGATCCCGAAGAGGATGAGGAAGGCGAAGAGCACGAAGCTCATGAAGTTGTTCTCCGCCGCGCTCGGCGCCCGGTCCTCCGGGACCCAGTCGTCGACCGCGGTGGCCGCAGGTCGCCGGGCGTGGGCGCTCCCCTGGTCGTGCGTGGTTCTCACAGCACCGCTCCTATCCGGTCCAGCTCGGTCATGGTGGCGACGGCCAGGATCACGAGGACGACCGTGATGAAGGCCGTGTAGGTCCAGCGGTAGGCGTGGTCGGCCCGCCAGAAGCGTCGCAGGCTGAGCACGCCGGTGACGGCCGCGACGGCGCACAGGGCCAGTCCGATGGGTGCGGCCACCCAGCCGGCCAGGCTCAGGACCGGCAGCAGGACCGGCACGGCGACGTAGGTGACGACGCAGCGCACGGCGGAGACGACGACCGACACCCGGAAGGCGCGGTGCGCACCCTGGCCGGACCGGCGGTCGACCCCCTCGATGCCCAGGACCCGTCGCATCCACCGGTCCGCGGCACCGTCCGACCTGTGACCGGCGCCCTCGGGGGGCCGTCGTCCGGCGTCGGCGTCCGCCGGGGCGAGGGGGCTGGCCTGCGCCTGCGCCTGCGTGGTCATCCTTCCTCCTCCTCGACCGGGCTCGTGCGCGGGTTGCGCATCAGCTGCCGGGCCCCGAGGCCCACGGACACCAGGCCCACGCCGCCGACGAGGATGCCGATGAAGAAGCCCCAGTAGAGGGGGTCCATCCTGGAGGCGGGGTCCTCGTTGCCCATCGTGCTGCCGATCAGGATGCCGAAGAAGGGGGCCAGCACGGCCAGGATGGCCCCACCGACCGCACGCCAGAATCCGGGTGGCGTGGGTTCGAGCCGCACCGGGCGTCCGGGAGGCGGAGGGGTGTCGTCCTCGACGACCTCCGCGTCGTCGCGCCGGGTGGTGGGGTGGGTGTCGGTCATCGGGATCGCCCTTCTGCGCGGTCGTCGGCCACGGCCATGCCGTTCGTCGCCGAGGGGACGCGTGCTGCCGACGCCTCGCGTCCGTGGTCGGGGGTGCGGGTCTGCGCGGTGGGCGCGACCCTGTCCAGCGCGCCCAGCAGGGGCCCGACGATGTCCATCGGCAGCGGGAAGACCACCGTGGAGTTCTGGTCGGCGCCGAGCTCGAGCAGCGTCTGCAGGTAGCGCAGCTGCAGCGCCGCGGGCGCCTCGCTGAGGGTCCGCGCCGCGTCGCGCAGCTCCTCGGAGGCCTCGAGCTCGCCGTGCGCGCTGATGACCTTGGCCCGGCGCTCGCGCTCGGCCTCGGCCTGGCGGGCCATCGCCCGCTGCATCATCTCGGGGATCTCCACGTCCTTGATCTCGACCACGTCGACGTCGACGCCCCACGGCACGGCCTGGTGGGCGATCGAGCGGTAGAGGTCCTCGTTGAGGTCGGCGCGGTGGGCCAGGAGGGTGTCCAGGTCCGCTCGCCCGACCACCGAGCGCAGGGTGGTCTGGGCGAACTGGGAGGTGGCGACCGCGTGGTTCTCCACCGCCATCACCGACCGCACCGGGTCGGACACCTTGAACATCACCACGGCGTTGACCCGGGCGGTCACGTTGTCGCGGGTGATGACCTCCTGCGGCGGGATGGTCAGGGTCACCACCCGCTGGTCCACCCGCACCGACCGGTCGAGGAACGGCAGCATGAGCACCAGGCCGGGCCCGAGCGCGCCGCGCAGCCGGCCGAGACGGAAGACGACCAGCCGCTCGTACTCGCGCACCACCTTCAGCGAGGCGACGAGCAGCGCCAGCAGGACGCCGGCCACCACGAGGGCAGCCACCACCGAGCTAGGCATTCTCCTGCGCCTCCTTCCGGTCCGAGGCGTACCGGGTGCGTCCGAGCACGACCGGCACGGGGTCCGTGTGCGGGTCGGCACGACGGTCGGAGGCGTAGGTCGTCCGCCGGCGACGGACCGCCTCGACCGCCTGCGCCCGCTCCTCGAGGTTCTCGTCCAAGGACCGGAAGAGCACCCCCTCGGGGTCCACCGGGCTGTTGCGCAGGTGCGACCACAGCGGTATGCCCCCGAGCGCGACGAGCAGGCCGGTGCCCAGGAGGAGGACCTGGCTCGTCCAGTGCTCGACGGTGAAGCTGGTGACCACGGGGAAGACGGCGGCCAGAACGGCGACGGCGCAGGCGATGCCCCGGTGGAACCGGGCCGACTCCGAGGATGGCCAGGCGTCGACCGCCCGCCCCAGCTCCCGGCCGTCGTCCGTGGTCGTGCAGCTGTCCTTCACGGGGCAGGAGTTGCAGACGCTGGGACTGCCGCGGTAGCGCATGACCCGGTTCTCCGGGTCGAAGGACTGCGGCCACAGCCACTGGTCCTCGGGGCACAGCCACGCGTCGTGGTCCTCGTGGTAGGTGAACCCGCGCGTCTGGTGCTCGTCGTTGGCGGTGTGCACCCGCCGGGCGAGCAGGTCGATCCCGTAGGCGACGAGCAGCAGCACGACGGCATACCCGGCGCCCAGCCACCCGGGCAGCTCGACCGCGGTCACGACGGCCTCCCCGGCCCCTCGTCACGGCGCCGGTCCGAGGCATACCGGCTCGGGGGCACCGACGTCGCGTCGTCGCCGGCGGCCGAGGGGGCGACCGGGCTGGCGACCACCGCCCCGCTCCGCCCCGTGCGGTCCTCGTGCGCCTCGGCGCTCTCCACGACGAAGAGGGTCTCCGGCTCCATCCGGGTGACCGTGGCCCGCACGCCGTGCCGGACGCCGAGCCAGGTGATCCAGATGAACGGCAGGATGCCACCGAGGAGGAAGATCACGTCGCCGGGCATCCGCATCCACTCCAGGGCCACGTTGCCGGGCTGGGTGATGTAGGCCAGGGTGCGGGCCTCGTAGTAGCCCTGGTTGACCGAGGCCCACAGCTGCATGGTGCCCAGCGGCAGGAGGGTGGCGAACATCATCCAGGCCAGACCGATGTTCAGCGACCAGAACGACAACCGGGCCAGCCGGTCGGGCCAGCGCTGCGGAGGGATGATGTAGCGCAGCGCGAACAGCGCCAGCCCGACGGCCATCATCCCGTAGACGCCCATCATGGCGCCGTGCGCATGGTTGGCGGTCAGGGCCGTGCCGATCTGGTAGTAGGACACGATCGGCAGGTTCACGAGGAAGCCGAAGACGCCGGCGCCCAGGAAGTTCCAGAAGCCCACGGCGACCAGGAACATGACCGCCCACCGGTGGGGGAAGGGCGCGCTGGAGCGCGACTCCTGCCGGGCGCCGAGCTGCAGGAACGTCCAGGCCTCGATGGTCAGGAAGGTGAGCGGGATGACCTCCAGGGCCGAGAAGACCGCACCGAGGGCCATGTGCTCGACCGGGGTGCCGGAGAAGTACAGGTGGTGCATGGTGCCGATGACGCCGCCGGCCGAGTAGAGGATCACGTCCAGGAAGATGATCTGGATCGCGATCTTGCGGCGCACCACGCCGAGCATGACGAACAGGTAGGCGACCATCACGGTGGTGAACAGCTCCAGGAAGTCCTCCACCCACAGGTGCACCACCCAGAAGCGCCAGAACTCGGCGACGGTCAGGTGCACCGTGTTCATCGCCAGCAGGCCCACGGCGTAGAAGGCGGGGATCGCCAGCGCCGCGTAGGCGAACAGCCAGGGCATGTTGAACTTGGACTCGGTCCGCAGCCGGGACCGGATCGCCCGCACGATGATGAGGAACCACAGGAACAGCCCGATCACCAGGAGGATCTGGAAGAACCTGGGCAGGTCCAGGTACTCCCACTGCTGGGAGAAGAAGATCGACCCCTCCGCCCAGCGGGGGCCGTAGATGCTGATGGCGGTGCCGCCGAACATCCCCACCACCACGAGCGCCAGGGCGCCCAGCAGCCCGTAGGACAGGTAGTGCTGGCCCTTGGGCTCGCGGCCCGAGATGATCGGGGCGAGGAAGATCGCCGCGGCCAGGAAGGCCGCGGCCGTCCACAGCAGGGACAGCTGCACGTGCCAGGTCCGGGCGAGGTTGAACGGGAAGATCTGGGCCAGGTCGAAGCCGAAGAAGCCTTCGAGCTCGACGCGGTAGTGCTCGACGGAGGCGCCGACGGTGGCCTGGATGAGGAACAGGATGGACACCACCAGGAAGAACCACGCCGTGGACTTCTGCGCCTTGGTGATCCCCACCTCCCCGGGCTGCAGGAAGCGCAGGCTGGTGGTGTCGTTGCCCTTCCAGCCCAGCTTGGCGCTCCACCGGCCGTAGACGGCGAACAGGATGCCCAGGCCGGCCAGCAGCGCGACCAGGGAGATGCCCGACCAGACGAGGATGTCGGCGGTGGGTTGGTTGTTCACGCGGGGCTCGGGCGGCCAGTTGTTGGTGTAGGAGTAGTCCAGCCCTGGTCGTTCGGCGGCGCTCGCCCAGGCCGTCCACGCGTAGAACGCGGTGAGGTCGTGGATGTGCTCGGGGTCGGTGATCTTGTCCGGGACCAGCCCGTGCCGGGTCGTCGGGTCGCCGAAGAAGTCGGCGTAGTGCTCGGTGATCGCGTCGAAGGCGGAGACCTGCTCGGGGGTGAGGACGAGGACGCCGCTGTCCTCGTCGTACCGGTTGGTCCGTTGCATCTCGGCCGTGGCGGCCTGCGGGTCCTGCACACCCGCCTGCTCGAGCCGCTCGAGGATGTGCTCGCTGCTGAGCCGAAGGTACTCGGCGGTGTAGTCCGGGCCGAGATAGGCACCGTGGCCGACGATCGAGCCGTACTGCTGCAGACCGCGGGTCAGGAAGATGTTCTGGCCGTTGGTGATCTCCTCGCCGGTGAAGACGACCTCGCCCTCCTGGCTGACCACCTCCTGGGGCAGCGGCATGGAGGCGGTGTAGGTCCGGTAGGCCAGCACCCCCATCACGAAGAAGCCGAAGATGAAGACCAGGGCGACCCCCTGCACCCATCCCTTCGAGATGGCCAGCTCGTTGCGTCCTCGCTGCCCGGCCTGCTGATCGATGGTCACCATGGTAGGAACCGCCCCGTCCTCACGTGGTCGAGGACAACCCGTCCTCGTCGACATCAAAAGGTGCAATGACCCGGGACCATAGCCTCCGAGGGAGGTCCGTGGGGCGATTCCGGGCACCTTTCGGTCAAATAGCCGGAAACCCTTACCTAGTCTTTACCTTCGGGACCTTCGTGGCCGGTGTGGATCGGGCCCGTCGTCGTCGAGAGCGGCTCGCCGCCCCCGCCCCACCGGGTCGCGATGATCTCCGCCGCGATCGAGACGGCCGTCTCCTCGGGGGTGCGTGCGCCCAGGTCGAGGCCGACCGGGCTGCGCAGGCGCGCCAGCTGGTCCTCGGTGAGACCGGACTCGCGCAGGCGGGCCAGCCGGTCCTCGTGGGTGCGGCGGGACCCCATCGCGCCGACGTAGGCCAGCTCGGGGGCGTCGGGCCCGAGCAGGGCCTCCAGCAGGGGCACGTCGAACTTCGGGTCGTGGGTCAGCACGCAGGCCACCGTCCGGGGGTCGAGCGCGGCCTGGGCGACCTGCTCCTCCACGTACCGGTGGGGCCAGGAGACCACGACCTCGTCGGCCTCGGGGAACCGGCTGGCCGTGGCGAAGACCGGACGGGCGTCGCAGACCGTCACCCGGTAGCCCAGGAAGGTCCCCACCCGGGCGACGGCGGCCGCGAAGTCGATCGCGCCGAAGACGAGCATCCGCGGCCGGGGCGCGTAGGAGCTGACGAAGACCCGCATACCCTCACCCCGCCGCTGCCCGTCCGGCCCGTAGCCGAGGGTGGCGGTGCGCCCCTGGGCGAGCATGCCGCGGGCGTCGTCGAGGACGGCGGCGTCGGCCCGTGCGGAGCCGAGGGTGCCGGAGGACTCCGCCCCCTCCGGGCGGACGACCAGGTGCCGGCCCAGCAGGCCGGGGTCCGGGTGCTCCACGACCGTGGCCACGGCCACGGGGACCTCCGCCGCGATGTCCGCGGCGACCTCGGCCAGCTCCGGGAAGTCCTCGCGGCCGACCCGCTCGACGAAGACGTCGAGGATGCCGCCGCACGTCAGGCCGACGCCCATCGCCTCGTCGTCGGACACGCCGTACCGCTGCAGGACGGGGGTGCCGGAGGCGATGACCTGCTGGCCCAGCTCGTAGACCGCTCCCTCGACGCATCCCCCGGAGACGGACCCGACGGCCTCACCGTCGACTCCGACGAGCATCGCGGCACCCGGTTGGCGCGGGGCCGACTTCCACGTGCCGACGACGGTGGCGAGGGCCACCTGGTGACCCTCCTGCCACCATCCCAGCAGCCGGTCCAGGACCTCACGCACGGGCGACCACCTCCAGCAGCTCCTCGAACGTCGCCAGCGTGTGGCCGGAGACGAAGTCGTCGACGTGCGGCAGCACCGCACGGATCCCCGACTGGACCGGGGCGTAGCCCTCCTTGCCGCGGTGGGGGTTGACCCAGACGACCCGGTGGGCCAGCGCCTGCAGCTGGCGCACCGCCTCGCCGAGCCGGGCCGGGTCCTGCCGCTCCCAGCCGTCGCTGACGATGACCACCACGGCGCCGCGGGCCGTCCCACGCCGGCCCCACCGGCGGACGAAGGCGTCGAGGGTCTCGCCCAGGCGGGTACCGCCGGACCAGTCGGGCACGGTCTCCCCGGCCGCCAGCAGCGCGCGGTCCGGGTCCCGCTCGCGCAGCGCCCGGGTGACGTGGGTCAGCCGGGTGCCGAGGGTGAAGACCTCGGTGGTGCGGGGGGCCGCCTGCACCATGACGTGGGCCAGCCGCAGCAGGCTGTCCGCGTAGGGGGCCATCGACCCGGAGACGTCCACCAGCACCACGACCGGCCGGGGGCGTGGTCGGCGCCGCCGGTGCCGGACCCGCACCGGCTCGCCCAGGTTGCGCAGCTGGGCGCGGACCGTCGCCCGGCCGTCGACCCCTCCGTGGTGGTGGGGGGTATGCCGTCGTCCCCGCCGCTGGGGCGACCGTGGCCGGAGCCGGGCGAACCGTCGGCGCAGGGCGGCCCGGTCGGTCGGCGAGAGCCCGGCGACGTCGCGGTGCCGTAGGACCTCCTCGGGGGAGGCAGCCACCCGCAGGACGGGCTGCTCCTGCCCGTCCACGCCTCCAAGCCCGGACTCGTCCAGCGGAGCCTGCACCGTCGTGACGGACGGCGTCTCCTGCCGGCTGATCGACCGCAGGGGGCGGCCGGCGAACCAGGCGTTGAAGACGCGGTCGTAGGGCTCCACGTCCGCGTTGGAGGCCGTGAGCGTCCCGCGGCCGGCCCAGTAGACGGCATCCCGCCGGCCGAGGCCGACGGCGGCGCAGGCCTGGAGAAAGGTGCGCTCACGGTCGGCGGTCACGGGCAGGCCCGCTCCACGGCACGCCCGGGCGAAACCGAGCAGCACCTGGCCCATGTCCCACCCGGTGTCGGTCATCCGGCCAGCATCCGGTCCAGCGAGGCGCGGATCCGGTCGGCGTCCTCGCGGTACTTGACCGCCGCGCCCAGCGTCGCGGCAGCCACCTGCGGGTCGAGCGTGCTGGCGCCCAGGGCGTGCAGCGCGCGCGCCCAGTCGAGGGTCTCGGCCACCCCCGGCGGCTTGACGAGGTCGGCCTCGGCCCGGAGTCGCTGGACGACCCCGACCACCTCGGCCGCGAGCCGCTCGTCCACCTCGGGCAGCCGGGTGCGCACGATGGCCAGCTCGCGGTCCATGCCAGGATGCTCGATCCAGTGGTAGAGGCAGCGACGCTTCAGCGCGTCGTGCAGCTCGCGCGTGCGGTTGGAGGTGAGCACGACCAGCGGTGGCTCCGTCGCCCGGATGGTCCCCAGCTCGGGGATGGACACCGACCACGACGAGAGCACCTCCAGGAGGAAGGCCTCGAACTCGTCGTCCGCCCGGTCGATCTCGTCGACGAGGAGCACGCACGGCGCTTCCTGCAGCGCACGCAGGACCGGCCGCGACTGGAGGAACCGCTCGTCGAAGAGCTCGTGCTCCAGCTCCGCCACGTCGCCGACCTTCCGGTCGGGGTCGGCCATCGCCGCCGCCTCGACCACCCTCAGGTGCAGGATCTGACGTGGGAAGTCCCAGTCGTAGAGCGCCTGGCTGGCCTCGATCCCCTCGTAGCACTGCAGCCGCACGAGGGGGATCCCCCGCAGCTGGGCCAACGCCTCGGCGAGGGCGGTCTTGCCGGTCCCGGGCTCCCCCTCCAGGAGCAGCGGCCGTTGGAGGGTGTGCGCCAGCCAGGTGATCGTCGCCAGGCCCTCGTCGCTGAGGTACCCGGTCGTGGCCAACCCCTCGGCGAGCACCTGCGGATCGGCCATGACGTCGGACTGCTGCATGAGGCGAGCATGACCGACGCGACGCGGCAGCGTCCACCCGGGTGGGGTCCTCGTGGCCCGACCGCGCGCCGGGTCTTCGGGGCCTCAGGTGCGCGAGGTCCTGGTGGGTGCCTGCCGGTGCCCGGTCAGGCGCTGCGTGGGAGGGGGTCATCCTGGTCGTGGTCGCTGTTGTCGGTGGGGTGGGTGGGGGGGTGGTGGTGCGGTGGTGGGTGGTCGGCCGTGGAAGGTGTCCAGGAGCGGTGGTGGGTCCTGGTAGGACTGTGGTGGTGGGTCGGCGTGGCGGGGGTGCTCGCGGGCCAGGTTGCAGCGGGCGCACAGGCCGCGGGCGTTGTCGGTGGTGGTGGTGCCGCCGTGGCGGTAGCGGGTGATGTGGTCCAGGTGGCGGATCGGGGCTCCGCACCAGGGGGTGGCGCAGTAGCGGCCGCGGGCGATGAGGGTGGCGCGCAGGTTGCCGGTGAAGGCCCGCCGGCGGGGGTCGCGCACGGTCAGGGTGCCGGTGACCGGGTCGGTGTAGAGCCGGCGCAGCCAGACCTGGGCCGCCCGGGCCAGGCCCGGGTCCGGGTCCGGGACGGACCGTTCCCCGGGGCCGGCGGTGCCGGTGGGCGGGGTCGAGCTGGCCGTACCGGCCGGCGGGGTCGGGAGGGGTGGTCCGGGGGGTGTGCCGCCGTGGACGGCGGTGCAGGCTGCGTCGGTGCACCGGCCTCCGGCCGGGCACGGCACGGGAGCCGTCCCGGTGCTCCTCTGCTCCTCGCCGGGGCCGTCCTGGGGGCCGGCGCCGGCCTCGTCGTCGACGTGGGGGTCGTCCTGGGGGTCGGTGGGGGTGAGCAGGTCGCGGGCCAGGTCGGCGGGCAGGGGCCCGTACCCGGTCAGGTCGGCCGCGGCCGGGTCGCCGGCGAGCAGGGTCGCGTCGGTGAGGACCAGGCCGACCTCGACGTCGATGCCGTCCACGACGCTGCGGCCGGTGACCCGGGCGACCAGCTCGTCGGCCATCAGCTGGTTCAGGGTGCGCGGGTCACCGGCGGCGCGGGCGCCCTCGGCGTGGGCGCGCAGCACCTGGTGGGTCGCGATCGCCTGCGGCGCGGGCAGCCGGGCGCTGAGCAGGCCCATCACGTCCGGGGCCGGGCGCACGGACACGCCCCGCTCGGCCGCCGCCGCACGGGCACGGCCCACGAACCCGGCCGGGTCGACCTCGTAGGCCAACGCCCGGGCCGCGGCCACGATCTGCTTGGTAGAAGCCCCCTCCAGCGACCCGGCCAGCCGCGAGTCGACCTGCGCCCGGTCGCCGGGGTCCAGGCAGGTGGTGGCCTCGGTGACCAGGCGGGCCTGGGCCGGGCTGATCGTCCCGGCCGCCAGCGCGGCGAACGTGGCCGGCATCTCGGTGACCAGGGCCCTCGCTGCGGTCAGCTCCCGCCCGGCCCAGTACGGCGAGGTGCGCCGCGCGGTGGCCAGGTCGTCGGCCACCGCCCGGCCCCGCCGGGAGGCCGGGACCCCCTCCCGGGCCTGGGCGGCGACCTGGGAGGCGCCGAAGGTGACCTGCGCCCGGGCGCTGGCCGCGCCGGCTGCCCGGACCAGCAGCTCCAGCCCCTCCACCAGATCCAGCAGCCCCGCATCGTCGATCCCCGACACCCGCGCCCCCGCCAACGCCCGGGTCAGGGACCGCACCGCCTCGGCCAGCCCCGGCTCCCCCGGCCCGGTGCCGGTCCCCTCCGGTCCTGCGTCCACGTCCCCCACCCCCTCCGGTGGTCCAACGGCAGAACCCCTTCCCCGGCTCCACCTCGTACCCAACACACTAGAAGACCCCACCGACACACCCTCGAACACGCGTACGAGATCTACGTGAGGGCGGCCGTTCCTGATCTCGGTTCGTCCACGTCCTCCCCCGTCGCCAGGTCGCCGCACTCCACGAGCAACGGCTCGACGCGTCTGAGGTAGCTCCGCGCCCCGGCGTCCCCGGCAGCTCCGCCCAGGACCCCCTCCCAGTGACGCTGGCCGAGCACCACCGGATGCCCCGGCCGGCCCTCGTAGGCGGCCCGGGCCACCTGCCCCGTCTGCTCGCCATGGGCGTCGGCCTCGCGCAGCAGGCGCTCCACGACGGGGGCACCCACGTCCGGGAGGTCGACGAGGTGGACCACCGCGCGGCGGGGCACCGTCCGCCCACGGGTCGCGAGCGAGGTGAGCCCCGATCGCAGGGAGGCGCCCATCCCACGCGCCCAGGTCCCGCACCGCACCGCCGCGACCTGCCCGGTCCCCCACTCCGGCATCTGCCCGAGCAGCTGCTCGACCTCTTCCGCGCGGGCCCCCGTGACGACGAGCACGTCCTGGCACCCGCCGTCGAGCAGGGCCCGGGCGGCACGGTGGACCCACGGTCCCTCGGAGTCGGCGACCAGCGCCTTGGGCATCCCGTAGCGTCGCCCCTCCCCCGCCGCCAGCAGCAGTCCTGTCGTCGGGCTCATCGGCCCAGTGTCCCTGACGGCCCGCACCGCACTCGCAGCCCCTCGGTCCGCACGCCTCGCTCCTCCGGTGCAGGATGGACCGATGGACCCCGCCGGCCACACCCCCGCAGCAGAGGTCGGCTCCCGGGTGGTCGACGAGGACTGGTACGGCACCGAGCTCGCGGACCGCTCCTGGCAGGGATGCACCTTCGTGGACGTGGACCTCACCGAGGCTCTCGTCCGGAGCTGCCGTTTCCAGGAGTGCACGTTCGAACGGGTCCGCTTCAACGCCGCGACGGTCGAGCAGTCGTCGTTCGCGGCGTGCACGTTCACCGCCTGCTCCTTCTTCGACGCCACCCTCGACGGCTGCCGCTGGGACGGCGGCGTGTTCGTCGCCTGCTCGTGGAAGCCGGTCACGGTCCGTGGGGGTTCGTGGTGGGGCGTGTCGCTGGTGGACGCGGACCTGCGGGAGCAGACGCTGTCCGGACTCCGTCTCGTGGAGGCCGACCTCTCGGGAGCAGACCTGCGCGACGTGGACCTTCGTGGGGCCGACCTCACCGGAGCCGACCTGCGCCGCGCCCGGCTCGAGGGCGCCGACCTTCGCGGCTGCCGTCTCTCGGCCGCCGACCTGGAGGACGCCGGCGTCCGCGGGGTGCGCCTGGACGTCGTGGGGGCCGTCGCGCTGGCGGGGTCCCTCGGAGCCGTGGTGGACACGGACGCCTAGGAACCCCGCCAGGTATGCGGTCGCGCCCTCAGTCGGGCGCGTCCACCTCCGGGGCGAGGTCGGGCACCCGCCGCTCCTCGTCCGGCAGCAGCCGCTCCTCCTCGGACTCGGCGTCGCCGACCGGCCGTTCCTCGTCGGGCAGGACGCGGCTCGGGTCGTCGTCCTCGACGGCCTCGGGATCCTCCTCGGGTTCGAAGGTGGTGGGCTCGTCGTCCAGGCCCATGCCGGCACCCTGGCTGGACAGCTCCTCCCGGGCCTCACGCCGCTGGTGCTCGAGATCTCCGCTCATGGATCCTCCTCGGGTCGGGTTCTCCCAGTGTGGACCGGACCTCGGGCAGCGGCACCTCGGGACGTCGGGACGTCGAGGGTGGGGGTGACGGGGCCCGCAGGCATACTGGCCCCGGAGGAGGTGGTGGCCATGTCGTCCGCACCCGGCACCGGCGTGGGGGTGCCCGCCGGACGGCGGCAGCTGCCTGTCCACCAGGACGACCTGTGCGTCGCACGCGTCCCGCTCTTCCAGGGACTGACCCGGGCCGAGCAGGAGCAGGTCGCCACCGTCGCCCGACCGACCAGGCTCGGACGGGACGAGATCGTCTACACGGCCGGGCAGGACGTCTCCCAGCTCATGGTGGTGCACACAGGGCGCGTCAAGATCTCCCGCGTCACCGCCGACGGCCACGAGCAGATCGTCCGCGTGCTGGGTCCGGGCGACTTCGTCGGCGAGGCGGCCTTCCTCGACGGCGGGCGTCCCGATCACACGGCGAGCGCCGTCGAGGCGACGAGTCTGTGCGTCTTCCGACACCAGGAGCTGCACGAGCTCGTCGGGCGTCATCCCAGCATCGGGCTGCGCATGCTGCAGACGCTCAGCCGTCGCCTGAGCCGCACCGAGGAGCGTCTCGGCGCGGCGATCTCCTCCGACGTCTCCGCCCGGCTGGCGGACCACCTGCTCTCCCTGCCGGCGCGCCGCGCGGACGACCGGCTCGAGGTGGAGCTGCCCCTGGCGAAGAAGGACGTCGCCTCGCTGCTGGACACCACCCCCGAGTCCCTGAGCCGCCAGCTGCGTCGCCTCAGCGACTCGGGGGTGATCTCCCTGGGACCCGGCCGGCGCGTCACCCTCCTCGACGTCGACGCGCTGCTCGCGCTGGGAGGACAGGACTGAGGCGCACGTCCGCCGTGGCGTGACGCACGACATACGCTGAACCCGAACACTCTCCGACCAATCATAGTAATATCGTCCCAGGCCCGGCGGAAGCACCCGGGCACCACTTCTCGGGAGACCCTGATGCGCATCCTCCGCCCCCTCGTCCCCCTCGGCCTGGCCGCTGCGACGGTCCTCGCCGGATGCTCCACCACCGACCCTGGCCCGGCACCCGCGGCCTCGTCCACCCAGGGGACGGACCAGGCATCGGCCGACGCCATCCTCGAGCAGGTAGGGCTGGCGGGCGTGGACGGGCGCACCGTCGTCGACGAGCTCGACGCCAGCAGCCAGGCCCGACCTCTCCCGCTGACCGCCTCCGTCCGTGAGGACGTCCTGCTCCTCGGCGACGGCCAGCAGGAGGTGGCGATGCCCCTGCCGGAGGACGAGTTCTACGTCTCGGTCGCACCGTTCCGGGAGCAGACCCACCAGTGCTTCTACCACTCGCTGGCCACCTGCCAGGGCGAGCTGGCCGGCGAGGAGGTCACCGTCCGCATCGTCGCCGACGACGGGACGGTCGTGGTCGACGAGACGACGACCACCTATGCCAACGGCTTCGTCGGGTTCTGGGTGCCGCGGGACCTGGTCGGCACGCTCGAGGTCGAGCACGACGGGGCCACCGGCACCGTGCCCTTCGCCACAACCGAGGGCAGCCCCACCTGCATCACGACCCTCCAGCTGGAGGCGTGACGCCGAGCCACCCCGGCGCGCCCCCGGGATGAAGTCCGTGCACCGTGGCGTTGACCTGACGTGAGCACCTCCGCCCGCCGCCGTCCCGTCCCCCGCTGCCCCATCCGCGTGGGCGAGCCGTGCACGCTCTGCTTCCCCGGCGCGACCGGTCCGCAGGACTGCGGCCTGGTCTACCTGGTGCAGGACGATCCCGAGATGGCCGCCGAGCTGGCCGGGCGCCGCACCGCCCACCGCGCCGCCGAGAGGGACGCCCGGGGCTCGCTCCGCTGAGGCTCAGCGGTCCCGCCGAAGGGCGCTCAGCCCGACCCAGGCCAGCGGCAGCACGGACACCCCCATGAGCAGCCGACCCGTCCCCGGGTCGGACCCGGTGAGCACCGCCCCTGCCACGAGCAGCGCCGCGAACACGAGCACCCCGTTGGTGCGGGCGACGGTCCGCTCGAGCCGGCGCACCTGCCTGGTGAGGGTGGGCGTCCTGACCTCCAGCTCCCCCCGCTCGGCCATCGTCAGGACGCGGTCGGCCCGCCGGGGCAGGACGAGCAGGAGCCGGCCGAGGGCGAGGGCCTCGGTGACCACGGTCTGCGACAGGCCCTCCCGCTCGTCCTCCAGGAGCTGCGTGGCGTAGGGCGTGATGGTCCCCCAGACGTCGAACTCGGGGTCCAAGCCCGTGCAGATGCCCGACAGGATGCCCACCGACCGGCCCAGCAGCAGCAGGTTCTCGGGGACCTGGAACGGCAGCGCCAGCAGCAGCTCGCGGAACTGCATCCCGAAGCGGACCATCTCCTCGGGACTGATCTGCTGCAGCTCGTCCATCCGCAGCCCCCCGAAGCGCTCGAACACCTGGCCGGCGGCCACCTCGATCGCCGCCAGGTCGGCGTCGGGCAGGAGCAGGTCCAGTCGGCGCAGACCCGCGACCAAGCGGCCGCCGTCCCGCAGCCCCGCCGCGACGACCAGGTCCCGCAGTCCGCCGCGCAGCTCCTCGGGCACGTGCCCCACCATGCCGAAGTCGATGAAGGTCAGCGTCCAGCCGGGCTCGCCGGGTCCGGCGTCCGGGCGCGGAGTGACGAAAAGGTTCCCCGGGTGCGGGTCGGCGTGGAAGAACCCGTCGGTGAAGATCTGCTGCAGGTAGGTGTCCGCCAGCACCTGCGCGACCTCCGCGCGGTCGATGCCGGCCGCGGTGATGGCCTCGTGGTCCCCCAGCTTGATCGCCGAGACGTCCTGCAGGGTGAGCACGCGGCGGCCGCTGAGCTCCCACACGACGGAGGGTATGGAGACGCGCGGGTCCTCGGCGAAGTTGGCGGCGAAGGTCTCGGCGCTGGCCCCCTCGGCCAGGTAGTCGACCTCCTGCAGCGTGGTGGTCGCGAACTCCTCCAGCAGGGCCGGCACGTCGGCCCGCTCCCGGATGGGCCGGTAGCGCTGCATCCAGCCCCCGACCCGCCGCAGCGCCGCGAGGTCGACCTCCACGACCTGCTGGATGTGCGGCCGCTGGACCTTGACGACGACGTCGGCGAAACCCTGCTCGGCGGCGTCGGCGGGGTGCAGCCGGGCGCGGTGGACCTGACCGAGGGAGGCCGCCGCCAGGGGGGTCTGGTCGAAGTGGGCGAAGTGCTGGGCCAGCGGGACGGCGAGCTCGGACTCGGCCACCTCGCGGACGGCGTCGAACGCGACGGGCGGCACCTCGTCCTGGAGGCCGGACAGCTCCTGGGTGATCTCGGGGGGCAGGACGTCGAGCCGGGCCGAGAGGAACTGGCCGACCTTGATCATCAGCCCGCCCATCGACACCGCGAGGGCACGGAAGCGGACGGCGGCGCGGCGGCCCCGCTCCGTCCGCGTGCGCACCGCCAGGCGTCGCAGCCCCAGGCGCGGCAGCACGAGCTCCCACCAGATGAACCCGGCCGTGACCCGCGCGAAGAACAGCACGATCCGCCGGTAGCGGGCGCGCAGGTCCGAGCTCGTCATCGGTCCTCCGGACGCGGTCGCGGGCGGGTCGGGGTGCCCAGGTTCAGTCCTCGGCGAGGATGGCGTAGAGCCGTTTGCGGGCGTCCTTGAGCACGTCCACGGCCGCGGAGACCTGGTGCGGCGAACCGGTCCTGCCGACCTGGAGCACCGCCTGCATCAACCGGCCCACGGCCTGACGGTAGCCGGTGCCGTCCGCGACGGTGTCGGCCGCCTCGTCCCACGGGGCCCGGCCGGCGGCCAGCTGGGCGGCCGCGTCGGTGCCCGCCTCGGTGAGCCGGTGGACCTTCTTGCCCCCGACCGGCTCGGCGACGACCAGGCCCTCGTCGGCCAGCAGCTGCAGCGTCGGGTAGACCGAACCCGCCGAGGGGGTCCAGGCGCCGCCGCTGCGCTCCGCCAGCTCGCCGATGATCTGGTAGCCGTGCATCGGCTCCTCCGCCAGGAGCCGCAGGACGGCCGTGCGCACGTCGCCGCGACGGGCTCGCTGCGCCGACTGGCCGGCCAGCCCCTGGAACTGCTGGGCCATCGAGAGGAGGGACGGGAGTCCGTGCTGGCCCCAGCCGGTCTCGTCGAGAGGGTGGTGCCGGGTCATGGGAGCCTCCTGGAGGATGAACGACATATCGCCATCTATCGTCAACCTACCACTGCGACGGCGGCGTAGGGTGCGCCGATGACCGAGGACCACTCCCCCGGACCGCCGACCGAGCCCACCATGGCCGGACCGGCCATCCCCTCCGGCCGGCTCGTGCTGGTCCGCCACGGCGAGACGGAGTGGTCACGCACCGGCCAGCACACCGGCCTGACCGACCTCGAGCTCCTGCCCGAGGGCGAGGAGGCGGCCCGCGGCCTCGCCGACCTCCTGGGCGGGAGGAGCTTCGTGCACGTGCGCTCCTCCCCGCTCCGGCGGGCGCGGACGACGGCCGAGCTCGCGGGCCTGACGGTCGACGAGCTGGACGAGGACCTCGTCGAGTGGGACTACGGCGCTTACGAGGGCCGCTCCACCCCCGACATCCGCGCGGAGCTCGACTACCACTGGACCGTCTTCGAGCACGGCGTCGTCCCCGGTGAGACCCCGGGCGAGACGGTCGAGGAGGTCTCCGCCCGGGCCAGCCGCGTCCTGGACCGGATCTGGCCGCTGCTCTTCGAGGGCGACGTCTGCCTCGTGGGGCACGGGCACGCCCTGCGGGTGCTCACCGCCGTCTACCTGCGGCAGGCACCCCGGTTCGGTGCGCACCTGACGTTCGAGGTGGGCGCGGTCGGGATCCTGGGCCATCACCACGAGGACCCGGTGGTCGAGGCCTGGAACCGCCACCGGTGAGACCCGCTCCCGTGGCGCGCCTCACGGGTCGGCCAGGAGCGTGGCGCGGGCCCTCCCCGGGCCCGGCTCGGCGGTCAGCTCCCCGGCCAGCCGCGCGAGCCGACCCGCCGCGTCGGACGGCAGGTCCAGCAGCCGGACCGCTGCGGAGCGGATCTGCTCCGGCGTCGCGGCGTTGGGGTCCAACGCCGCGCCCAGCCCGGCGTCCTCGAGGGCGGCCGCGCCGGAGAACTGGTCCGTGGACATCGGCAGCAGCAGGAGCGGGACCCCCGCGGTCAGCGCCTCGGTGACGCTGTTGTTCCCCCCGTGCGTCACGGCCAGCGCGGCGTGCCCGAGCAGGCTGACCTGCGGCAGCTCGGCGCGGACCAGCCACGACCCGGGCACCGGTCCGAGGTCCGACCTGCTCGTCGACCCGCTGGCCAGGGCCACGCGCACGTCCAGACCTCGCAGCGCCTCGGCGACACGGGCGAGCACGTCGGAGCGCACCGAGAGGAAGCTGCCCAGGCTCACGTAGACCACGGGAGGCCCCGTCCGCGCGAGCCAGGCGGCCACCTCGTCGTCGGGCCGCTCGGCGCGGACCGCCGAGCCGAGGAAGGCGTGCTCCCCGAGCAGTGCCGTGCGGGCCGGCGGGTGCAGCTCAGCGGGGTAGTTCAGCAGCAGCACGTCCCCGGACTCGGCGAACGCGTCGTCGCTCGCCGGGGCTGCGGGGTCGAGCTGCGCCAGGGCCGCGTTCCACCGCTCGGTGAACCCGTCGCGCACCCGCTCGCAACGTCGCCGCAGGTCGAGCAGCGCCTCCGGGTCCGGCTGCAGCACCTGCGGCCAGGCCGGCGGGAAGCCGTACACCTCGTCCCCGACCGTCAACGCCGTCGGGTGCCCGAGGACCACGTCCCCGTGCCGGACGCCGGAGGCCATGAGCGCCAGGCGTGCGCTGAACGCGAGGTGGTCGACGATCACCTCGTCGGGCCGCACCCGGTCGACCACGCGCTGCACCTCGCGGGCGACGGCGAGCGGCTCCCAGAGCAGGTCGTCCCCGCGCGCGTCGGCCTGGAAGGCCAGGGTCTGCACGGCTCCCCGTCGGGTCGCCTCGAAGAAGCCGCGCAGCGCGTCGTCCTCGCCCGGGGGCTGGTCCTCCGCCCGGATCACGCCCGGGTTGGACCCGCGGCCGAGCTGCAGGTGGGCGCGCTCGAAGCCGAACCGCCGCACGATCCCCTCCGTGCTCGGACCGGTGGCCACGACGACCTGTTCGCCCGCATCGGCCCACGCGGTCGCCAGGGTCGCGAGCGGCAGCAGGTGGGAGGCGTAGTCGGGACTGATGACGAGCAGCGTCACGACGGGGCCTCCCGGTGGACACGGTCGTAGATGCCGGCCAGCGACGCGGCCATCGTGCCGATCCCGAACCGCTCGGCCACCATCGTGCGCGCGTGCTCGGCCCGAGCCGCCGCCCCGGGCGCGACGGCCAGGTCCAGGGCGGTGACCACGGCCTCGGCCAGGGCGTCCTGGGAGGTGGTGTCGACGAGCAGGCCGGTGACCCCGTGCTCGACGTAGGTGGCCGGTCCGCCCACCCGAGGAGCGACCACCACGAGGCCGGACGCCATCGCCTCGAGGATGGCGATGCCGAACTCCTCCTTGAGGCTGGCCGACACGTACACCCCGCCTGCGGCGGCGAGCCCCGGGCGGCCGTGCCGGACCGCGGCCAGCCAGGTCGCCACGGTCTCGTTGGGACGGTGTCCGGCGAGCAGCAGGCCCCGGCCGGCCTCCTCGCCCGGGGGGACGGTCTCGGCGACGAGGGAGAGCTGCTCCTCCTCGTCGTCGGTCGGGTCCGCCAGGTCACCGCCCACCAGCAGCAGGTTGCAGCGCCGCGCGCACCGGGGGTCTCGGGCCCACGCCTCGACGAGGGTCGCCATCCCCTTGACCCGGTGCAGCCGTCCGACGGAGACGAGCAGGGGCAGGCCGCGCCGTGCGGGTGGCAGGGCGCACAGGACCGCGTCCAGCTCCGCGAGGTCCTCCCGGGAGGCGGGGGGTATGACGTCGCGCCCGGTGGTCGTCACCGCGCGGGCGGCGCGCCGGAGGGGGCCGAGGTCGATCCCCTCGGGCACGACGCTGAGCCGCTGCGCCTCGGCCTCGGGGTCCAGGTGGAGCAGGTCCCTCAGGTCGCGCTCGAGGTCGGGCCTGGGCAGGGCGACGAGGTGGGCGGACCGGGCGGCCAGGTCGCGCAGGAGCCGGACCCGGAAGACGAGGTGCTCGGCGTGGTCGACCGGGCCGAACGTGGCCCGGGTGAGGGCGCCCGCGGCCTCGCGGGCGGCGACGAGGGCGTGGGGGTCGGGGGCGAGCGTGAGCACCGTCGGGATGCCCAGCTCGGCCGCGACCTCGGCCGCGGCCCAGGAGCCGACGTCGGCCATGCGCAGGTGGAGCACGTCGACGGGCCCGGCGGCGGTCAGGACCTCGCGCAGCCCCCGTCGCACGGCGTCGCGCAGGTGCCAGGTGTCGGCGGAGTGCCGGACGGGCCCCGGCAGGGGCACGCCGACGTAGTGGTGCCCGGGGGCCCGGAGGTCGGCAGGGGTGCGGTCCTGGCCGTGGTGGCTGCGCGAGAGGGTCAGCACCCGGGACACGCGGGGGTCGGCCAGGAGCGCGTCGCCCAGGTGCACGAGCAGCGTCGCGATCCCGCCGGTGTCCCCCTTCCCCGCGCTCTGCAGGCTGCCGTCGATGTCGGCGTGCAGGAAGAGCTGGGCGACGGTCAGGCCCTCGGCACGAGGCGCCGCCCCGCCCCGACCGTCGGGGCGCCCGCGTGGTGAGGTGTCCCACGCCTCGAGGGTCGCCGCGGCCAGGGTCCCCGTGAACCCCCCGGCGGCGGCCAGCCCGGTCAGACGAGGCACGGCCGCCGGCAGCGGCGGGCCGAAGCCGAGGGCCCAGGCGGCGTGCTCGCGCAGGAAGGGCACCGGTGAGCTCAGGAGGGGCAGGACCAGCGGCGTGGCCGTCCGCGCTCCGCCGGCCGCCGCGTGCACGGCCGCGATCGCGGCGAGGTCGTCGGCGGGGTCGTCGACGGCCCGCTGCAGGACCGGACCGGCGGCCGCACCGTCCTGACGGGCGGCGAGCGCGACCGCGTCGAAGGCCTCGATGCCCGCGAGCAGGGAGGGTGCGTCGCGGACGACGTCCAGGGCCTCCTGGGTCCTGGAGGCACGGAGGGTGGTCACGGGCCGGCTGCGGTGGCTCTCCCCTCCCCCGGTGCCACCGCCGTCGACGGCCCGGCGGCGGACCGCAGGAGCAGGTCGGCGGCCACGCCCAGCGCGATGGTCGCCGGGTCGCGACCGCCGAGGCCCGGCATCCCGACGGGCGTGACGACGCGGTCCACGACCTCCTCCGCGAGGCCGCCCTCGACGACAAGGCGACGGCGGAGCCGGGCCCACTTGGTCGCCGAGCCGATGAGCCCGATGGTGCCCAGGCCCTCGGTACGCAGGGCCGCGTCCACGACGGCGGCGTCCTCGGCGTGGTCGTGCGTCATGACGAGCACCTGGGTGCCGGCCGGCAGCTCGCCCAGGACGAGCTCGGGCAGGACGGGGACGGGGTGCGGGTGGACCCGGGCGTCGGCGTCCGCCAGCGGGGCGAGCCGCTCGGGGTCCAGCCGGCCGGGTCGGGTGTCGACCAGGTGCAGGTCCAGGTCGTGCCGGGCCAGGATGCGGGCGAGCTCGTGCCCGACGTGCCCCATGCCGAAGATCGCCACGGCCGGGGGGACCGGGAGCGGCTCCAGCAGGACGGTCACCTCGCCGCCGCAGCACTGGACCCCGTGCGGTGATGGGGCCTTCTCGGACAGCGACGTCGTGAACGTCTCCGGCCTGGCGCAGCGGTCCTCGAGCATCTCCCGGGCGCGCTCGACGGCGACGGCCTCGAGGTTCCCCCCACCGATCGTGTCCCAGGTCCGGGTCCTTCCCACGACCATCTTGGCACCGGCCTCGCGCGGCGCATGGCCGCGCACGGCCGTCACGGTGATCAGGACCCCCGGTTCCCGGCGGTCCCGCAGGTCGACCGCCGCCCGGAGCCAGCGCACGGCTCAGCCCTCCCCGAGCTGGTGCAGGAGGGTCTCGGTCTGGGGGCGGCGTTCCGGCGCCTCGGGGTCGGCCTCCGGCGGTGGCGGGCCGTCGCCGCCCTCGATCCCCCCGCCGTGGCCGGCCCGGGCAGCCTGGAGGGCCCAGAACACGGCCTCGGGCGTGGCCGGGCTGGGCAGCTCCACGACGGTGCCCTCGGGCCCGAAGGCGGCGCAGGCCTGCCGCAGCGCCTCCCGCACCGAGATCGCCAGCATGAGCGGTGGCTCCCCGACCGCCTTGGACCCGTAGACGGCTCCCTCCTCGTGGGCGTGCTCCAGCAGGGCGACGTGCACCACGGGCGGCAGCTCGGCGATGCTCGGGAGCTTGTAGGTGCTGGCCGACGCCGTCGCCAGCCGTCCCCGGTGCTCGCCGTCGCCGGTGTCCCAGCGCAGGTCCTCCAGGGTCAGCCAGCCGGCGCCCTGGGCGAAGGCACCCTCGATCTGGCCAAGGTCGACGAGCGGCGACAGGCTGTCCCCGACGTCGTGGACGATGTCCACCCGCCGGGTGCGGTAGGCACCGGTGAAGCCGTCGACCTCCACCTCGGTGGCGGCCACGCCGTGGGCGAAGTACTTGAACGGGGAGCCCTGCATGACGGTCGAGCTCCAGTGCAGTCCTTCGGTCCGGTAGAACCCGGCCGCGGACAGGTGGGTGCGTGCGACGTAGGCGGCGGCGACGACCTCGGCCCAGGGGACGGTCGTGCCGGTGCCGAGCCCAGAGACCACGCCGTCGCGGAAACGCACGTCGGCGGCCGGCACCCCGAGCCGCTGGGCCGCGACCTGGGCGAGCCGGTCCCGGATCTGCTCGCAGGCGTCCTTGACGGCGGCCCCGTTGAGGTCGGAGCCGGAGGACGCCGCCGTCGCGGAGGTGTTGGGCACCTTGTCCGTGCGCGTCGGGGCGATCCGCACGGTGTCCGGCGCAACCCCCAGGGCGGTGGCCGCGACCTGCAGCATCTTGGTGTGCAGCCCCTGCCCCATCTCGGTGCCGCCGTGGTTGACCAGGACCGAGCCGTCCGCGTAGACGTGAACCAGCGCCCCTGCCTGGTTGAAGGCGGTGAGGTTGAAGGAGATGCCGAACTTCACCGGGGTGATCGCGACCGCGCGCTGGCGGTGCTCGTGGGTGGCGTTGAACTGCGCGATCTCGGCCCGTCGCCGGTCCAGCCCGGCCGTGCGCGTCACCTGGTCCCAGGCACGGTGGAGCCGTCCGGCCTGGGTGATCTCCTGCCCGTAGGGCGTGGTCTGACCGTCCTGGTAGAAGTTGCGGCGACGCAGCTCGTGGGGCTCCAGGCCCAGCAGCGGGGCGCACCGGCCAAGGATGTCCTCGACGACGAGCATGCCCTGCGGCCCGCCGAAGCCCCGGAACGCGGTCTGGGAGGTCTTGTGGGTGCGCGCGATGCGCCCGGTGACCCGCACGTCGGGGATCCAGTAGGCGTTGTCGACGTGGCACAGGGCCCGGGTCAGCACCGGCTGGGACAGGTCCAGGCTCCAGCCGCCGTCGGAGGTCAGGGTCGCCTCGAGCGCCTGCAGGCGGCCCTCGTCGTCGAGGCCGACCCGCCACCGGGCGTGGAACCCGTGCCGCTTGCCCGTCATCGTCAGGTCCTGGGACCGGGTGAGCCGCACCCGGACCGGGCGCCCGGTGCGGATCGCGCCAAGGGCGGCGACGGCGGCATACCCGTGCGGCTGCATCTCCTTGCCCCCGAAGCCCCCGCCCATGCGCAGGCACTGCACGGTGACCTCGTGCCGGGGCCGACCCAGCACCCGGGCCACGACCGCCTGCGTCTCGCTGGGGTGCTGCGTGCTGCTCTGGACCAGGACGGTGCCGTCGTCCTCGACCGTCGCGAGGGCGGCGTGCGTCTCGAGGTAGAAGTGCTCCTGGCCGGCCATCTCCAGCTCGCCGTCGAGGACGTGCGCCGACCGGGCCAGGCCGGCCTCGACGTCCCCGCGACGGAGCGTGGGCTGGGCCCCCTGGAAGCTGCCGGCGGCGATGGCCTCGGGGAGGGTGAGGATCGCGGGGAGCGGCTCGTAGTCCACCCGGACGGCCGCGGCACCCCGACGCGCCGCCTCGAGGGAGTCGGCGAGCACCCAGCACACGGCCTGCCCGTGGAAGCACACCTCCGTGGGGAACAAGGGCTCGTCGTCGCTGTCGCCGCTGTCCCCCACGCCCGGCACGTCCTCGCCCGTGAGCACGTGCACCACGCCGGGCACGTCCCGGGCGGCGCGGGTGTCGAGGCGGGACAGCAGGGCGTGGGCGTGGGGCGCCTGGACCGGCCAGGCGTGCAGCACGTCCTTGGTGCGCGGGACCAGGTCGTCGGTGAAGCACGCGCGTCCGGTGACGTGCAGGGCCGCGGACTCGTGGCGCAGGCTCCGTCCGACGACCGCGCCGGCGGGCCGTTTCGACAGCGAGCTCACGACGGCTCCTCCCCGGCGGCCGGGTGCTCGGCGTGTAGCCTGAGCAGGGACTGCTCGAGCATGGCGCTGCGGTAGCGGGCGCTGGCCCGGTGGTCGCTCAGGGGCGTCCCCTCGGTCGCGAGCACCGCGGCGGCCTCGGCCGCCGTCCGCCGCGTCCACGGCATACCCTCCAGCGTCGACTCGGTGCGCCGGGCCCGCAGCGGGGTGGCCCCCACCCCGCCCAGCCCGATCCTCGCCCGCACGACGGTGCCGTCGGTCACGTCGAGCGCGTACGCGACCGCGACGCTGGAGATGTCGTCGACGCGGCGTTTGGCGACCTTGTGGAAGGCGGCCGTACCGGCCAGTGGCACAGGGATGTGGATCTCGCGGATCAGCTCGCCGGGGCGGCGGACGCTGCTGCGGTAGCCGGTGAAGTAGTCGGCCAGCGGCACGACCCGCTCGCCGTCGGGGCCGGCGAGCACGATCGAGGCCTCGAGGGCAAGGAGCACCGGCGCCGCGTCGCCGATCGGCGAGGCGGTGCCCAGGTTGCCCCCCAGCGTCGCCGTGTTGCGCACGAGGCGGGAGGCGAACAGCGGGAAAAGCTGGGCCAGCAGCGGGACCCGTCCCGCGAGCCCGCGCTCGACCTCGGTCAGGCTCAACGCCGCGCCGATCCGGATGCTGCCGTCGTCCACCTGCAGGTGGCGCAGCTCGGGCACCCGGTCGACCGCGACGAGCAGCGCAGGTCGCGAGCCCCTGAGGCTGACGTCGACACCGACGTCGGTCGACCCGGCCAGGAGCACGGCGTCGGGGTGGTCGGCGAGCAGCCGGACCGTCTCCGTCAGGTCCGTGGGGCGCACGAGCTCGGCGCCGTCGGCCCGGACCCGGGTATGCCGCGGGTCGGGCGGCGGGCGTCGGCGGCGCTCGGCGAGGGGGTCGGTTCCCGTGGGATCACCGAGCGCGTAGGCGGCGTCGCGGATCGGCCGGTAGCCGGTGCAGCGGCACAGGTTGCCCGAGAGGGCGTGGAGGTCGAAGCCGTTCGGGCCGTGCTCGTGGTCGTCGTCGAGCTCGTGCCGGGGCGCCCGTGTGGTGCGGTCGGGCCGGTAGAACTCAGCGGCCATCGCGCAGACGAAGCCGGGGGTGCAGTAGCCGCACTGGGTGCCGCCGCGGTCCGCCAGCTCCCGCTGCACCGGGTGGAGGCGGTCCGGGGAGCCCAGCCCCTCGGCGGTGACGACCTCCTGGCCGTCCAGGGCAGCGACGGGCACCAGGCAGGAGTTGACCGCGACCCACTCGGTGGTGGTGGCGTCGGCCCCCGGCCGGGAGAGCAGGACCGCGCAGGCACCGCACTCCCCCTCGGCGCACCCCTCCTTCGCACCGGTGAGTCCCCGGTCGCGCAACCAGTCGAGGGTGGTGGTGTGGGGAGTGACGTCGCCCAGGGGGGTGCCCTGGCCGTTGACCGTGAGGAAGGCCGGGGCCACCGCGGTCTCCGGCCGCGACGTGCGCGTCATACCCGAGGATCCTAGCGACGGGAGGGCTCCCGACGGCCGGTCTGTCCAAGGTGGACCCGAAGGGGCGCGTCGCTCGTGCTCCGGTCGGGTCCACGACCGGAGCCTGTCAGTCGGCAGGGTCCTCCGGGCGTGGCGGACGTTGGGGTGGTCGCGGGTCCGCCGGGTGGGACAGCCCGGGCAGCACGGCCTGTCCGGACCGCAGCGCCTGCGTGGCTCCGGGGTGCTGGTCGATGAGCGCCAGACCCTTGCGGCGGTAGCGGACCAGCTGCAGCGCCCCCAGCGCCCAGAAGGGGAACTGCACGGCCATCGCGATGCGGAAGTCGCCCAGCGTGTAGGTCGCGGGGCCGCCCGGGGCGAGGTGGTCCAGAACCAGCCCGATGAGCCCGATCGTCAGCAGGGACGCGGTGAAGCCACCGATGTTGATCATCCCGGTGGCCCGGCCGTAGCGCTCCGAAGGGTGGAACGTGCGGGCGAGGTCGAAGCTGACCATCGACCCTGGCCCGCCGACGGCCGTGACCATCACCATGACGACCAGCAGCCACAGCGGCGCCGGGCCGGGCCACAGCAGCACCACCGCCCAGATCGCGGCGATGGCCGTGACCAGGGCCAGCACCAGGGTGGAGCGGTGGTAGGGAACCCGGCTCGTCAGCATCCCGACCAGGGGGCCGGCCACCATGGCGGTCACCGTCATGAGGATGAGCAACCCGCTGGCCAGCGTCGGCTCCAGACCCTGGGCGACGAGGAACGGGTAGCCCCACAGCATGGTGAAGACCGTGGGCCCGAACTGCGACGAGAAGTGGACCCAGAGCCCGAGCCGGGTCCCGGGGTTGCCCCAGACCTCGGCCATGGTGCTGGCGAGGGCACGCATCTTGATGCGTTCGACCACCTCGCCGGTGTAGGGAGAGTCCCGGACGACGAGGATCAGCACGACGCCCAGCACGACGCCCGCCCCCGCGGCGAGCCCGTAGGACCAGCTCCAGCCGAACCGGGCCAGTGCCGCCGCCAGCGGGGTGGCCGCGGCCACGGCCCCGAGCTGGCCGATCATGCCGGTCAGCTGCGTGATCATCGGGGCCTGCTTGACGTGGAACCACAGGGCGATCAGCCGCAGCAGACTGGTGAAGACCATGGCGTCCCCGCAGCCCAGCATGACGCGGGCCGCGACCCCGGCCTCGAAGGTGCCGGCGAAGGCGAACCAGAACTGGCCCACGGTCATCAGCGTCAGGCCGACGAGCATCAGCCGCTTCGAGCCGTAGCGGTCCAGGAGCACGCCGACCGGGATCTGCATCGCCGCGTAGACCGCCAGCTGCAGCACCGTGAACGTGGACAGCTGGGCGGCGGTGATGTCGAAACGCTCCGCGGCGATGATCCCCGCCACGGACAACGAGGTCCGGTGGAAGACCGCCAGCGTGTAGACGGCCAGACCCACGACCCAGATGGTCCAGGCGCGGCGTCGCCCGATGTTGTGCACCTGCCGCCGGAGCTCAGTACCCATCCGTGCCGCCCATACCTGCCCTTCCCGGCCCGGGCTCTCCCGCAGCTCGCCGTCGCGGCTGCCGGGGGTATGGGGTCCGTCTCGGAGGCGCCCGACGATCACCGCGTCGCCGCAGCTCAGCGGCCTGTCATGTGTCCGGAGCGGGGCTTGACCCACCTGGGGCGGCCCTCTGGACACCAATAGCGGAGCATAACCGCGGGTCAGAGAGGCAGGCAATACACACCCATCGCGGCGGCGCGCCCGGGTGCCCCGCGACTCGGAGCGACGACACGCCATGACGGGCGAGAGTCTCTCGATCCCCCGCCCGCCCCCAGTGACCCGTCGCTCCATGGCATGACCTCACGACCCATGAGGTACATAAATTCGGAGCGCGCAGGTGCGTGACATCGCGACTCCGCCGATGAGCGGTCGTCCGTTCGACGGCCGCTTCGCGGCGTCATTCCGCCCGAGTGGACGCTGGCACGTCTGGGGCCGGTAAGCCCATCAAACGCCGTCCAGCCGGGCAGGTCAGCGATCAGCCACGTTGGCCTTCGGCGAGGACGGCGTCGTTGGCGGTCGGGTCGGGGCGCGCGAAGGTAACGTCAGCCAGGTCCGCGGGGGGGGCACGGCATCCCCGAACCTGACGTCGCCGAAGACGTGAGGTCGGCGACGCCCCTACGCTGGCCGACCCCACAGTGATGACTCTCCCTCGGAGGGGCTCAACAAGGGTGATCGAGATCGAGTATGCGGCTTCCGTCACCTGGGTCGAGGTGGCGGGCCCGAGGGTCGTTGCTCTATGGCTACCCCCGGGGTGTCCTGACGCGCCCTTGACGATGGCTGACAGCTTCCTTGTTGAGCGCGTTGTCGGTCTCGGTCTTGAGCACCAGGCGGGGCACTGCCCGGGGCGTGCCTGTGGCGTCGACGGCCACGAAGGTGAGGAAGGCACGGGCGATCTGACGTTCCTCACCAGGAGTGTTCCAGCGCTCGGCGACCACGGTGGTGAGCACCTCGAGCGAGGTGCGACCGACTGCCGCCACGATGGCGGTGACGGTGAGCAAGTCCCCCACCTGGGCTGGAGCCAGGAAGTTCAGGCGTTCGACCGAAGCGGTCACGGCGGGACCGCCACAGTGGCGGGCGGCCGAGGCAGCAGCTGCGTCGTCGATCAGCTTGAGCACCGCTCCACCATGGACGGAGCCGTAGAGGTTGGTGTCCGCGCCGCTCATGATGTGGGCCAGCCTGATGCGGCTGTCGGCGGGTGCCTTGTCCCCCAACCGGTCGCTGTCGATGGCGGTGCGACCGGCTGCCCCGGGGTCCACGACGGTCCGCTCGGCCCACATGTTGCCCTCCGTCGCGCCGCCCTGGCTCTCGGTGCCGCTCATCAGAAGTCCCAGTCCTCGTCCTCGGTGTTGACCGCCTTGCCCATCACGTAGGAGGAGCCCGAGCCGGAGAAGAAGTCGTGGTTCTCGTCGGCGTTGGGCGACAGGGCGGCCAGGATGTTCGGTGAGACGGCGATCGCCTCCTTGGGGAAGAGCGACTCGTACCCCAGGTTCATCAACGCCTTGTTCGCGTTGTAGCGCAGGAACATCTTGACGTCCTCGGTCAGGCCGAGCGGGTCGTAGAGGTCCTCTGTGTAGGACTCCTCGTTGTCGTAGAGCTCGTAGAGCAGGCTGAACGTGTACTCCTTGAGCTCCTCGCGCCGCGCCTGGTCGACCTGCTTGAGCCCCTGCTGGAACTTGTAGCCGATGTAGTAGCCGTGCACCGCCTCATCCCGGATGATGAGCCGGATCAGGTCGGCGGTGTTGGTCAGCTTGGCGCGGCTGGACCAGTACATCGGGGCGTAGAAGCCGGAGTAGAACAGGAACGACTCCAGCATCGTCGAGGCGACCTTGCGCTTGAGCGGGTCGTCGCCGTAGTAGAAGTCGAGGATGATCTGCGCCTTGCGCTGCAGGAACTCGTTCTCCTCGCTCCACCGGAAGGCGTCGTCGATCTCAGCTGTGGAGATCAACGTGGAGAAGATCGAGCTGTAGCTCTTGGCGTGCACCGACTCCATGAAGGCGATGTTGGTGTAGACCGCCTCCTCGTGCGGGGTCAGCGCGTCCGGGATGAGCAACACCGCGCCGACGGTCCCCTGGATCGTGTCCAGCATGGTCAGGCCGGCAAACACCCGGGTTGTCATCACCTGCTCGTGCGGCTTCAGGGTCCGCCAGGAGGGGACGTCGTTGGACAGCGGCACCTTCTCCGGGAGCCAGAAGTTGCTGGTCAGCCGGTCCCAGACCTGAGAGTCGACCTCGTCCTCGATACGGTTCCAGTTGATCGCCTGGACGCCGCGCAGCAGGGTGAGCTTGTTCGTCATCGTTGTCGTCCGTTCGGTATGTCGTGTGCCGGCCCGGTCACAGCGCGCAGCTGACGCAGCCCTCGACCTCAGTGCCGGCCAGGGCCAGCTGCCGCAGCCTGATGTAGTACAGCGTCTTGATGCCCTTGCGCCATGCGTAGATCTGCGCCTTGTTAATGTCGCGGGTGGTTGCCGTGTCCGGGAAGAACAGGGTCAGCGACAGGCCCTGATCCACGTGCTTGGTCGCCTCGGCGTAGGTGTCGATGATCGCCTCGGGGCCGATCTCGTAGGCGTCCCGGTAGTACTCCAGGTTGTCGTTGGTCATGTAGGGCGCCGGGTAGTAGACGCGCCCGATCTTGCCCTCCTTGCGGATCTCGACCTTGGCCACGATCGGGTGGATCGAGCTCGTCGAGTGGTTGATGTAGCTGATCGACCCGGTCGGGGGGACGGCCTGCAGGTTCTGGTTGTACATCCCGTGCTCGGCCACCTCGGCGGCCAGTGCCTGCCAGTCCTGGGGGGTGGGCAGGTCGATCCCGGCCTGGGCGAAGATCTGTGCCACCTTCTCGGTCCGGGGTGCCCAACGGCCCTCGATGTACTTCTCGAAGAACGTGCCGTCGGCGTAGGCGCTGCGCTCGAACCCCTCGAACCGCACCCCTCGCTCGCGCGCCAGCCGGCAGGAGGCGGCGATGGCGTGGAAGGTCACCGTGTAGAAGTACATGTTGGTGAAGTCCAGGCCCTCGTCCGTGCCGTAGTGGATGGACTCACGGGCGAGGTAGCCGTGCAGGTTCATCTGGCCCAGGCCAATCGCGTGGCTGAGCTGGTTGCCCCGCTCGATGCTGGGCGCGCAGGCGATGTTCGACTGGTCGGAGACGGCGGTCAGGGCCCGCACGGCGGTGTCGATGGTGCGGCCGAAGTCGGGGGAGTCCATGGCCTTGGCGATGTTGAGCGAGCCGAGGTTGCAGGAGATGTCCTTGCCGACGGTGTCGGAGGACAGGTCCTCGTGGTAGGTCGAGGGGGTGGAGACCTGCAGGATCTCCGAGCACAGGTTGGACATGGTGACCCGCCCGTCGATCGGGTTCGCGGCGTTCACCGTGTCCTCGAACATCAGGTAGGGGTAGCCGGACTCGAACTGGATCTCGGCCAGGGTCTGGAAGAACTTGCGGGCGTTGATCTTCTTCTTGGTGATCCGCTTGTCGTCCACCATCTCGTCGTACTTCTCGGTGACCGAGATCTCGCTGAAGGCGACGCCGTAGACCCGCTCCACGTCATACGGGCTGAAGAGGTACATGTCCTCGTTGTTGCGCGCCAGCTCGAAGGTGATGTCCGGGAGGACCACGCCCAGGGACAGGGTCTTGATCCGGATCTTCTCGTCCGCGTTCTCGCGCTTGGTGTCCAGGAAGGCCAGGATGTCGGGGTGGTGGGCGTGCAGGTAAACCGCGCCGGCGCCCTGCCGGGCCCCGAGCTGGTTGGCGTAGGAGAAGGAGTCCTCCAACAGCTTCATCACCGGGATCACGCCCGAAGACTGGTTCTGGATCTTCTTGATCGGCGCGCCGGCCTCGCGGATGTTGGTGAGCGACAGGGCGACTCCCCCGCCGCGCTTGGACAGCTGCAGCGAGGAGTTGATCGCCCGCGCGATCGACTCCATGTTGTCCTCGATGCGCAGCAGGAAGCACGAGACGAGCTCGCCGCGAGCGGCCTTACCGGCGTTGAGGAAGGTCGGGGTGGCCGGCTGGAAGCGGCCGGCCATGATCTCGTCGGTCAGGTGCTCGGCCAGCGCCCGGTCGCCGCCGGCGAGGCTGAGCGCCACCATGCACACCCGGTCCTCGAACCGCTCCAGGTAGCGGTGCCCATCGAAAGTCTTGAGCGTGTATGACGTGTAGTACTTGAACGCGCCCATGAACGTGGGGAAGCGGAACCTCACCGCATACGCCCGCTTGAACAGGGACTTGACGAAGTCGAAGTCGTATTGGTCGAGGACCTCCTGCTCGTAGTAGCCCTCCTCCACCAGGTAGTCCAGCTTCTCCCGCAGCGAGTGAAAGAAGACGGTGTTCTGGTTGACGTGCTGCAGAAAGTACTGCCGTGCGGCGGCCCGGTCCGCCTCGAACTGGATCCGCCCATCCTCGTCGTAGAGGTTGAGCAGCGCGTTGAGGGCGTGGTAATCGGACTGGCCTCGCGCGACCGTCTCGGGGCCGGTGTCGGTGAGCAGGGTGTTGGTCATGTGGTGGTGAGCCTTTCGCGCACCCGCACGACGTCGTCGGGGGTGCCCAGGAGTTCGAAACGGTCCAGGTGGGGGACACAGCACTTGGCGGCCACGATGTCGCCGGCACGGCAGTAGGCCTCGCCGAAGTTGGTGTTACCCGCGGAGACCACTCCGCGGATGAGAGCCCGGTTGTCCGGGTCGTTGAGGAAGCGGATGACCTGCTTGGGCACGGCCCCGCCGGTGCTCCCACCGCCGTAGGTGGGCACGACCAGGACGTAGGGCTCGGTGACCGTCAGGGGCTCGTCCGCGCGGTGCAGGGGGATGCGCGCGGCCTCCACGCCCAGCTTCTGCACGAAGCGGTGCGTGTTCTCCGAGGCCGAGGAGAAGTAGACGACCTGCATGGCGCGCCAGCGGCGAGGCGGGTCAGGCGACGCTGGTCTGCACCGCCAGGGCCTTGATGAGGTCGGGGCGGAAGCCCGACCAGTGCTGGGCGCCGGCCATGACGACGGGGGCCTGCATGTGGCCCATCGCCATGATGGCGGTCAGCGCCTCCTCGTCCTCATCGATGCGGACGACGGTGTAGTCCAGGCCCAGCTTGTCCAGGGCGCGGTAGGTGGCCGTGCACTGCACGCAAAATTCTTTGCTGAAGACGGTGATCGGGACGCTCGACATGCTCTCTCCTCGAAGCAGGGTCGCGCGAGGGGAGCACCGATGTGCGCCCGGTCTTCCCGCGAGACCGATGGGTCGGACAAACCGGGCGGACCCGGGCGCTGGCAGGTCTTCGGACTTGAGGGCGGACGCCGAGGTGGCGTGGTCCTACTGGGCGACGCTTCCCAGCCCTGGTGGGGCCAGTGCGTAATGCCGCCGGTCGTTCCCTCATACCGCTGCGGGGCAGTCCCGGAGTCACACCGGGTTCCCTCTTGCCTCGCCACACCGACCCAACATGTGGGGGTCGTTGCGGCGAACCAGCACTAGGGACAGTAGTCACACGGGTGTAGTTCGTCAACCCGTCCGCAGCTCGGCTAGGCCGCGAGGTGGCACCCCTGGGCACTCGGAGCGGGACGGGGGCCTGTGCCGAGACCGGCTCGAACTCCGACCCGTCCGCTCGTGGAGCCCCTCCCACTCTTCCTGTGGCGTGAGGTCTTCCAGATGGGTGGTGTGAGAACCTCAATCTTGCGAAGACCTCGACACCTACCCCCGGACCGACGCGCCAGCGCCCGCTACGCCCTCACCTGCGAAGAGCCCGGATAGCCTGCTCTCTGCCTCGGAGCCTTGACATGCGTCCACCAGTCGATCAGCGTTATGGGGGTGGCCCTCGAGGCCTTCCCGATCACTAATTGCGCAGACTTGGCGCGGACCCAGCCGTGGTACGAGCGGGTGCTACGAGGAACCGTACGGTACCGGTTTCCCGCGGAGGGCAACCCTGAGTACGTGACTCTGGAGATTGGAGCAGTCCAGATCGGCCTCGGGAACGGCAGCGGGCCGGCGTTGTACGGCCAGACCCCGTTGCCCGCAACCGGGCACGCGGTCGACATCTGCGTCTACGTGCCAAACGTGGACGAGGTCACATCGGCAGCCGGTAGTGACGTCGTCGTTCCCCCCGGCCGATATGCCTTGGGGTGAGCGCGTCGCCTACCTCGCCGACCCGGAGGGCACGATGCTGCTCGTGATCCAACACGTCGACGAGGACGGCTAACGCACGCGGGAAACGTCCGGATCTAATGGGTTGTACCGATCCTC
>NZ_VFXM01000016.1:0-80154 GCF_006519705.1 Ornithinimicrobium kibberense
CCCGTGGACCGCGGCCAGATGATGGGCGGGATGATGGGCGGCGCGGTCGGCCCGGAGGACACCGAACGGGTCCTGGCCCACCTGGAGGTCGGCCGGGGCGGGTCCTCGGCCGGCGGGTCCGACGGAGGCGTCGCCGGTGGGCTCCCCGGTGGTCCGGACGGTCCGCTCGCCGACCTGCGCGAGGTCGACGTCGACCGGCGCCGGGAGCTGACCATGGAGATGGGCATGGGCGGGATGATGGGCGGCGGAGGGGGTGGGGGCCGCGGACCGGGCGGGATGATGGACTTCACCATCGACGGCCGGTCCTTCGACCCCGACCGCACCGACCAACGGGTGCGGCTGGGCACCGTCGAGGAGTGGACCATCGGCAACGTCGGCCCGCTGGACCACCCCTTCCACCTGCACGTGTGGCCCATGCAGGTCATGGACGTGGACGGACGTCAGCCCGAGGAGCCGCTGTGGCTGGACGTGGTCAACGTCCCCGCCGGCGGCACCGTCACCGTGCGGATCAGGTTCGCCGACTTCGGTGGGCGGACCGTCTACCACTGCCACATCCTGGACCACGAGGACCTCGGCATGATGGGCACGATCGTCGCCGGGTGACCCACGGGGCGAGAGCCGACGACCGCCACCGGAAGGAGAGGAACGATGATGGGCAACGGATGGGGCATGGGCGCTGGGTCGATCTGGATGCTGCTGGTGTGGCTCCTGGTGCTCGTCGCCGTCGTCGCCGTCGTGGCGCTGCTGGTCCGCTCCAGCGGCGGCCGGACGAGCGCCTCCGGCGGCCGGTCCGCGGCGCGCCAGATCCTCGACGAGCGCTACGCCCGCGGCGAGATCGACGAGCAGGACTACCAGACCCGCCGCCGACGGCTCGAGGAGCCGGACGGCTGAGGACGTCCTAGCCTCACGTCATACCCCCGCCCTCACCCCTGGAGGAAGGATCCCCTGATGTCCCAGCACGACCAGCACAGCCAGTCCGAGCAGGACCACGGGCAGCACAAGAAGCACGAGCGGAAGATGTACCTGATCTTCGCCGCGATGATCACCACGTCGACGGTGACGATGTTCCTGCTGACCTACACCAACGCCTGGACCTGGGCGCACATGACGTTCAGCGAGGAGCGGGTCTACATGGCCCTGCTCATGGGCTCGGCGATGGCCATCATCATGCTCGCGTTCATGTGGGGGATGATGTACAAGAACGTCACGGTCAACCTCGCCATCATCGCCGGCGCCATCGTCCTGGGCCTGACCGCGCTGTGGCTGTCCCGCTCGCAGACCTTCGTCGAGGACCGGGCCTACATGAACGGGATGATCCCGCACCACTCCATCGCCATCCTCACCAGCGAGCGCGCCGACATCGACGACGTGCGGGTGCGCGAGCTGGCCGACGAGATCATCGAGGCCCAGCGCAAGGAGATCGCCGAGATGAAGTGGCTCGTCGACGACATCGCCGAGAACGGCGTCGTGACCACCCAGGAGGAGGCCGAGCAGCGCCCGGTGCCCGAGTTCGCCCCCTGAGCGGGTCAGCACCTCGACTGTCAGCCGGTTCTTGACACGCCCGAGGACAAAACCGCTGGTCGCGAGGCCCCAGTTCGTCAAGAACCGGCTGAGAGTCCACCTCCGGCCCCCAGCAGCCGGCGCCAGCTGCGGATCTGCGCCCCCTCGGCCAGGTGGCCCACGAGGTCGTCAGCGGCGGCGGTGAGCGCGTCGTCGTCCATCGGGCCGAGCGCGTCGAGGATGAACAGCGCGGTGGTCGTGCCCTCGTGCAGCTGGGTGCGGCGGGCCTGGCGCCAGTTCCACCGCCGGCAGGTCACGCCGGCGTCGTCGGCCCACACGACCTCGCCGGCCTCGGGGTGCTCGACGACCGTCTCCCCGTCGGCCGTCGTGTCGAACGGCTCGGCGCCGGTAGCGCGCACGAGGCGCGGCGGACCGGCATACCGGTCGAGGTCCTCCCCGCCCAGCGGCAGCTGGTGCAGCACCGACACCGCGTTGTAGACGTCGGTCAGCCGGTTGACCCGCGGCAGCCCCTTGGGAGCACGGCGGGTCAGCGCCTCCAGGCTGTTGCGGGTGCGCTGCGGCTTGGCCCCGAAGGCGCGGTAGGCCTCGCGCCAGGCCGCCACGTGCGCCAGCTCCTCGACCGGCGACCGCCCGAGCAGCTCGCGCGCGTGCTCCTCGGCGGCGACGAGCAGCGCCTCGCTGCCGCTGTCGCCGGCCGCGGGGACGATCCCGTCGACGACCACGAGCAGCGCGCGGTAGTCCGGCCGGAGCGCGAGCACCTCGTCGTCGACGGAGGCGCGGGTGAGCAGGCCCTCGGGGGTGGGGGTCATCGGGTTCCTCCTGGGGTGGTGGGGCCGACCCCCGGTTCGAGGACGGCCAGGGAGAAGCGGGCAGGTATGTCGTGCACGTTCCGGTAGGCGTGCGGGACGTCGCCGGGGAAGCTCGCGGCGTCGCCGGGCGAGAGTTCGTGGGTGGTGCCGTCGACCTCGAGGACGACCCGGCCGTCGAGGACGTGCAGGATCTCGGTGGTGCCGACCGCGTGCGCCTCGGCGGCATGGGCGTCGCCGGGGGCCAGCGTCCAGTCCCACAGCTCGAGCACGTCCGGCGGGCGGGTGCCGGCGACGAGCACGCCGCGGCCGCCGTGCTCGCCGGTCCACAGGGTGGCCCCCTCCCCCGCCCGGGTCAGCGTGACGTCGGTGGCGCCGGGCGGCTCGACGAGCGCCGGCAACCCCAGGCCGAGCGCGTCGGCCAGCCGGAGCAGGGTGCCGACGCTGGGGTTGGCGGCACCCTGCTCGACGTTGACGACCATCCGGCGGCTCAGGCCGGAGGCCTCGGCCAGCCGGTCGAGGGTCCAGCGCCGGTCCTGCCGTTCGCGCCGCACCCGCGCGCCGACGGCGGCGGCGAGGGCTGCGGCCTGGAGATCCATGGAGTGCAGCATAGTGCACTTTCTGGTGCACCCCGGCCGGTGGCCTCCCGCACCCCGGACCAGGCTCGGCGACAGGCCCACCCGCCCGGGCTGCGCCATACTGGCGCCTGACCGCTCGGGGCGCTCGAAGGGATGGGACAGGCATGAAGGTTCTGGTGACCGGCGCGACCGGTTACGTCGGGGGGCGGCTCGTCCCGCGGCTGCTCGACGAGGGCCACGAGGTGCGCACGACGACGCACGACCCGTCCAAGGAGGGGCCGTGGTTCTCCGACCGGGTCGAGACCGTCGAGATGGACATCCAGGACCGTGACCAGGTGGACGCGGCGGTCGAGGGGGTCGACGCGGTCTACTACCTCATCCACGGGATGGGCGGGGGCGACGACTTCGCGCAGAAGGACCGCGAGGCCGCCCAGCACGTCGCGCAGGCGCTGACGCAGCACGGCACCTCGCGGGTGATCTACCTGTCCGGGATCGTGCCGCCGGTCGACGAGTCCGAGCTCAGCGAGCACATCAGCTCCCGGCTCGAGGTGGAGGAGATCCTCAGCTCGACGCCGGCGACCGCGATCACCCTGCGCGCGGCGGTGCTCATGGGCAGCGGGTCCACGTCCTTCGAGATCATCCGCCAGGTCAGCGAGCGGATGCCGCTGCAGACCGTGCCCGACTGGATGAACTCCGACGTCCAGCCGATCGCCGTCGTCGACGCCGTCGAGGCGCTGGTGGGCGCGCTGACGGCCGACGTGGGCACGCGCAGCTACGACATCGGCGGGCCCGAGCGCCTGCCCTACGCCGACCTGCTCGACCGGTACGCCACGATCGCCGGCCTGGAACGCCCGCAGGTCGAGGTGCCCCTGCTGCCGACCGACCTCGTCGGCTTCCTCGCCGGCAGCCTGACCGACGTGCCCACGCCCACCGTCGAGGCGCTGGTCGAGAGCCTGCACCACGACATGGTGTGCGGCGAGGAGGACTTCCGCCGGGACCTGCTGCCGGAGGGCTACGAGCTGGTCGGGCTGGACGAGTCGTTCCGCCGGTCGTTGGCCGACCCCCGCGAGACCTCGGCCTCCGACCCGGCCACCGCCGACCCGATGGGGCCGATGCCGCAGGACCCGTCGTGGGCGGCGGGCGGCGACGACCAGCCGCTGCTGGCCAAGGCGGCCGACACGGTGCGGGGCGCCGTGGACCGGGTGCTGCCGGACTAGGTCCCGCCCGCGACGGTCCGGACAGGGCCGGCACGCGACAGACCGTGACCGGGTGTGGTCGTCAGGACGACCACACCCGGTCGCGTCGTCGAGCGTGACGACAAGGACGCTTGACACGTGGGTGCGCGGCGGCGTAGCGTCGATCGTGTCAAGGACGCTTGTCCTTGGGGAGCGGGCGGAGGAGGAACGGTGCGCAACGACGTCAGGGCCCTGCGGGTGGCCGCCGGCCTCTCGCAGCGCGAGCTGGCCGAGGCGCTGTCCGTCTCACGGCAGACGGTCAACTCCATCGAGACCGGCCGCTACGACCCGTCCCTGCCGCTGGCCATCGCCATCGCCCGGCGCTTCCGCACGACCGTCGAGGAGATCTTCCATGCTGACCACTGAGCTGACAGCCCGTCGGAAGGCCGGCGTGCTGCTGGTCGTCGCGGCCCTCCTCGTGGCCGTCCTGACCACGGGGCTGCTGCTGCAGGAGCACGCTCCCGGCAACATGGGCACCGGCTTCCTGCAGGGCGCCGGTGTGGCACTGGTGGCCGCCGCCGTGGTGCTCTGGCGGGTGACCCGCCGCCCGGAGCGGGCCACCACCTTCGAGCGGGCCTTCACCCAGACCGGCGACGAGCGCGACGACAGCCTGCTGACCAGGGCCCTGGCGGTGCAGGGGCTGGCGGCCTTCCTGCTCACGGCCGCCGCCGTCGTCGCGATCGGGCTGGGTGCCGAGACCATGATGGTCCTGTTCTTCCTGCTGGTCGGCCAGCTCGCGGTGGGCGCCGTCGCCTTCGCGGTGATCGCCCGCCGGGGCTGAGGACCCCGCGGTCACCCGGTCACGTCGTAGACCAGGTGCACGACCCCGCAGCCGAAGCGGTGGTGCCCGACCAGGCGCAGGTCGAGCCGCAGCCCGGGCGGGAGCCAGGGGGTGCCACCGCCGACGACCACGGGGACGACGTAGTACTCCACCCGCTCGACGAGACCGGCCCGGAGCGCCTGGCCCGCCAGCTCCGGCCCCCCGATGCCCACTTCCCCATCGGCGTCGTCGACGAACCGTCGGACCACGGCGGGGTCGAACCGCCGTTCCAGCCGGGTCCGGGAGGTGTCCACGGACGGGAGCGTGCGCGAGAACACCACCTTGGACCGGCCCCGCCACTGCTCGCCGTAGTCCCGCTCGACGTCCGGGGAGCCGGGCGCGGCCCCATACGTCTCCCAGACCTTCATCACCTCGTAGAGCCGCCGGCCGTAGAGCTCAGCCGTGACGCGCCGGTCCCGCTCGTTGAGGTAGGCGTGGACCTCCTCGTCGGGGGCGCTCCAGGCGAAGTCCCCGTCCTCGTCGGCGACGTAGCCGTCGAGCGAGCCGATGCCGACGTAGACCAGCTGCCCCATCCTCAGCTCCTCCCGTCGAACGCCAGGTCGAGGTCGAGGAAGCGGGCCAGCGACCGCAGCTCGCCCTCGACCGCCCCGCGGAGGCTGCCCGACCACGGGACGTCCTCGTGCACGGCGTCGACGCACAGCACGCCGCGCCCGCGGTCGGCCTGCGCGTCGACCTTGCCGACGAGCCGGTCCAGGTGCAGGACCGGCAGGGCGAAGTAGCCCCACCGGCGCTGCCCGGCGGGCTTGTACATCTCCAGCGCGTAGTCGAAGGCGAAGAGGTCGGCCATCCGCCGCCGGTCGAAGACGAGCCGGTCCAGCGGGGACAGGAGGGCGGTCCGCCCCGAGAAGGGGGTATGCAGCAGCGCCGGGTCGACCCGCCACTCTCCCCGGACCCCCTCCACCAGGGCGGGCTCCCCGGCGTCCCCCGCGTCCAGGGGCTCGGCCGGGCAGGCCGGCCCCTTGACCCGGGCGATGCCGAGGGCCCGCAGCCGTCGGAGCGCCCGGCGGTGCAGGGCCTGGGCCAGCGGCACCGGCGGGTCGTCGGGGTAGATCCGCTCCGCCAGGTCCCAGACCCGTTCGCGGCCCTCCCGGGAGGAGACGGCGACCTGGCCGCGCTCCTCGAGGCGCTCCAGCATCATCGGCACGTTCTTGACGTCGTTCCACCCCGACGAGCGCCAGTCGACGGCGAAGTCGGCGGACAGCTCGCGGGCGGGCAGCGGCCCGTCGGAGCGGAGCTGCTCGAGGATCTGGTCGCGGGCGTGCCGGTTGACGTCGACCCAGCGCTGCTCGCCGACCCGGTGGCCCGGCGGGTCCTCCCCCGGCCACGCCGCCATCTCGGCGGTGAAGAGGGCCACGTCCTGCGCGGGGCGGAGGAAGCCGCGGATCTCCACGAGCCGGCGGCTCTCGACGGCGTCCTGCACCTCGACCCGGCTGGTCCGGCTGCCGAGCCGGCTCCACAGGACGAGCTCGGCGTTGGGCGCGACGTAGGCCGTGTGGTCCACCTGGACCGCCCCCAGCCCCGAGGCCGCCGCGAGCAGGTCGGCAGGGCGCGGCCGGGTCAGCAGCTGGCCCGTCACGGCCAGCCGGCGCGCGTCGCGGGCGGACAGCTCGATCATCCTCGCCTCCCCGCAGGAGCCCCGAAGGTCGCTCTCCCCAGCACACCACAGGGGGTGGCCGGCGCGGAAGACCCGAGCACGCGGCATACCCCTGCGGCGGACGCCGTGAGGTGGCCGGCAGGATGGGCGCACGCGACCAGGAGGAGCACCCTTGATCTGCTGCCAGTTCATCTTCCGCCCCGGCACCTTCGACGACGACGTCCACCGGCTGGACGGGCAGATCGCCGAGCACGCGCGCAGCCTGCCCGGGTTCGATCGGGTCGAGAAGTGGCTCTCCCCCGACGGGACGGTGGTCAACGCCGTCTACTACTTCACCGACATGGACTCGGTGGCCCAGCTCGCCCGCTTCCCGCAGCACCGGGAGGCCAAGGACCAGGTGGACCGCTGGTACGACGGCTACCGGATCGTGGTCAGCGAGGTCAGCGCGACCTACGGGGACGGCCGGCTCGACCCCTGAGGCTCACGGCCGGGTGGCGCTGTAGACCAGGAAGGTGTCGTCAGCCGTGGGCGGCAGGTCGTTGTACTCCCCCGTGACCTGCACGTCGACGAACCCGGCCCGCTCGAGCAGCATCACCACCTCGTGGGTGAAGTAGAGGTTGGTGGTCAGCCGGTGGCGCTCCTCCTCGACCAGCGCCCCCTCGTGCCAGCGGAAGGCGTGGATCTCCCAGGCCTCCTGCTGGGCGACCGGGTCGAGGGAGAGCATCCGGGTGAGCAGGGCGTACTCGTCGCCGTCGGGACCAACCTGCCGCTCGGCAGGGGGCCCGCCCGGCTCGGGCTCGGGGAGGTCGTCGCGGCCGCCCGGCGGCCAGCGGCTCCACCCGCCGGGGTCGGACCAGGGGACCTCGTTGTCCAGCACGAGCCGGCCACCCGGCTCGAGGTGGTCGTGCAGGCGCCGCAGCGCCTGCTCGTCCTGCGCCCGCGTCGACCCCAGCCCGAGGCCGCCGCAGACGTAGACGGTGCGGTAGCGACGGGGCAGGTCCAGCTCGTGCATCGGCTGGGCGACCAGGGACGGCGTGGCACCCACCCGCGCGGCCGCCTCGGCGCACAGGGCCACCATGTCCGGCGAGGCGTCGCAGCCGTCCACGTCCAGCCCGGCCTCGACGTAGGGCACGAGCAGCCGGCCCGCCCCGCAGGCCACGTCCAGCGCCGGCTGCCCGGCCTCGACGAACCGGCGGAAGTAGTCGACCTCGGGACCGCCCCGGCGGAACAGCGACCACCACCTGGCCACCAGCCCGTGGTGCCAGCTCTGCGGCTCGTGCACGTCCACCCCCGTCAGGTTAGCGAGGACGGGCCGGCTCGGACAGGTCCCGCGCGTGGCGCAGCAGCTCGGCGTGCGGAGGGAAGCCGCTGCGGCTGGTCTCCCCTGTCGGGCGCCAGCCCTGCTTCTCGTAGAACCGACGGCCGCGTCGGTTGTCGGTGAAGACCCAGCACCAGGCCCGCCGGACACCCCGCGAGCGCAGGTGGTCCACCACCAGGTCGTGCAGCTCCTGGGCGACACCCGTCCCCCACCGCTCCAGGGCCGTGCCCAGGTGCAGGAGCTCGTCGCCGCGCACCGCGGCGAAGCCGACGACCGTCCCGTCCTCCTCCGCCACGAGGCACTCGACGTCGGCGCTGGCGATCTCCTCCCGCCACCGGTCGGCGACGGCCTGGCGCGGGAACGGGTAGCGGTCCTGGGGGAAGACGTCGGCCAGACCTGCCACGGCCGCCGGCTCCTGGACGTCGAGCACGGCGGAGACGTCCGCGCTCCCCATCGGGCGCAGCTGGACGTGGGCGACCGGCTCCGGCACTCCTCCACCGTAGAGGCGGACGACCCCGGAGGGCGGCCGACGGAGGGCCGACGCCGACGCCTGCGGTCAGAAGGTGAGGACGGTGTCGGCCTCGACGGTCCAGGCGGCGAGCTCGTCCATGGTTGAGCGGGGTGCGCCGTCGATGAGGTGGTCCTCGGTGAGCCCGCGGGCGTCCAGGCAGGTGCCGCAGCAGGCGATCTCGCCCCCGTGGCGCAGGAACCCCTTGAGCATGCGGTCGAGGCTGTAGTAGCCGTCGGGGGTCTTCTGGCCGGCGACGGCGCAGGTGACGGCGTCGCCCATGAGGAAGACCCGGGTCTGGGTGTCCTCGCGCCTGCTCAGCGCGACGGCGAGGCGGACGGCGTTGAAGGTCTCGTCCGCGCCGTAGGCATGGGCCAGGACGCCGCCGTCGTGGGGCCGGAGCTGGACGAGGCGCTGGACCTGGCCCAACGGCTGGCGGCCGCGGCCGACGCCGGCCGGGTGGACCTCAACGACCTCGGTCGGCGCGCTCGGCGGCTGCTGGCCTCGACGACGAGCACCGGCTAGGCCCGCGGCCGAGGTCGGATCGCGTCCATGAGGGGCATCACACCGGCACCGCCAGGTCGCGGCACCGGCCTGCTCGCGCGCTACCGCGGCACGGGCGCGGACCTGCCGTGGCAGGATCCCCGCCGCTCGCACCCGGGCGTGGCGATGGAGGGCTACTTCTGGCGGGTGAGCGACGTCGCGTCGGGCCGGGCCCTCATCGCCCTGGTCGGCGTCAACCAGGGGCCCGACGGCCCGTGGGCCACCGTCGGGCTGGCCACCTCCGACGGCTTCCTGCGCACGGCCGCCCTGCCCGGGGCCGAGGCTGCGCCCCACGGCCTGGGCGCCCGGGGCGGACGGGCCGGGGACGGCTGGGCGATCGAGGGCACCGCGCACCGGCTGACGGTGGACCTCGGGCCCGACGCCCGGGTGGATCTGCGGCTCGAGCCGCACCACCCGTGGCCACGGACCCTCGGCGGGTCGAGCGTCTTCCACGTCGTGCCCCGGCTCAACCAGTACTGGCACCCGTGGCTGCTCGGCGGCCGCGCCACCGGCACCGTCGTGGTGGGCGAGGATGCCTGGACCGTCGACGACGCCCAGGTCTACGGCGAGAAGAACTGGGGCCACGAGGGCTTCCCCGACGCGTGGTGGTGGGGGCAGGCCCACGGCTTCGCCGAGCCGGGTGCGTGCGTCGCCTTCGCCGGCGGGCAGGTGCATGCGACCCCGCTGGGTATGCCGTTGCGCACCGAGGTGACCGCGCTCGTCCGCCTCCCCTCGGGCCGGGTCCTGCGCCTGGGCGACCCCGTGGTGACGCCCGTGGACGCCCGGGTCGGCGACGACACCTGGCGGCTGCGCGGCGTCGACCGCTTCACCGGCTGGCGGGTCGAGGTGGACGCGACCTCCCCGCTGCAGGACGCGCACGTGCTTCCGGTCCCCCTGCCGTCGCAGGCCCGCAACACCCCCGGCGCCCTGGAGCACCTGGCCGGCACGCTCGAGGTGCGCGTCGCCCGGCGGGGCCGGCAGGTCTGGGGCGGCACGTCATACCTGGCCGGGCTGGAGCACGGCGGGCTGGCGCGGGCGGAGGCCGAGCTGGCCCGGCGCGGGGGCCGGCCCGAGCCGTACGCCCCGGGCCGGCCCCTGCGCTAGCCGTCGACCACCCGGTAGCTGCCCGCCCGGGCCAGGGCCTGGTCGATGAGCTCCCGGGAGGGCCGGACGCTGTCCTTGTGCTTGATCCACAGGCGGGTCGGCTCACCCGGCACGATCTCGAAGGTCGCCTGGCCCAGGCCGTGGGCGGCGAAGATGTCGAACAGCGGCTGCATCGCCCTCTTCGTGTCCCGGTCGTCCCGGACGCCCTCGACGAGGAAGCACGTCGCCACGATCCTCGCCGCCGCCATCAGATCCTGCCGTTGAACGCCTGCAGGGCCGAGTCCTCGCGGGTCCCGCCGCGGCCGTCGCCGTAGTCGGCGTAGTCGTGGATCCACATGATCCGCGACACCCACTTGACGTGCTTGTAGCCGTGGTTGGACTCCACGCGCAGGCGCGCCGGCCCGCCCAGGTGGTTGTCGACCGGGTGCCCGTTGCGCTCGTAGGCCAGGATCGACTCCTCCTCGGCCATCGTCTCCAGGTCGATGGCGGCGTAGAAGGGCTCCCGGGGCCGGTTGTCGTACATCTTCTGCGCCAGCCCGTAGGACTCGGCCAGCAGGTAGCGCGCCCCCTCGGGCCGCGGGCCGAGCACGTCCATCAGGTCGGTGAGGCGCACCCCGGTCCAGCGGGACGTGGCCGACCAGCCCTGCATGCAGGTGTGCGTGGCGACGTAGGAGTGCCGCGGCAGCTTCCTCAGGTCGTCCACGGTCAGCTGCGTCTCGACGTCGTTGATGTCGTCCCGGAGGGTGATGGTCAGGCCCTCCCAGTCGTTGTCCCGGGCCTGCACCCACAGCGGGGACTCCTCCTCGGTCGGCGGGAGGCCGTTGGTCCAGTGGAACTCCGAGATGTCGTCGTCGGTGTAGGCCTTCTTGGCCGCGCCCAGCGGGCGGAGGCGGTTGAGGAAGAGCTTGCGGCCGATCTCGGTGATCCCGGCGGTGAACCGCTGGGCACGGGCCCGGTCGGCCAGCGACCAGTAGGACAGGAAGATCCAGAAGACGGCGACCGCCACGATCGTCGAGACCATGATGACCAGGGCCTGGGCGGCCCGCGCCGTGGTCACCTCGCCGCCGCCGAACACCATGTTGACCATGTTGTGCTCGCGGTGGACGAGGAAGACCAGCGAGACGTGCATGACGATGAAGCCGCTGAAGAGGACCAGGCCGATGAAGTGCAGCGAGCGCGCGCCCTGGTGGCCGCCCCACATCTTGACGTACCACGGGAAGCGCGAGCGGATCGCCGGCGACATCGCGATGCCGGTGAGCATCTGGAAGGGCGCCAGGATGAAGATCACGAAGGTGTAGCCCAGCATCTGCAGGGAGTCGTAGGGCGAGAAGTGGCTGATGTCGGGCACCTCCAGGCTGAGGTACATCAGCAGCGAGTCCCAGGCCTCGGGGAACACCTCCCAGGAGGTGGGCACGATGCGCCGCCACAGGCCGGTGACGAACAGCAGGCCGACGTAGACCACGCCGTTGAGCACCCAGAACATCACCGAGAGGCCGTGCCAGTGCCGGCCCAGACCGATGTTCTCCCGGCCGGGCAGGGACAGCAACGGGTGGACCGACTTCTCGTCCATGAGGGAGGTGTAGACGCCCTCCTCCTTCGGCAGCTCACGCCGGGTGAACTTCAGCCACTCGGTGCCGGGGGCGCAGTCCTTGCGCCACCACAGCCGGGGCAGGGACGAGAGCATCTCGATGCCCGACCTGATGAGCATGCCCATCAGGACGAAGTTGAGGAGGTGCTGAGCCCTCAACCACAACGGAAAATCGACGTCCATGCCTTACTCCACTCCTTGGGATGAGGGACGCCGGTCCCGTGCGGACGGCGTCGGTCGTGCTGCTGGGGGGTATGTCGTGCTCATGCCGCGTCCCGGATGTCCCGGGCGCGGCCGCCCCGGTCGGTGCCCACCCTCGCCTGCCCCAGGGCCGTGCCGGGGCGGTCGAGGAAGTGGAAGATGGTCCAGTAGAGGACGCCGATCATCAGGCCGCCGCCGACGATGTTGCCGAGGGTCACCGGCAGCAGGTTGTCGACGAGGAAGCTGGTCCAGGTCAGGTCGGCGTAGGCGGCCTGGTCCAGCCCGGAGGTGGCCCACAGGTCGGCGCCGGCGGACGAGCGGATGAGGATGCCCAGGGGCACCATGAACATGTTGGCCACCGAGTGCTCGAAGCCGGTGGCCACGAACAGCGCGATCGGCATCGTCACCGCGACGACCTTGTCGACGGTGGTCCGGCCGCTGTAGGCGGCCCAGATGGCCAGGCAGACCATGAGGTTGCACAGGACGCCGAGCACGAACGCGGTGAGGAAGTCGTGGTGCACCTTCTTCAGGGACACCTCGAGGACCACCGCGGCCCACCCGCCGGAGGCCTGCTCCCAGACCTTGCCGTAGAAGATGAGGGCGACCACGGTCAGCGCGCCCACGAAGTTGCCGACGAACACCACGACCCAGTTGCGCAGCAGCTGCCAGGTGGTGATGCGGCCGCTGGCGCGGGCGGTCAGGGTCAGGGTCGAGGAGGTGAACAGCTCGGCCCCGGTGAGCACGACGAGCGCCAGACCGGTGGAGAAGACCAGCCCGCCGACGACCTTGGCCATGCCGTAGGGCAGCTGGTCCGCCCCGACCTGGCTGGTGGTGAAGAAGACGAAGCCCAGGGCGATGTAGCCACCGGCGGTCAGGGCCAGCAGGAAGGACTTCAGCTGGTGGCTGGTGGCCTTGCCGAAGGCGGCGTCCTCAGCGGCCTTCGCCATCTGGGAGGGGGTGAGGATGGTGCTGTCGGCGCTCATACCGCTGCGTCCTGGTCGGGGTGGTCCGGCGCGTCAGCCACGCGACTCGAACTCGGCGATCTCGCCGACCTTCGGCCCGTAAAAGCCCGCCGGGTCGTGGGACAGGCCCAGCCAGAGGTCGACGAGCGCGCGGGCGTACGCCGGCGCGATGACGTTCTGCCCCATGCACAGGATCTGCGCGTCGTAGTTCTCGACGGCCCCGCGGACGGTGACCACGTCGTGCGCCGTCGCCGCGCGGGCCCCCTTCACCTTGCCGGCCGCGATGGCGGTGCCCACGCCGGTGCCGCAGACCAGCAGCGCCCGGTCGGCCGTGCCGTCCACGACCCTCTCCGCGGCCCGGAAGGACACCTCCGGGTAGGTGATGTCGGCGGTGGACAGGTCCACGACCTCGGTGACCCGCTCGTCCCCCTCCAGAAGGTCCTTGAGCTCGTCCTTCAGCGCCGCCCCGTTGGCCGGCGCCCCGATCACCACACGCATCTGCTGTCCTCCCGTGAGTCCCCGAGGGCTTGTACGACGCACGCTAGTACATACAGATGAAAAACAGGAAATCTATCCTCCGAACGCCGGAGGGCGGCGGATAACGAGGGTTCGGCCGCGCGGGCCCGTCTCCCGGACCGCGCGCCGGAGGGTCAGCGGACGATGAGGGAGAGCCCCAGCCGCAGCGCCGCGACGTCGGTGTCGAGGGCGACCAGGTCGGCCTCCGGGGCGAGGTCCACCAGGCCCGGCGCACCGGCCATGAAGCCGGCGACCTTCCCCGCACCCCGGGCCAGCCCGAGGACGTGCCGCACCGCGTCGAGGGTCTGCGGCGAGTCGGGGGCGGGGAAGCCCGAGGAGATGGACAGGTCGTAGGGGCCGACGAAGACGCCGTCGACCCCGTCGACGGCGAGGATGTCGGCGGCGTTCCGCAGGCCCGCGGCGGTCTCCACCATGGGGAGCAGGAGCTGCTCGGCGGGGGCGTCGGCCACCCCGAGGGCCTGCCGGCAGCCCCCGGTGCTGCGGGTGCCGCGCGGAGGGGTCCGGCCGGCCGAGACGAGGGCGCGGGCCTGGTCGGCCGACTCGACCATGGGGACGATGAGGCCGTCGACCCCGGCGTCGAGGAGGCAGCCGATCGTCGCCGGGGCGTGGTCGGGCGTGCGGGCCAGGACCGGCAGGCCGGCGCGCTCGGCCACGCGCAGCAGCCCGGGCACGTCGGAGGGCTCGAGGTTGCCGTGCTGCAGGTCCAGCCCGAGCCAGTCGACGCCGGAGCCGAGGGCCACCTCGAGACCGTAGGGGTCGAGGAAGCTGACCCACAGGCCATGGCGCAGCCCCTCGCCGGATCCGGTGGCGGCTGCCGTCAGCGTCGAGCGCAGGTCGGTGGAGGGGGTCTGGTCGTCGAGGCTCATGCGCCCATTCTGTGCGCTCGGCGGCCCGGCGGGAGGTGGCGGCCGGGCGTCACCGCGACGGCGGTGTCTGTGCCGAGCGGCTACCGGCCGGTGTCGACGACGCAGAACAGGGTGCCCGTCGGGTCGGCCAGGACGACGAAGTCGGCGTCCTCGGGGTAGTCCCAGTCGACCCGGGACGCGCCCAGCGAGACGAGGCGCTCGACCTCGAGGCGCTGCTCCGCCTCGCTGTCCGTCCACAGGTCCAGGTGCGTGCGGTCCTGGCCGTCGAGGTGGAGCCGGCAGGCGCCGCTCCCGCGCGGGACCAGGAAGTCCGGGTTGGCGGCTCGGTCGTACCCCAGCGCCTGGCTCCAGAAGGAGCCGGCGCGCTCCGTGTCGGCCGTGCTCATGACGATCGCTCCGATGCGGATCATGGGACGGACGCTACCGCCGGGGCACCGGGAACGGGTCCCGGCCGCGTCGGGCCGCCCACTACCGTAGGCCCATGCTCCGACGCCTCGTGGCTCGCGCCTTCTGGTCGTTCAGCCGCTGGACACTGTCCACCGCCCCCGCGCCGGACCGGCCCACGGTGCTCGTGGGTGCACCCCACACGTCCAACTGGGACTTCGTGCTCATGCTGGCGATCACCTGGCGGCTGGACATCGACACCCGGTGGCTGGGCAAGCACAGCCTGTTCACCGGGTGGCGGGGCCCGGTGATGCGTGCCCTCGGCGGCATCCCCGTGGACCGCGCGAACGCCGGCGGTGTCGTGGACGAGGTGCTCGGGCGTGTCCGCTCAGGGGAGGTCTTCGGGCTCGTGGTCACTCCGGACGGGACCCGTGGAGGGCACACCCACTGGAAGTCCGGCTTCTACCGCATCGCCCGGGAGAGCGGGATGCCGGTGACGCTGGGCTACGTCGACCGCACGACGATGACGACGGGCCTGGGTCCCACCCTGGAGATGACCGGGGACGTCGCCGCCGACATGGACCGCATCCGCGCCTTCTACGCCGACAAGGCCGGCTTCCGTCCGGAGCTGCGGGTGGAGCCCCGGCTGCGGGAGGAGACGCGCCGGGTCTGAGACGGAGGACGTCCTCAGTCCTCGATCGGCGCCCTACCCTCCTGCTGCAAGGCCGCCAGCCCGTCCCGCATGGCCTGCACCTTCTCGGGCGGGTGCCCTGTCCAGCCGACCAGCTCCCCCACCACCCGCAGGGGCTCGGCCGACCGGAAGGACCTGGTCGGGTTGCCCGGGAACCTCTTGTCGGTGACGTTGGGGTCGTCCTCGAACTCGCCCGTCGGCTCGACGACGTAGATGCGGCCCCGACCCGCGCCGCTGGACAGCTCGGCACCCCAGGTCGCCGCGTCCAGGGTCTCGGTGAAGTAGACGAAGTTCATGACGCGGCCGGCCTCGAAGTTCGACTCCCGCCCCGGCGTGAGGACGTCCCCTACGGCCAGGTCCGCCTTCGTGCCGTGCAGGTACACCCCCGCCTGATACACCTCGAAGGGCACCGGTTCGCTGGCCTCGTCCATGCGCACCGACACTAGCCCCCACCCCGGATCCTGGCTCCCGGAACCGGGGGGATGGGGCAACCGGGACCCCGGGGCTCAGGGCGCCTGGAGGACGAAGAACAGGAAGCACACGAAGGCGGTCCGCTCGCTCGCGTTGGCGGGCAGGAGCTCGGCGGGCGTGTCCGGCGACCACGGCGGTTCGCTCACCGCGCAGATCCGGAAGCCCGCCTGCGTGAAGGCGTCGGTCATGGCGTGCAGCGGGCGGTGCCAGTAGGTCAGCACTGCGCTCTGGTCCCCGAAGGTGAACTCCTCCGAGTAGCGGGTGAGCGCGAAGTAGTCGCTGCCGGGGTAGTTGAACAGGTAGGCCGCCGGGTGGGGCACCGAGACGACGAGGCGACCACCGGGTCGCAGCACGCGGCGCAGCTCCCCCAGGGGGCCGGCCCAGTCCTGCAGGTAGTGCAGGGCCAGCGAGCAGACGGCGACGTCGAACGCGGGGTCGTCGTAGGGCAGCCGAGCGGCCAGGTCCGCGACCCTCAGGTCGACCCCGTCACCCAGCCGCTCACGGGCCAGGGCGATCATGGCGGGGCTCAGGTCGAACCCGCTCGCGTCGGCGCCCTTGTCCCGCAGCGCCGCGGTCAACGGGCCCGACCCGCACCCGGCGTCCAGGACGCGCCGACCCCGGACGTCCCCGGCGAGCTCGACCATCGCCGGCCGTTCGTACCAGGCGTTCAGCAGGTTGTCCTCGTTGGCGGCGGAGTATGCCCTCGCGAACCCGTCGTAGTCGGTCATCCCGCCCTGCCTACCAGGTCACCGTGATCTCGCGCTCCAGGTCCGGCAGGGGCAGGGCGGCGGCCTCCGCCTCGACGGCCCGGCGGTGGCCAGCCGGCAGCGGTGTCCACGACGTCACGGCGACCCGGTGGGCTGACCGTCTCCAGGTGCCGACGACCTCGCCGTCCACCAGCACCGCCCCGGGCCAGACCCGTGACGTCCACAGCGCCGCGCGGCGGTCCGGGTCCGGCACCAGCAGCTCCCGGTCGACCCCCCACAGCAGGAGGTAGGCGTCCCCGCTGGGGAGCAGACGGACGGAGGAGGGCTCCGCCCGAGGCTCCCGCAGGCCCTCCTCGTCCTCCGCCAGGACCCAGGCCCGGCCCGACGGGGACTCCACCGGGACGAGGTCGCCCAGGGCGTCGAAGACCGGTGTGCCCTGCCCCCGCCTCAGCCCCGCCCACCTCTCGAACCCCTCGGGCGTGCCCGGGGCGAGCACGCGCAGGTAGCGCCGCGCCAGCTCCAGACGGGCCTCCGCGGGGTCCGTCCCCGGCCTGGGGACCGTCCACACGTGCGGGGGCCCCGCCCCCTCCCACCGGACGAGGACGCGGCCCGTCGTCGCGGCATACCTCAGCTGGCTCGGGTGCATGCCCAGGGCACGGCCGGCGTCCCGGTAGGGCAGGCGCCGACCGGCGAGCACCTCCTCGAGCCGGTCGGCGAGGTCCTCGGCGAACCGGCGGCGTGCCGGGTCCACCGGGTGCCTGCCGAGGGTGAAGACGGCGCGGTCCTGCTCCGGCACCACGTAGGTGCTGAACCGGGGACCCCACACCTGCACCAGGGACTCGTCGGCCCACGTCGTCGGGGAGGTCTCGCGCACCCGGGCGTGGATGGACAGCAGCGCGGCCCGCGGCACGCTGTCCGTCAGACCGGCCCACGCGGCCCGGCGCAACGACCCGCGTCCCGGCCCCAGCCGCTCGTCGAGGGCACCGACCCGCCGCCGGTGGCCGAGGACCTGCTCGCGGCTCAGGTGCAGGAGGCCGCTCATCAGGACACGTTACCGCCGGGCGTCCGGCGGGGTCCCCGACCGACCGCGGCCCGACCGCGCTACGGCTCGGCCCAGTGCCGCACCCCGGGGTTGAGCCGCCGCGCGAGCCCGGCGAAGGCGGCGTCGTCCACCTCGAGCCACCCCTCGTCGTCGACGTGGTAGATGCCGTCGTCGAACGCGGTGGCGACGGTCCGGACCATGTCCGCCAGGTTGGCGAACTCCACCGGCTGGTCCCACTCGTCCATCCGGAAACGGCGCACCGCCCCCTCGCGTCCGTCCCCGCGGTCGACCACGTAGAAGTCCCCGCCCCCGTCGGCGAAGACGGGGAGCCAGCCCGCGCCCCAGCGGGGGTGGGACCGGAACGCCTCGGCGTGCAGGAGCGCGTCCTCCAGGGAGAGCGGGTAGAAGCCGGGGAAGAGCCACAGGTCCCCCAGCACGGCTCCGTCCGTGTCGACACCGTCGTGCCACCGGAAGAGCGAACGCACGAACGCGTCGTCGGGCAGCCCGGCGTCCGTCAGGCTGCGGTCGAGATCGGGGGCGCCCAGTCCTGGGCGCAGCGCACGGAGCAGGGTGTCTCGCCCCAGCCGGGCGTGCGCGGCCTCGATGCGCCCGAGCGCCTGGGCCATGGTCGGATCCACGCAGGGACCCTACCCGCGACCCGGACGCCGCGGCTGCCTCGTCACGCCGGTCGCGCCGGTCACGGACGACCCAGGATCGGCTGCGAGCCCGGCGGGTTGGCATACCCCGGCTCCCAGGGGAGGTGGCCCGCCGAGTCCGTCCACACGACCTGCAGCGCCTCGACAGGTCCGTAGAGCGACCGGGCGGCGGTGAGCCCGGAGAGGTCGGTCACGGCGAGCACGGGCAGGGCCGGTCCGTCGGCGAGCTCGGTGGTGGGCTCACCGGCGACGAAGCGGCCGCCCTCCCGCACGACGATCTCCCCGACGAGGTTGAGGAACGCGGTCGCGACGTCCGGGGGCAGTCCGGTCAGAACGACCTCGGGATGGCCGTGCCGGGTCAGACCGACCGTGTAGGACAGGCAGAGCGCCGGCTCCGGGTCGACCACGTTGCGCACGGCCCACCCATGGGTGTCGATCATCGCGCGCAGCTCGTCGAGCGGGTCCACGTGCTCAGCCTAGGTCCGGGTGGTCGTCGACCAGGGGCGTGAATCCCTTCGGCCAGTGCTGGTCCGCGAGCGGGAAGTCCAGGCGCCAGGCGACGTTGTCGGTGAGCTCGGTCGCGGTGAAGTCGTTCCCCCGGATGAGGTTGCGACGCCCGCCGGGGTAGCGGTCGGACCGGGACCGGCCGACCCAGACGCAGCCGTTCATCCGCCCGACGAAGGTATTGTCGAGGAGGTCCGCCGCGTCGGCGACGTGCCCCTCCCACCGGCAGTTCACGAACGTGCAGCCCTCGAAGCGGGCGTGCCCCAGGGAGAACCCGCCCATGGCCCTGAAGCGGACACGCTCGAAGGTGCACCCCCGGTAGAGGGCGGGGTCGTTGCCGAACGACCCCTGCGCCGCGAACCCGTCCGTGCCCAGGACCGGTCGCACCCGCTGCCGGAAGTGGCAGCCGTCGAAGGAGGACCACTGCACCGTAAGGTGCACGGCGTTGAGCCACACCTGGACGTCCGTCACGGCCGCCCGGAAGAAGTGCAGCGGGCGCAGCCCGTCCCGCAGGGGTATGTCGGGCGCGTCCACCTTCCCGACGGACCCGGTGACCGCTCCCTCCCGTCCGACCCAGGGCGGCGGACGGTCCGCCGGCACCTGGCAGCGCCACCAGTCGGGACGGTCGGTCACCACCGGCGAACCACCGGGCTGAGGAGCGAGGGGTCGCACCACACGTCCTCGTAGCCGGGGGCGATGAGGAAGCGCCACCCCGGGGCCAGGCCCAGGTAAGGCAGCACGGAGGGGCACCGTGTCGCGAGGTGCCCCACGTGGACCGGGCGGAAGAAGTCGGGGTCGGCGGACAGCTCCTCACCGGCCCAGACGAACCACCCGCAGGCTCCCCCCTCGGGACGGTGACGCAGTCCGTTCAGCGGCCAGGCCTCCTCCCGTGCGTCCTGGGCCAGGCCCAGCATCTCCGACGGGTCCGGGAGATGCAGCGGGCTGCCGTAGATCCGGGCCACGCGGGCCGCATCGAGCTCCACCGGTCCATCGAAGCAGACTGCCGGGTGACGAGGCCCGCCGGTCAGCGGAAGGCCCGCCGAATGGCCTGCGCCTCGGCGTCGAGGTGGGAGCGTCCGCGTTCGACGTCCGACTCGGGACTGACCTCCCATCCGTCGCCCGCAGAGCGGGGGATGACGTGCAGATGGAAGTGGAAGACTGTCTGCCACGCCGCCTCACCGTCGCAGACGAAGAGGTTGATGCCCTCGCACGGCAGACCGGAGCGGCGGAGGGCGCGGGCCAGCCGGTGGCCGACCGACCAGACCTGGGCGCCGGTGTCCTCGTCAAGGTCCTCCAGGCCGACGGCGTGCGCCCGCGGGACGACGAGCACGTGGCCCGGCGTGACCGGGTGCAGGTCCATGAAGGCGACCACGGTGTCGTCCTCGTGCACCAGGCTGGTCTCCTCCTGCCCGGCGACGATGTCGCAGAAGACGCAGCCACCGGTCACCGGCTCCCCAGGTCGTGTCATGCGCTCGATGGTGCCAGGGCCAGCAGCCCGTCGACGACCTCGAGGAGGTCGTCACCACGGACGTCGGCCGGGAGGAACACCTCTCACCGGGCTCCCCCTCCAGCCGGGAGCACCACCCGGCCAGTGCGCCCGCCTTCTTGGCGCCGTGGCAGTCCCAGGCGTGCACCGCGACGAGCGCCATCCGTGCCAGCTCGCAGTCGAGCGCCTCGGCGGCGAAGCGGTACACCTGCGGTGCAGGCTTCCAGACCCCGACCACGTCGCAGGTCACCACCTGGTCGACGTAGCGGTCCAGGCCCGCGCCGGCCAGGAACGCGCGCGTGTTGTCGGGGTCGCCGACGGTCAGGCATCCGACGGGCACGCCCGCCTCGGACAGCCGGCGCAGGGCGGGTGCCGCGTCGGGGAAGGCCGGGGCCTCCGCGAAGCCGCGCAGGACGTGGTCGATCGCGTCCTCGGACATGGTCTGCCGGGTCTCCGTGCGCAGGGCCTGGCGTGCGGTCGCGGTGAAGTCGGCGAACTCGCCCGCCAACGTCAGCGCCATCGCATCGCGCTGGAACCGCATGAAGAACGGGCCCAGCACCGCAGCCGGCTGCCCCACCTCCTCCAGCCTTTCGCCGATCGGATCGAGGTCGAGCAGAGTCTCGAGGACGTCGAAGACGACCGCACCAACGCGACCAGTCATGTCGTTCTCCTTCACCGGGCCGACGGACCGAACGGGACGGTTCCTTCACCGTCGCTGACACCCGAGGATCGCGCAAGGCAGAACGGTCGGACGGAACCCTGTTGGGGTGAGGACCTGACTGGCACAGTGGGCCCATGAGCATCGTCGTCGACCTCGACCAGCTGGCCACGACCCTGGGTGAGTATCCGTACGGCTACCTGCTGACCACCTCCGGCGGGGCGGTCAAGGCGGTCACCGTGACGGCTGAGGTCGTCGAGGGACGGGTCCGGATCCCCGTGGGCAGCAACGGAAGTGCCCGCAACCTGGCCGACAACCCGACGGCGACCCTGCTCTTCCCGCCTCCGAAGCCCAGGGGCTACTCCCTCATCGTGGACGGCACCGCCAGGACGACCGACGACGGCTTCGTGCTCGAGCCCGCCACGGCCGTGCTGCACCGGCCCGCGGACCACGCGGACCCGGGCACGCCGCATACCCACGACGCGGGGTGCGGGAACGACTGCCGGCCCGTCTGACCCCCTCCCTCCCGGGCGGCGCCGGACGGTTCCGCTGGCGAGGTCCGCGGCGCAGGTGTTCGCTGGACGGACGTCAGCGCAGTCGACCTAAGGAGAAGCGACATGGGAATCATCTCGGGACTGCTCGGCCGGGCGACCGGTGGGACACGCCGGGGTGGGCGTGCGGCCGGCGTCGGACGGGGCCGGACCACAGGCCGCTCGGGGCTCGGCGGGATGCTCGGCCGGGTCCTCGGCGGGGGCGGGCGCCGGCGCCTCTGAGCGCCACGCGCCGTCCTCTGCAAGGCTGGGGGTGCGCCCCCGGACCGGCGCGCACCCCAGCACCAGGAGGTCATCGTGACGTACAACGTGGGCTACTTCATCGGCAGCCTGTCGTCGGAGTCGATCAACCGCACCCTGTCCGAGGCGCTCATCAAGGTCGCGCCCAAGGACCTGCACTTCACCGAGATCCGGATCGACGACCTGCCGCTCTACAACCGGGATCTCGACGCGAACTACCCGGACGAGGCCGTGGCGATGAAGGAGGCCATCGCGGCCTCGGACGCGGTCCTGTTCGTCACCCCGGAGTACAACCGCTCGATCCCCGGCGCCCTCATGAACGCGATCGACTGGGCGTCGCGCCCCTACGGCGAGAACTCCTTCGACCACGTGCCGGTGGCGGTCATCGGGGCCTCTCCCGGCGGCATCGGCACCGCGGTGGCCCAGCAGGGGCTGCGCGGGATCCTCAGCTTCTGCAACGCCCGGCAGATGACCGCCCCCGAGGCCTACATCCAGTTCAACCCGGAGGCCTACGGCGAGGGCGGCCAGGTCAAGGACCCGGAGCTGGAGAAGATCCTCACCGAGTTCATGCGGGAGTTCCGCGAGCACATCGAGCGGGTGCTGACGGTCCTGCCGCGGCGCTGACGGGGGCGCGCCTGCGAACGGGCCCCGGGGTCCAGGTCAGCCCTCCGCCCGCTCCAGCGGGCGCGTGGTCCACGTGAGCCGCCGCCACCAGGGACCGACGAAGCCCTCGGCGTCCAGGTGCAGCCGGTCCTCCTCGAGCCGGAACGGGGCCACGAGGAGGGTGTATGCGGTGCACCGGGCGCCGCGCTCGGCGCCCAGCCGCAGGACCCCGTCGTCGACCTCGACGCTGCCGACGCAGTCGGGCTCCTCCTGGTCGTCCCGCCGGAGCTCGTAGCGCGGCCCGTCGAGGGTCAGCGTGTAGTCGCCGGCCATCTCCTCGGCCCGCGCCAGCACCTCCCCCGCCGCGACCTCGTCCTGCTCGACGGCGAGCGTCTGCCCCATGGCGTCCACGAACGCCTCCTGCAGCTCCTGCGTCTTCCACGAGAGGCGGTAGGTCCCCGCCAGCCCGGACGGGTCGTCGTCGCCAGGCCGCGGCCCACGCATCTGCGCCAGCACCGGGCATGCCTCGCCGAAGCCGTAGGTCTCACACTCCGTCTGGGTGTAGCCACGGTTCAGCGACGACCGCACCAGCTGCAGCAGCTCCTCCGGGTCGACGGTGACCACGACGACGTCGCCCGTCGCGAAGGCCACGGCGACCTCGTGCTCCCCCACCCAGGCCATCGCCTGCGGCTGCGACTCCTCGAAGCCCACCTCGTGCACCAGGGCACCGGTCCCAAGGTCCCACACCCGGACCGTGCCGTCCCAGCTGGCCGTCGCCAGCCGGGTCCCCCCGGGGTCGATCGATCCGGCCCGCACCGACCCGTCGTGCAGGTCGCGCACGGTGCGCTTGATCTCGAGCGTGCTCGGGTCCAACCACTCGAGGGTCGCGCCCACGTCCTGCGCTCGGTACTTGCCCATGGCGATCAGGTCCCCCTGGGCGGAGAAGCCGAGCACACCGGCACGGTCGGCCGACAGGCGGGCGGCGGCCTGCACCGTCCAGGTCGCGGTGTCGAGGCGCATCACCTGGCCGTCCTCGAGGGACACCACCAGACCCGTCCCGTCGGGGGTGAAGAGCAGGTCGCGGGCCACGTCGTCGAAGTCGTGCTCCTGCAGCACCGGCCCGGCGTGGACCAGGCTGCCGGTGGCGGCGTCCCACACCGCCACCCCTGAGGCCGGGGCGAACCCCTCAGACTGGAGGGTCGCCGCCAGGAGCTTTCCGTCAGGGGACCACGCGACCTCCCAGGCCCACAGGTCGAAGGGCGTCTCGGGGAACTCCGCGCACGCGGAGTGATCCGTGTTCACGGCATAGGCACAGGTCCCCTCGAGCACGGTCACCACGTCCCCTGACCGGCTGTCCCGCAGGACCGTCCGGTCGACCGTCGCCGGAGGCCGACCAGGACGGGCCACGCCGGTCCCGTCCTGTCGGAACCACCTGGTCCCGTCGGGGGAGATGGAGGTCACCTGTCCCTGGTGCCCGGGCAAGGAGAAGACCTCCTCCCCCGTGCTGGGGCGGTAGGCCAGGGTGGTGGCGTCCTTCGCGTCGTCACAGGCCAGTCCGAGCGTCATCAGGTCGTTCTCGGCCGATGCGTGGAGGGAGTCGGAGAAGACGAAGGCGGGACAGGTAGGCATCGCGGCGAGCTCGCCCCGCAAGGTGGTGTCGAGCACCTGCACTCCCCCGTCCTCGCGCACGACCGCGATCAGCCCGTTCGCCGACGCCGTCGCCGACTTGTTGCCCGCACCCGGGTACACCTCGACCTCCCTCCCGGTGCGTGCCTCCCACTGGTGCAGCGACCCGTCGTTCCCGCTGCTCACGACCGTCTCCGTTCCGGGCACCAGCGAGGCGTGGTTGACGACCGCGCCGTGACCGTTGTAGGTGGCGACGAGCTCGCCGCTCCCCACGTCCCAGACCTCCATCGGCTCGATCGACACCACGACGAACGACGCGTCCTCGGCCAGGGCCCACAGCTCGGGGGTGCGCGTCTCCGTGCGCATGAGCTCCTCGCCCGTCGTCAGGTCCATGACGACGACCGCGGACTGCTCGGCCTCGGCGTAGGCGACCGTGCGACCGTCTGCGCTCAAGGTCGCGATCACACCCCAGGGGGCCGGGCCCGCGGGCAGGGTGGTCCGCTCCCCGGTCTCCCGGTCGATGAGGATGACGTCCGCTCCACCGTCCTCCTCCTCGTAGAAGTGGGCGCACCCGTTGTCGGCTCCGTCCGTGCGTGCCCGGGCCAGCAGGGTGGCCTCGGTCACCTGCATGACGACGCCCCCGCAGGGTCCGAGGTCGACCCGCTCGACGACCTCGCCGGTCGTGGCGTCCCAGAGGTATCCCCCGAGGAGGTCCTCCGGCGCCTCCTGGCCTTGCTCCCTGTCCCACCCTGGACGACCCCCCTGGTGCGGCTCCCAGACGATCCCTCCGGCGAGCAGCTGCCCGTCGGGCGAGAAGTTGGGCACCATGACGTACGCCGCGTCGTGGCCGGGGCCGCTGGGGAGCGCGTAGGACCAGACCTCCTCCCCGGTCAGGGGGTCGATCACCTGCATGCTGCGGGCCCCCTGGTCGAACCACACCCCGGACATCGCCAGCAGGGTTCCGTCAGGATGCAGGGACACTCCGCCGTCCACCTCGACGGGGTGTGTGTGCCGGGCGACGGTGTCGTCGGCGGCCCAGACCTGGTGCAGCACCCTGCTGGTCTCCACGGTCATCGGTGCGGTCGTGGCGGCGGAGACCGCCAGGAGCTTGGCCAGTCCGGGAGACTGGCCGATGGCGCCGACCGCCGACGCGGACAGCTCGTGGGCCCGAGCCTGCCCCGCCTGGGCCCGGGCCTCGGCCGCCTGGGCGTCCGCCCGGCCCGCCTGACGGAAGGCGACAGCGCCGACGACGACGGCCACGAGGGCCAACGAGGCCACCCCGGCCACGAGCGCCCGCAGCCGCCGGTTGGCCCGTGCCTGCCGTGCCGCCTCCTCCTGCTCCTTCGCCAGCTCCGAGAGGTATGCCGCCTCGCTGGCCTCCAGGAAGTCCCGCTCGGCGTCGTTCAGGTCGGCCCCGGCCCGCTCGTGCCACTCCAGCACCCGCGCCAGCCGCACCCCGCGGTACAGCTCGGACGGGGGCCGGCCCATGGCGTCCCACGCCTCCGCCGACGTCGTCAGGTGACGCCAGATCCGTTGCCCCTCGACGTCGTCGACGAGCCACTCGCGCAGGCGTGGCCACGCCCGGGCCAGGGACTCGTGGGCGATCTCGACCACGCCGTCGTCGCTGGTCACCAGGCGGGCTCGGACGAGGGTCTCGATCATCCGCTCGTGCGCCTCGTCGGTCGCGACCGACCGGAGGGGCACCCTGGACCGGACCGGTTCGCCCTCGGCCGTGGGCGTCACCAGCCGGAGCAGCAGGTCCCGCAGCACATGGTGGTCCCCCGCGGGCAGCTGGGCGTAGACGGCGTCGGCGGTCTGGGCCACCGCTCCCCTGATCCCCCCGGTCGCCTGATAACCGTCCACCGTCAGCGTCGAGCCCTCCCGCCGGGACCAGGTCTGCCGGAGCGCGTGCGACAGGAGCGGCAGGGACCCAGGCTCGCCCTCGACCTCCCGCACGAGAAGGTCGACCAGCCCAGGCTCCAACCGCAGGCCCGCCTGCCGGGCCGGGGACTCGATCGCCTCGCGGAGCCCGTCCGACTCCATGGCGGCCAGCAGATAGAAGCCGCGTTCCAGCAGCCGGACGAACGCCGGGTAGGGGGTGAACTCGCCCAGCTTGTCGGCCCGGAGGGCCAGCACGACCGGGGTGTGGTCGGCACGGTCTGCCACAGCCTGCAGGAAGGCCGTCCGCTCGGCCTCGTCCTCGCACAGGGTGACGACCTCCTCGCACTGGTCCACGACCAGGACCGGTTCTCCGGTGCGCGCTGCGACGGCCTCCAGAGCGTGGAGCGGGTGCCTTCCGGGGGTGATGACGACCACGGCCTGGCCCAGCTGGCACAACGCGGCGGCGACGCCGGCCCGCACGAGGGACGACTTGCCCGACCCGCTCGGCCCGACGACGGCCAGTATCCCGGTGGCCGCCACCTTGTCCAGCCCCTCCTGGATCTGACGACCACGACCGAAGAACAGCTCGGCGTCGGCCACGTCGTAGGGCACCAGACCCTGGTAGGGGCAGGTCGAGGGCCCCCCGAGGCGTACCGAGGCGCGCAGCGAGTCGTCCTGACGCAGGATCGCCTGCTCCATCGACACCAGCTCGGGCCCGGGGTCGACCCCCAGCTCGTCCGAGAGGACCAGACGGGCCCGGCGCAGCACCTCCAGGGCCTCACCCTGGCGCCCAGCCTGGTACAGGGCCAGCGCCCACGACGCCCACCGGTGCTCCCGCAGTGGAGCCTGCGCGACGCGGGCCCGCACCTCCGCGAGGACCTCCTCGGCGCGGCCGGACTGCAGCGCCGAGTCCAGACGCAGCTCCTCGGCGGAGAGCCTAATCTCCCGGAGCCGGTCCGCCTCGACCCTGGCCGGCTCCCAGGCCTCCAGCTCGGGCCATGGGTCCCCCGTCCACAGCTGCAGCGCCTCGTCGACGGTGTAGGCCGCCCGGTCGGGCTCGCCCAGTGCGATGAGGTCCCGTGCCCGCCCCGTGAGCCGTTCGAAGCGAGCCGCGTCGACCGCCTCGTCGGGGACCCGTAGCCGGTAGCCGCGTCCCTGGGTCTCGATCGCCGACGGCCCCAGCGCGCGTCGGAGCCGGACGATGCACCCCTGCACGACCTTGGCCCAGGACGACGGCGGTCTCTCGGACCACAGGGCGTCGGCCAGTGCCTCCGCGGTGACCACCTCGCCGCGCCGGACCACGAGCGCCCCCAGGACCACGCGGTCGCGGGGACCTATCGACGGCGCGTCACCGAGCCGCACTCCCCCGAGCACCCGAATGTCCATGAGTGATCGTCCTCCCGCCGTTGACGCCACGTCAACGGGGTTGTTACCCGGGTGATACCGGGTCGGAGCCGTCTCGATACCGCCGGTGCCGACGGTGGAGCCATCGGGACCGCACGGGTCCCGCCACCACCGGAAGGAACCGGCCTGATGAACACCAACCGACGCCCCGCGCCGCTCCTCGCGGCGACCCTGCTGGCAGCCGCGCTCACGCTCGGCGCATGCGGGGAGACCGCGGTCGAGACCCCGGTCCAGCAGGCGGACACCGTCGAACGGCCACCCGCTGCCGAACCGGCCGCCACCCCGCACCCCAGCAACGTCCAGGAGGTGCCTCCCGCCGACCTCATCAAGTCCTGGCCCGCAGGGAGCGACCAGGGCCAGGTCGACGACCCCGTCCCGGGGCGGTCCCTGACAGAGCCGTCCGACCGCCTCACCCGCCACGTCCTGTGACGCCGGCACACCGCGTACCCACACCCTGCACCACCCCCGAGGAGACATCATGTACCAGCACATCGACCTCATGGCCGCCCAGAGCATGGCCAGGGAGCGTGAGCGGCTGACCCAGGCCGACCTTCGCCACCGCGAGGCCTCCCGCCGCCGGGCCCCGGCCGCCACGATGCCGACGTTCGCGCCCCGTTCGCGGTGGCACGACCTGCTCGTCCGGGTGCACCTGGCGCATGCGCCCACGCACTGAACCCGACCTCACTCCGGCGGTGGACGGCGTCACGCCGTCCACCGCCGGAGTCCTGAGCCGGATCGGCCACCCGACGGACGGCCGGCCGCGGGCCGCATGCCCCGGTGTGCGCCAGGTCACATCCTGCGGCACCCTGGAGGGGTCGGCTCACCGCCGAGCCGGCGGTCCACTCGGAGGAAAACCATGAGAAAGCATTCACGAGCCGTGCTCGGAGGCGTAGCCGCAGCTGCGCTCGTCACGAGCATGCATCTGCCCGTCTCGGCACACCCGGCCCACGACCTGCAGAACCCCGGCGCCGCACCGTTGAAGGGACGCACCTACGACGGCGTCGTCGACGCCGTCAGCCCCGGCGGCGTCCCGATGGAGGCTATGTCCGACGTCCGGTGCGAGGACGGGATGGCCGGCATCTTCCCCTGCCACAAGGTCGACCTGGCATCGTTCACCCCGCTGACCGACATGGAGTCGACGTTCGTCAACGACCTGTGGGGCTGGGAGGACGACGAGACGGGTCTGCAGCTCGCGATCGTCGGCACGTTCGAGGGCACCGCGTTCATCGACGTCACCGACGGCAGCAACCCGGTCTACCTGGGGACGCTGGAGTCGCAGGTCCCCGGTGACACGGGCAACATCTGGGGCGACGTGCGCGTCTACGAGGACACGGCCTACATCGGCAGCGAGGCGATCGACCTCGACACCTACGTGCCGGCCACCGGCGAGCTCGACGGCTTCGGCATCCAGGTCGTCGACCTCACCCAGTTCCGCGGTGCCACGGCGCCGATCGACGTGGAGCTGACCCACCACATCGACGACGTCACCAACTCGCACAACATCTCCCTCAACGAGGACAGCGGGCGGATGTACGTCGTGGGCTCGGTCTACGACGTCGAGCAGTGCGGCACACCGAACCCCGACTTCCCGGTGCTGAACGGCAACGGCGGGGCCATCGTCTACGACGTGGCGACCGACCCGAACGACCCGCAGTTCCTCGGCTGCCTCACCGAGGACGGCTACTCCCACGACATCCAGTGCGTGGACTATGCCGGCCCGGACGCCGACTACACCGGGCGGGAGATCTGCATCGGCTCCAACGAGGACACGGTGACGATCTACGACGCCACGGATCCGGCCGACCCGGTGGTCCTCGACCGCTTCCACTACCTGGACGAGTCGCTGGAGGTGGGCGACATCTACACCCACCAGGGCTGGCTGAGCGCCGACCACAGCTACTTCTTCCTCGGCGACGAGCTCGACGAGCTCAGTGGCGTGGCCAGCGAGCGCACGACCTACATCTGGGACCTGCGCGACCTGGACGACGCCAGGGTCATCGGCACCCACACCGACGGCAACACCTCGATCGACCACAACATGTTCGTCGACGACTTCCTGCTCTACCAGGCCAACTACACGTCGGGCCTGTGGATCTACGACACGTGGAAGCAGGAGCAGGGCCGGGTGACGATGCGCGGCTTCTTCGACGTCTTCCCCGCCGACGACCGGACCGAGTTCTTCGGCTCGTGGGGCACCTACCCCTACTTCGGTGACGGCAAGGTCGTCGTGACCAGCAGCGACGAAGGCGTCTTCGTGCTGCAGTCGCGCGCCAAGAGCTCGGACAACAGCGACAAGCCCGGCGGGAAGGGCCGGGGCAAGGGCGGCGGCTCCGCCCGGTAGACCGGCATACCTCCAGGGGTGGGGCCCGGGCCGTCCGGGTCCCACCCCTCCGCGTGCCATGCACCACCGACGGGGTATGCCGTCGCGTCCCGCCCACGCGGGTACGCACCTCTGCGTATGGTCCGCCCCGGCGGACCGGTCCTAGGTTCGGCCCGTAGGGGCCGACGGGGTCCCTCCGACCGGACGGAGACCATCATGCGTAGAACTCTCGCCACCGGAGCGGCCGGGCTGCTCCTGCTGGTCGGCGCGGCACCCGGGTCCGCCGCACCGCCGCACGGGGAGCTCATGACCGTGCACTGCGACGACGGCAGCACCCACCAGATCTGGACGAGCGGCAACGGCTCCTTCACCCCAGGGCACCTGGTTGGATCCACCGGGGTGCTCGTGCCGATCTCCTTCTCCATGACCATTACCGCCACCCCTCCTGGGGAGGAGCCGGTGCTGGTCGAGGAGGGCAAGGACCTCAAGGGCGGCGGGGCGGTCCTCGGGCACAACCCACGCCCCCAGGTGACCTGCTCCTTCACCGACACGTTCACCCTGGACGTCGAGGAGGAGGGCTTCCCGCCCGGCACGGTCGTGACCTTCGACGGCGAGGTCGTGGCCCACCTCAGCGGTCGCTGACCGGCACGCCACCAGGTCCGACGGGCGGCGTCCGCTCGACCGCGTCAAGGACGGCGTCGAGGAGGTCCGGGGTCGGCAGGGTGCGCAGACCCTCGTCGATCTCCTCCTCGGCCCACGCGCGGTCGCGCGGCGTCGCCGTCGGGTCGAGGGCGACCTTCGCCTGGGAGGAGAGGAAGTTGAGGCGGGTGGCGACCAGCATCGTGAAGTCGGCTCGGGACCGCAGCCGCGCCGGACCGCCCGCCCCGACGTAGGCGGCGTAGCTGCGACGCATCGCGTCCAGGTCCGGGATGCCGTCGTGGAAGGACAGCACGAGGGTCTTGGCCAGCTCCCTGGCCGGGTCGGCCGGACCGACGTCGTCCCAGTCCACGAGTACGAGCTCACCCCCGGGGCCGGCGAGCACGTTCTCCGGGTGGAGGTCGCGGTGGCTGAGCCGGAGCCGGTCCGGGTCGGTGGAGGCGACGGCGGCACGGAGCGCCGGGAGGACGGCCGACGCCGCGGCCAGCCGCGGGGCCCAGGACACCCGCGCCCGGGAGGCCCCGGCCAGCAGGCGGTCCCACGTGGAGTCCTCTGGCATCACCTCGTACCACCCGTCCGGTGGCGTCCCGTCGGGCTCGTTCCGGAACGGGGGCGCGACGGTATGCAGTCGCGCGAGCAGGACGCCGAGCGCGTCCGGGTCGACGGTCGGCTCGCACCGCCGCAGGTTTATCCAGTCGTAGAGCCGCAGCCACCCCCCGCCCGGCAGCCCCACCACGAACTGCCCGTCGGCACCGGGACGGCTCGCCGGCAGTCGTACCCCCGCCGCGGCGGCCGCCCGTGCGAGGACGAGCTCGGCCTCCACCGTCGCGTAGGCAGGTGGCGGCCCCGTGAGCACGTGCTTGAGCGCACGGACCCGGTCGCCAACCTCGATCCGCCACACCTGGCCGACGGCGCCTCGCGGCCCGGGCGTGACCCGCAGGTCCCCCTCGCCGAGGTCGAACGCCGCCCGTGCCCGGGCGAGGACGTCGGGGTCCACGGGATCAGCCCAGCGCCGGCGCGCGGGCCGGGTTCCGCCGCCCCGACCCGACCAGCCACCGGGCCGTGTCCCGCAGGGAGCCGGTCCCGCCGGTCATCAGTACGCGCATGGTCCAGTGTGCTCCTCCCCGGTCCCGATAGGTAGGGGTCGGGCAGCCGCGGGTCCGCGGGAAGGCCAGGCAGGCGTCGACGGGAAGGACAATCTTGTGCACCGGATGCAGCGTCGACAACCGTGTCTGACGTGCATATTCTTGTCTTTCCGGACCGAGCAGGGTCAGGGCACCGCGCCGCACCCAGGAGCGGCCATCGTCCTCGTCGCCGTCAGTGGGAGCCTGGCCTCACGGACGACGCCCCGACCTCCGGACCTCAGGCCAGGCCGAGCCTCCGGACGACCTCGTCGCCGCCCATCCGCCGGATCGCGTCGGCGTCCCCGACGACGACCAGCTTGTCCGTCGCCCGCGACAGGCCGACGTAGAGCCGCTCCTTGGACCGGTCCCGGGTGCCGTCCTCGTTGAAGCACAGCACGACCGCGCGGCGCTCGAGGCCCTTGCAGCCGAGCACGTGGCCGTAGAAGACGTCCTCGCCGTCCCAGAAGGTGCGCCAGTAGCCCTCCTGGCCGAACTGCTCCTGCCGCGAGTGCTGCTCGGGGTGGCGGGTGCCGGTGGTGATCAGCGCGACGTGGGAGGTAGGCCAGCCCTCGTCGAGCAGCCGCTCCACCTCGTCGTCGGCGACCCCGAGCGCCTCGTCCGGCGACGCCTGGACGAAGGTCACCTCCGGGCCGTCGCCGCCCATCGGCCGCATCCGCATGGGTGCCAGCGCGCTGAAGCTCTCGGCGATCTGGCGGGTGTTGCGCAGGTTGTGGTCGAGCACGAGCGGCACCAGCGCGACCGGCGGGCGGCCGAACCGCGGGAAGAGCCGCTGGTTCTCGTCGGAGTAGACGTAGAGCCCGCCCTCCTCCGGGTCGCGCAGCGCCGTGAGCAGGGGGGTCCACCAGTCCTCGGCGAAGTCCTGGGCCTCGTCGACGATGATCGCGTCGAACTTCTGACCCTCCGGCAGCCCGGCGGCCAGCTCGGCCATCCGCGCCGGCAGCTGCTTCTCCCAGAAGTCGCTGTCGTCCCGGCCGGCGTTGATGTCGGCGCCCCAGGCCCGCCCGAGCTCCTCGAAACGCCCGATGAAGGCCGGCGTGTGCCTGCGCCGGGCACCCTCGAAGGAGCGCTTGAACCACTCGCCGAGCCCGATCGAGTAGCACAGCAGCGCCACCCGCTGCGGGCGCTGCTCCCCGAAACCCCTCGTCAGCTGCTTCGCCTGGGCCATGGCCAGCACGGTCTTGCCGCTGCCCGCCCCGCCGCGCACCTCGACCCGGTGCAGCAGCCGGGTGACGCCCAGGATCATCGCCTGCTCCTGGGTGAGCCGGTCGGCCCGCGCCTCGCGGTCGTCGGACTCGGCGACGACGTCGGCGCTCATGAGATTGCGCCCGGTGAGGATCTCGGCGATGAGCTCCACGTCGTCGTGGCCGGGCCGCCGGTAGTTGGTCTCGTGCGTCTCCGCCAGCGTCCGCAGCCGCTTCGCCAGGTGCGTCAGGTCGTCGCGGCCGTGCACCATCGCGCGGGAGCACCCGGGCTGGGAGAAGTCCTCCGGGACGGCGCTGTATGGCGTCACCACCGCATGCAGCCACCGCACCCGGGCGCGTGAGGAGTCGCGCCACCGCGGGTCGTCCTGCACGTACCGCCGCAGCGCGTGCTTGACCCGCTGCGCCTGCCCGACGGGGTCGATCGTCCTCGACGAGCCGCCGCCGCTCTGGTGCCACCGACCCTCGGAGTCGACCGAGACGCTGCCGCCCTTGACCTCGACGACGACCACCCCCGCGTCCGGGAGCAGCACGACGAGGTCGGCCTCGTGGTCCTGCTCGTGGTCGGTGAGGTGCAGGTTGGCCAGGAGGACGCAGTCCTCGTCGAGCTGCCCCGCCAGCCGCTCCCACACCTCCCGTTCGGTGTGGTGGGCGAAGGCCGGCTCCGCCGGGATCAGCCGCGCGCCCACGTCATACCCCTGCCTGCCGGTGCTCCGTCGACCATGGCCCGCAGCATAGGGGCGGGCCCCGACACCGGCCCCGCCCCCGGCCGGCCATGGACGGACCGCCCCTCGTGCGGGACCATGGCACATGGCGGTCCACGGAGCGGACGAGATCCAGAACCACCTGCAGGAGGTGCGGGCCCGCCGCGCCCAGATGCGCGAGTCGCTCACGGCCGTGCTCGACGCCCTCGCCGTCCCCCTCGGCAGGCCCGACGTCTGGCGGGAGCGCGCCCGGACGGCGCTGGCCGAGCTGGCCCATGACTTCGCGGACCACGTCGACATGGCCGAGCGCCCGGACGGCATGTTCGGCGTGCTGCTGCAGGACAACCCGCGACTGACCGGACCGGTCGAGACGCTGCTCGGCGAGCACGCCTCCCTGTCCGAGGACCTGTCCGCGGCCCTCGCCACGCTCGACCGGGACGGCCCGGTCGAGGACCTGCCGGCGCTCCGCGAGGAGCTCACCGCCCTGGTCGGGCGGTTCGTCCGGCACCGCCAGCGGGGCAGCGACCTGCTCTGGGAGGCCTACGCCGTCGACATCGGCGGGCAGGGCTGAACGGCCGGGCGCGGGGGCGGCCCACCGACCCGACTACCTCGCCGCGGCCGTGACCCTCGCCTCGGTCCGGGCGCGCCACCACCGGGCGGCCTGCTCCGCCACCCAGCCCAGTACGAGCGCCAGGACCAGGGCGACCACGATGGCCAGCAGAGGCTGCTCCTGGACCCAGTTGCCGGCGAGCGCCCCGATGCCGACGTTGTAGGCGGCCCAGCTGGTGACCGCGACGCTGTCGAAGAGGACGAACCGCCGACGGGGGAACTCCATGGCGCCCGCGGTGAGGTTGACGATCTGCCGGCCGCCGGGGATGTAGCGGCAGGCGACGATGATCATCCCGCCGCGCCGCAGGAGCAGTCCGGTCACCCAGGTGACGAAGGAGCGCACCTTGGGCCGCGGGCTCTCCCGCAGGCGGCCCAGTCGGGTGTACCGGCCGAGGCTGTAGGTGAGGTTGTCCCCCAGGAAGCCCCCGAGCGCGGCGACGGCGATGAGCGCCCAGACGTTGGGCTCGCCCTCGGCGACGGCCACCGCCCCGAGGGCGACCATCACCGTCTCCGCCGGTGCCGGTGGCAGGATCCCGTCGACGACGCAGACGAGGAGCACGACCGGCAGCAGCCAGGCCGAGTCGGCGTGCGACTCGATGAAGGCGTTGAGCGCCTCGATCATGGGTCCTCCCAGGGGTGCCGGCCAAGTATGGCAACAGACCCGCCGTCAGGACGGACGAACCGGGGCACCCGCCTGCCCGGACACGTCCTGCACGACCGCGTTGCGCCGCAGGGGGGCCGGGACGAGGGGCGGGTCGAAGCGGGCCCACCGGGGCGGCCCCACGGGAGTGAGCCCCGCCTCGCCGAGCGCCCGGTCGAGGACGGCCCGGTGCCGCTCGAACGACGCCTGCGTCCACCGCCCCCGGTATCGGCGGACCGCGGAGAGGACGGCCGGACGGCCGTGCAGGGTGACGTCGGGGTTCGTCGGCACCGGCGCGTCCTCGAGGGTGAACCGCGCGGGGAGGACGAACGCGACGGCATACTCCCCCTGCCCGGACTCGCGCTGCACGACCGGGGACGTCATCGCGATCGTCTCCGACTCCTGCTGGACCACGGGCGCCGTCATGGCGACCCTGGCCCGCGAGCGGTTCTGGCCCCCGATGTAGGCGGCCAGCGTGCGGAAGGCGCGGTTGCCGGCGTCCTCGAACGGCGCCCGGACGACCACCTCGGCGACGACGTGGGCGGGGTAGCGCCGCAGCTCGAACCCCGGGTAGGTCCGGACGAGCTCGTATGCCTGCTTCTCGGTCATCGCCCGGCTCCGTTCACAGTCCCAGCATCTCCTCGCTGCGCTCCCACAGCCCCCGGGCCAGCGCCTCGTCCTTCACCTGCGGGTTGACCTTGCCGGGCCGGTTGCGCTCGTAGTACTCCCCCGACCTCCACGTCTGCCCCGGCGTGCCCTCGGCGAGCCAGACGAGCCGGGACCCGCCCTTGTCCACGCTCGTCATGAGGTGGCGGATCGGGGTGTGGTAGGCGAAGCGCATGACGCTGGAGGTGTCGTTGGCGAAGTTGGTCGCGATGCCGCCGGGGTGGAAGGCCGCCGCGGCCAGGCCCTGGTCGGCGTAGCGGCGGTGCAGCTCCTTGGTGAACAGCACGTTGGCCAGCTTGGCGTCGCCGTAGGCCTTGTTGGCGTTCCAGTCCCGGCTGTTGTCCAGGTCGTCGAGGTCGATCCTCCCGAACGCGCGGTGACCGACGCTGGAGGTCTGGATCACCTTCGCGCCGGCCTCGACCAGCCGGTCCATGAGCAGGCGGGTCAGCAGGAACGGCGCCAGGTGGTTGACCTGGAAGGTCTTCTCGAAGCCGTCGACGGTCGTCTGCCGGGTGAAGATGCCGCCGGCGTTGTTGGCGAGCACGTCGATCCGGGGGTATGCCGTGAGCTCCTCGGCGAGGGCGCGCACCTGGGCGAGGTCGGCGAAGTCCGCGACGTGGAAGGGCGCGCCGATCTCCTCGGCGACCGCCGCGGTCTTCTCCGGCGAGCGCCCGACGACCACCACCCGGTGGCCGCGCCCGGCCAGCTGGCGGGCCGCTGCGGCGCCGATGCCGTCGCTGGCGCCGGTGAGAACGATCGTCTGCTGGTCGGGCATGGGGGTCCTTCGTGTCGGAGGGCGCGCGGGGACACGCACCTGTGTCAAGCGCGGCGGGGCCCAGGTGCTTCCCGCACGCAGCGACGGGGTGCGAGCGCGCATCGACGGATCGTGAGGTCTGCCCGATGAGATCCGTCACCGCCTTCTCCACGGGTCCGGGTAGCGTCGACCGTCATGACGCAGACACCCGACGAGCGTGACGTCGAGACCCGTGCCGAGCTGCTGCCCGAGGAGCAGGCGGCCGGCAGCGAGTCTCCGCAGGCCCAGGCGGAGGCGATCTTGGAAGAGTGCCTCGAGAGGACCGAGGACCCGGAGGGCACCCGCCACGACTCGACCCAGACCCCCGGCTAGGACACCGGCGCAGAGCCCGCGAGCGGCGGCCAGGTCTGTCAGACCCCTCCTTTAGGGTCAAGGTGACATCGAAGGCTGGTGAACGCGCCGGCCGACCCTTAACCGAGGAGGTCCCATGACCGACGAGCCCAGCACCGGCGACCACCCGTCCGCCGCCACCCTGTCCAGGCTCATCGAGCTGTCTCGCGGCGTCCACCACGGCATCGCCCTCGGCGACGCGGCGGACCACCTCACCAGCACCGCCCCGGTCTGGCCGACCGGGGTGGCCACCCAACTCACCCTGGCGACCACCGAGGGCTTGGTCCGCGCGATGGAGCGGGCCGGCCAGGGCCTGGGCGTCGACTGGGGCCACGAGAACCTCGAGGCCCTGCGCCGCTGGGCCACCGCCCAGCAGGTCCCCGGCGTCGCGGGGAACCGCACCGGGACGCCCGGCCTCCTGAGCCGCTCCCCCGCCTTCGGCGCCCGGCGCGGCAACGCCCCGGCCACCGTGCGCAGCCTCCGCTCCGGCCCGCCCGCCGGCCCCGGGCAGGGCAGCCTCGGCGCCCACGCCCTCGTCCGAACCCTCCCGTTCGGGGTGCTGCTGACCCTGCACGGCCCGTCCCTGACCTGGCCGGTCGAGGAGCTCGTCGGCACCACCCACACCCACCCGCTCGCGACGCCGACCGCGACGCTCGACGCACTGCTGGTCGCCCAGGCGTCGGACCGGTCCGTCCCCCTGGCCGAGGGGTTCAGCGCGCTGCTGGAGAACCACGCGCCCGAGGGCGGTGACCTTGTCACGAAGCGCGTGGGCGCAGCGGTCACCACGGCCGCCGTGGAGCCCTGCGACCCGGCCAGGGTCGCCGACCTGGCACCCGACCGCTCGGCGGCGTCGACGCTCGCGGCCGCCGTCTACGTCGTGCTGTCCCACCCGGATCCGCACGAGCTCATGCTGGCGATGGCCCTGGCGTCGTTCTCCCCGGAGAAGCACGGCACCTCCGCCGTCGTCGGCGGCCTGCTGGGCGCCCGCCACGGCAGCACGCCGATGCTGGAGCGCGGCGCAGCCCGGCTCGAGCTCGCCTGGGCCTGCGACGCGCTGGCGACCGACCTGGCGATGACCGCGATGCTGACCCCCCTGGGCAAGGAGCCCGACGGTGCGCCGTGGCTTCCTTCGTGGGGGGCCCGCTACACGGGGTGAGCCGTACCCTGGACGGGTGACCACGCGCACCACCCGGGCCTTCGCCGTGCTGACGCCCGAGCGCCGGGCGACCCTGGCCAAGCGGGCCCAGCTGCTCGCCGCCGCCTCGGTCGTCTACAACGTCGTCGAGGCCGTGGTGGCCATCGCCGCGGGGCGGGTGGCCGGCTCGGCGGCGCTCGTCGGCTTCGGGCTGGACTCGACCGTCGAGGTCGCCAGCGGTCTCATCATCCTGTGGCAGTTCCGCCACCCGCTGCCGGAGTCGCGCGAGCAGCTGGCCGGACGGCTGATCGGTCTGTCGTTCTTCGCGCTGGCGCTCTACGTCGGCTACGAGTCGCTCTCGGCGCTGCTGACCGGCACCCGCCCCGACACCTCCACCGTGGGGATCGTCCTGGCCACCCTGTCGTTGATGGTCATGCCGCTGCTGTCCTGGGCCCAGCGCCGCACAGGTCGTGAGCTGGGCTCGGGCGCCGTCCACGCCGACGGGACCCAGACCCTGCTGTGCACCTACCTCTCCGGCGTGCTGCTCGTCGGCCTGCTCGCCAACGCCCTGCTCGGCTGGTGGTGGCTGGACGCCGTGGCCGCGCTCGTGATCGCCGCCGTGGCGGTCCGCGAGGGGGTCGAGGCGTGGAGGGGGGACGGCTGCTGCAGCGTCTCCCCGGCGGTGACGTCCGACGCCGGCGCCTCCTGCGCCGCGGAGTGCTGCCAGGACTGACCGGGACGAGCCTCTGCGCCCTGACCCGCCCCTCGGCCCCGGCCACGCCCAAGCTTCTCACCGCACGGACGCTGAGAACCCGCCCTCCCCGAAGGTCGCCCGCAGGGTTCCCGAGGCAGGAAGGTCGACGACGTCGCAGCCCCGCACCCCGCCCGGCGGCGTGCCGGAGCCCTCGGGGTCAGGCATCCGGCAGAGGAGGAACCGGCCGGCCTGCGTGAGCACGAAGTGGCCACGCCTGTCGACCTCGACCACGTGTCCGCCGAGCTCAGCGACCGCCTGAGGCTCGATGACGAACGTCGTGTAGGCAAGCTGGTCCGCCTCCGGCAGGGCGACAATGCGCGACAGCCCGTCGACCGACTCCTCGGGGACCAGGAGCATCCCACCTCCCCCGTCCGGGCTCGGCGGCAGACCCGTGTCGTCGACGGACACCATCCGCCCGCTCACTCCCGAGTCGGGCGCCGGTCGGGGGTCGACCGGTCCGTCGCACGCCACGAGCAGCACCGCGGCAGGGACCATGGCGGCCAGGAACGCCAGCGTCCGTCGTGGCCCGAAGCCTCGTCCCGGCACCTTGCCGAGCGGCGCCCCCCTGCCCATCGCGGCCGGCCTCTCCATCAGGGACTCTCGACCCGCGGCTCGGTGAACTCCGCCATGAAGTCCACGAGCATCCGCGCGCTCACCTCCCGCGGCAGCGTCTCGATGAGGGCGAGCACCGCCGTCAGGTCCAGCTCGCCGTCCTCCCGCGCGGCCCGCGCCAGTTCGGCCGGGTCGGGCAGGCCCGCCGACCCCACCACGCCGCCGCCGGCAGCATCAGGCCCGCCGCCCGACCCGGCCCCGGCCTGCCCCCGCACGTCCTCCGCCCCGCCCGCGAGCGCCTCGGTCAGCTCGTCGATCAGCCCGGCGGTCACCGGCGTCACCGTCAGGTGGGTCGACCTGGGGATTCCCGTCCCGTCGGACTGCGTCAGCGCCGGCTGTCCCTGCAGCACGAACCCCCGCCGCTGGACGGCCCCGGCCCACAGGTGCGGGTCCACCTGCTCCGCCTCCGGCACGTCCTCGTCGGCGACCACGGCGACGAGCGAGCCGACCGGGTCGCCCAGCACCCGCAGGCCGACGATCCCGTCGACGCAGGCGCGCACCGCCGCCGTGGCGGCGACCAGACGCCGGGTCAGCGCGACATACCCCTGCTCCCCCAGTGCGGTCGTGACCGCCCACGCGGCGGCGAGCGAGGTGGCCGAGCGGGAGCCGAGGACGGTGGGGTTGACGACCGGGTAGCCCGGCCAGCCGGTGAGCGCGAAGTAGCGGGCCCGGTCCAGCCCGCGGTCGGCGAAGAGGAGCAGCGAGCTGCCCTTGGGCGCGTAGCCGTACTTGTGCAGGTCCGCCGAGATGCTGCTCACGCCGGGCACCCGGAAGTCCCACGGCGGCACCGGCCCGCCGCCCGCGGCCTCCCAGAACGGCAGCACGAGCCCGCCGACGCAGGCGTCCACGTGGCACGGGACCCCGGCCTCCTGCGCGGCGCCGGCCACGTCGGCCACGGGGTCGACCACGCCGTGGGGGTATGCCGGTGCGCTCACCACGACGAGCGCCGTCGCCTCGTCGAGGCGCCGGGTCAGGTCGCCGGCGGGCAGCGTGCCGGTCGTGGGGTCGACGGGGAAGACGTCGACGTCCAGGTCGAGGTAGTGCGCGGCCTTGTGGAACGCCGCGTGCGCCGTCTGCGGGAGCACGATCCGGGGGCGGGCGGTGCTGCCGGGGTGACGCTCCCGCCAGGTGTCGCGCGCAGCCTTCACGGCGAGCAGGCAGCTCTCGGTGCCGCCGGAGGTGACCGACCCGACGGCGTCCGGGCCGTGGAGGATGCACCGGCCGAAGGCGACCAGGTCGCCCTCCATGAGCGCGACGGAGGGGAAGGTCGTCGGGTCCAGCCCGTTGACCGCCTGCACCTCGCGGGCGGCCCGGGCGGCCAGCTCGTCGAGCGCGGCGAGGCCGCTGTCGTAGACGTAGGACAGCACCCGGCCGCCGTGGGTGGGGGCGTCGTGGCCGCGGTAGGCCGTCAGGCGCGCGAGCACCGCGTCCGTGTCGACGGTGAAGTCGGCGGGGGTGGCCGGGCCGGGCTGGTGCGTCATACGGGGTCCTCGATCGGGTCGGGGGCGGGGACCGGCTCGCGGTAGCGGCGCAGCACGAGCAGGCTCGCGCCGACGAGCACGGCGGGCAGCACGGAGAACGCGACGACGATCGCGGTCAGCGCCGCGTCGGGCTGGGCGAGGACGCTGTCGGCGGTGCTGGAGCGGAAGCCGGTGACGGACAGGAGCAGCAGGACGATGCCGGGGCCGAGGGCCATCCCGCCGGTCTCCGCGGCGGTCCACAACCCGCTCATCGAGCCGCCCCTGCCTCGGCCGGCGGAGGTGATGACGTCGGGCAGCATCGCCAGCGGGAAGAGCTGCATGCCGGCGTAGGCGATGCCGGCGACGCAGACCGGCAGGTAGAGCCAGGCACCCGGGAACGGGACGAGGGCCACGAGGCTGAGCGTGGCGAGGGCGAAGAGGACCGACGCGAGGGCGAGCGAGCGCGGCTTGCCGTGGCGGGCGGCATACCGGGTCCACAGCGGCATGACGAGCAGCGCCGGCGCGACGAGCGCGGCGAAGAGGAAGGTCAGGGCGGACTGCTGGCCGAGGGTGTAGGTCGCGACATACTGCGCCGCGGCGAGCATGACGCCGGTCGCGACCGCCTGGAGCACGAAGACGACGAGCAGGACGCGGTATGCCGCCACGTCCCGCAGCGCGGCGAGCCCCTCGCGGTAGCCGCGCAGCGCGTTGCCGCGGACTCCGGCGCGGGGATCGACCTCCTCGGCCGGGAGCGCCCGGTGGCCGCGGACGCCGAGGACGGTGCCGAGCATGCCGGCGAGGAGGGCGACGGTGACGACCACGCCCATGAGCAGGTAGCCGGCCGCTCCCCCGCCGACGGCGTCGCGCACCGCCGGGCCGCCGGCACCCACGAGCAGGATGGCGAGCGCGAGGACCGCGATCCGCCATCCCATGAGGCGGGTGCGCTCGTCGTAGCTGCCGGTCAGGTCGGCCGGCAACGCGATGTAGGGGACCTGGAACAGGCTGAACGACGTGGTGGCCAGCACGAAGCAGGCGGTGACCCAGACCGCCGCCCAGAGGGGGCTGAGCCCGTCGGGTACGGCGAACATGCCGACGAAGCCGACCGGCAGGGTGAGCGCGCCGACGGCCATGAGCCGGGTGCGGGTGCCGCGGCCCCTGGTCTCCCGGTCGCTCAGCGCCCCCACGGCCGGGTCGATGACGACGTCCCAGACCTTGGGGACCACGACCACGAGCGTGGCTAGGAGGGCGGGCACGGCCAGGGTGTCGGTGAGGTAGTAGGCCAGCACCAGCCCCGGCAGCGTGCCGAAGCCCCCGGTGCCGACGCTGCCCGCGGCGTAGCCCGCGACGGCCCGGCGCGGGATGCGCTGCGACGCCGCTGCCATGCGCCGCAGACTAGCGCGGGGAGTTAACCGCCTGTCACCGCCGACCTCGTCGGCCTGCGTCCCGGTCACCCTCGGACACAGCTCTCGAGAACGCCGGCATCCCGCGTCGCCGCGCCTCGTACAGTGCGGGCATGAGTCCTGTCGCGAGCATGCTCGGTGGAGTCCTGTTGATCGCCGTGGGTGCGCTGTGGACGCTGCAGGGGCTGGGCGTCGTCGGGGGCAGTCCGATGACGGGCGTCACCCTCTGGGCCGTCGTCGGGCCGCTGGTGGTAGTCGCGGGGATCTGGCTCCTCCTCCGCAGCCGCCGCCGACGGTCGTGAGGAGACCCGGTCAGCCCGGAGCCCGGCCCAGCCCGGCGTCCCTCGCCTTCGCGATCGCCTCAGCGCGGCCGCTCGCGTGCAGCTTGGCGTAGACCGACGACACCGCGTTGCGGACCGTCTTGTTGGAGACGTAGAGCTCCGCCGCGATCTGGTCGTTGGTCCGCCCGGCGGCCAGCCGGTCGAGCACCTGCCGCTCCCGCTCGCTGAGCTCGGGGAAGGGCACCTCCTCCGGCGGAGCCGGGGCACCCATCCGGGCGAAGAACTCCGCCACCCGCGCCGCCAGCGAGGCCCCGAAGACCACCCCGCCGGCCGCCGCCGAGCGGATCGCGCGCTCGACCTCCTCGGCGCCGGCGCCCTTGAGCAGGTAGCCGCTGGCCCCCGCGCGCATCGCGGCGAGGATGGTGTCGTCGTCCTCGTTCATCGTCAGCATGACGACCCGCACGTCCTCGTGCCGGCCGGTGACGAACCGTGTCGCTTCGATCCCGTCCAGCCGCGGCATCTGGATGTCCATCACCACCACGTCGGGTCGGGTCTCCCCCACCACGTGCACGGCGTCCTGGCCGTCGGCGGCCGTCCCGACGACCTCGATGCCGTCGAGCGCGCCGAGCAGCGCGACGAGCCCGTCGCGCACGATCTGGTGGTCGTCGACCACGACGACTCGGATCATCGGTTCTCCAGGGGCAGGACGGCGCGCACCAGGGTGCCGCCGTCGGGTGGGCAGGTGACCTCGGCGGTGCCGCCGAGCTCGGCCGCGCGCTCGCGCATCGAGAGCAGGCCGACGCCGGACTCGGTGTCGTCGGGGATGCCGAGGCCGTCGTCGCGCACGGTGACGGCCAGCGCGCCGTCCGCGACGGCCAGGCGCACCTCGGCGCGCCTGGCCCGGGCATGGCGCGTCACGTTGGTCAGCGCCTCCCCCACGATCCGGTATGCCGCCACCTCCACGGCCGCGGGCAGCGCACCGAGGTCGTCGGCGGTCACCGTCGTCACCGGGCCGGTGGCGCTCATCCGCTCGGCCTGCTGGGTGAGGGCGCCGACGAGGCCGCGGTCGTCGAGGGCGGGCGGGCGCAGGTCGTGCACGAGCCGCCGCACGTCGGCGACCACGTCCTGGACCAGCGTCGAGGTTGCCGCAAGCTGCTCCTTAGCCTGCTCCGGCTCGCGGTCGAGCAGCAGCCGGGCCGACTCGAGCTGGAACACCACTCCGCCCAGCGCGGGACCGAGCCCGTCGTGCAGGTCGCGGCGGATGCGGCGGCGCTCCTCCTCGCGGGCCAGGACGAGCCGCTCGCGGCTGGCCTGCAGCTCCTCCGCGAGGCGGCTGCTGCGGGCTGCGGTCGCGGCCTGCCGGACCAGGTCGCCGAGCAGCTCCTCATCACGGGCGGTGAGACGGCTGCGCAGCCCGCGCGCCGGGAGCACGAGCCGCCCGACCGCCTCGCCGCGGTAGGAGATCGGCAGGCTGCGCGTCTCTGCCGGGCGCTTCCCCACGGTGGTCACGAGTCGTTCGCCGCCACCGCGGTCGACGTCGACGCTGACGAAGGGCACGCGGAACGCGTCCGCCACCGCGCGCGCCACGGCGGCCAGCTGCTCGCTGCCCTCGTCGGTGGTCTCGAGCGTAGCCGCGAGACCCGAGACCGCGTCATATCTGTTGGCCCGAGACCCGAGCATGAGGCGACGGACCCACCGGCTCAGCCAGCCGCGCAGCGGCAGGTAGACGAGGGCGGTGAGCACGACGACGGCGACCACCGCCTGGCGCTGGTCGAGCCGGTCGCCCAGGACGGTGGCGAGCAGGCCGAGGCCGAGGAGGTCGACGCCGACGATCACCGCGCCGAGCGCGCCGTAGACGAGGGTGCGGCCGAGCAGCTCCTCGATCGAGACGAGCGTCGGGTCGACGATCGCGATGGTCATGGCGGCGGCGGGCAGGGCCATGAGCAGGATGACGGCCACGTCCTGCAGCGGGCCGAGCGCGAGGAAGGAGAGGGCGATCAGCGCACCCATGGCCATGACCGACCACAGCAGCCAGCGCATCCGGTCGCGCTCGAGCCCAAGGGAGCGGCGGTAGCGCACGACGACGGTCACCATCGCCACGACCAGTCCGACGACCGAGGCGACAATCGTCAGCGGCAGCGCCACGTCGACGAGTCGCGCCGGGAGCGCGATGGCCCCGAAGTCGACGTCCACGCCGGGTGCCTCGACGTCCGGCACGTCACGCGCGGGCGCGACGACGATGAACAGCGCCGCGAGCACCATGCCCACCGCCGCCGTCCAGGAGACGACCCGCCACCGACCGGGCAGGAAGCGGCCCGTCGGGAAGAGCAGGAGCAGGAGCGCCACCGTCACGGGCAGGAACGCGCCGACGCGGTTGAGGAACCAGAGGGCGAGATTGCTGCCCGGGAGCGACTCGTCATACCCGACGGCGTAGCGGACCCAGGACTGGGAGAGGCCGTCGAGCGCCCAGAAGCACCCGAGCCAGGCGAGCGCCCACCCGAAGCCTTGGCGCGGGTCGCGCATGAGGATCACGGTGGCGAGGGCCGCCAAGAGGGGGCCGAGCACGGCGTAGGGCCAGCCGTCGCCGGGTGCCAGCACGGCGCCCGCCCCGGTGGGGTCGGCGCGCTGGTCAAGCACGACGCTGAGGATGAAGATGGCGCCGGTGGCCAGCACGAAGCCGGCCCCCGCCCATCGGGCGGTGGCCGGCTCCGGCGATCGGGCTCTGAGCACGGTGCTCACTCTGTCAGGCCGTCAGGCCTGGCGGAATGCCTTGTCACCGGCGGTGAAACCGATGGCGGTGACGAGGAGCCACAGGACGGCGACGGGGCCGGCCATGTACTCGAACGGCGAGATGCCTAGCAGCAGGGTCAGGCCACCCATGACGAGACCGACGCGGCCGAGCCAGCGCGGCACGGCGTGGGTGCGGGCGGCCACAAACAGGCTGGCCCCGGTGAGGCCGGCGAGGGTCCACAGCCACGGGATGGTGCCGGTCCAGTGGTTGTAGATGACGGCGCTCGTCGGCGCGACGGCCCCGTCGCCGGTGGCCAGCGACAGCATAAACTCGGTGTCCAGCCCCGAGCCGAGGATCGAGACGACCGCGGTGCCAAGCATGCCGGCGAAGGCGACGAGCGGCAGGGAACTGTCGGCCGGGAGCGTGGCGCGGAGCCGCCGGTAGAGACCGGCGCCAAACACGATCGTCAGGACCGCGCCGAGGGCGGTGACCGAGTGGAAGGCGAACATCCACCCGGTCTGCGTCTCGAGCTTGGCCATGACCTGCTCGGGCGTCGTCAGGCTCGGGTCGTAGACGGCGCTGATGGCGCTGCTGGTGACGATCGTGCCGATGCCGGCGAGCGCGGCGCCGATGCCGGTGACGGCCCAGGAGCGGCTCTGCCGCAAGCGGGTCGGGGCCGGCTCGGCGGCGACGTCAGAGCGGACGGGGTTGGTGGTGGTGATGGTTGTCATCGCGGTTCCTTCTGTCGTGGTTGTCGGTGCGATGACATGACTTTGTCGGGCAGGGCGTCCCGGGCGGCAGGGACAAGTGGGCAGGAGTTGTCCCGTCATCCAGGCAATACGCGGGACGAGCTCTATCCCGCCTCTGTGTGCGCCCGGAACTGTTCGTAGCGCTGCGTCAACAACTCGGGGTCTGGCCACTCGATACGGGAGGCCGGGAGAGCCATGAGGCGTTGCCCGTGCCGCCCCTGCAACCCATATTTCAGCGTCGGCCCGTCTACCTCAAGCATGATCCGCGGCGCGATCTCAACCGTCAGGTCAGGAGTGACTCCGAGGAGATACGAATCGTATGCGGAGTGATGCAACTTGCACATGGCCATGCCGTTGGGGACAGCAGGCACTCCCAGCTCCTCCGAGTCCGGGATGATGTGCGCCGCGTCCAACAACTCAACGTGCCTTAACGCACAGACTGTGCAGCGTCGCTCATAAGCGCGGAGGATGTGCGCCCTGAACACCGGCTGGTGGAGCCGCCGCTTCGTCTCCGCGAGCACGTATCGCTTCATAACGACTTCAAGGGCGGACTCCGGCGCTTCAGGCAGGCGGCCGAAGGTCTCGTCGGGTGAGAGCAGGAAGGAGCCGCCATCGCGCGCGGCGACGTAGAGCGGATAGATCGGCAGGTATCTGCTTCCTCCGATGCTCTGGAACCAGATCAACGGCAACCTCTGCTCGTCAGCGGCGACCAAGCTATCAAGTTGGACGTCAGTGCTCGGCGAGATTCTTAAGCCATCAAGCGGCGCTTCGTCCCGACTGACGTTCTCCTCGTCCCGAACGGAGAACGTGGCCGAGAAGCCCGTAGGCTGCCAAAGCTCGACTGCCGGGTTGGCAAGCTGAAAGCCTCCGTCGAAGTCCCGTAGGTCCTCGAAGCTGAGTGCCTGCCGTCCACCGTCTGTGCGCTGCTCGAGCCACCGCAGCGCCACCTCACGCAACTTCCGCTCGTCAAAGTCGACCTCGATCTCCATGGGGATCGACACGACGCCTGCCTGGCTGACGGTCCGGCTTCGGGCAGCATCGATTGCCACGAGCTTGAAGACGACCACTTGCCTCAGCTGACCGTCACGGTCGGGTGCTTCACGGAAACGCCACGGATCCGCCGGGTCGATATGGAACTCGCCCACGTAGAGCTGCGGCTTCCCCCCGCCTCTGTTAGGCCCTGCAGCCTCGAAAAGCCGCAACGTCCGACCAGCCTCTAAATGCCGAAGAATCGCCCCGTTGCCCTTGCTCTCGGGGTTCTGGTCGCCGCGCTGGCCCTCGCCGGTGTAGTAGTAGACCGGCGAAGCGGTGTCTGGATCCCAACCGTCGTAGTTGTAACCATGTTGCGTGCCCTGCTGCGGATCACTGTAGATCAGCACGTTGGGCGTCCTGTTCGACGGCTCGATCCCGCCGAAGCGCGACCCCCCGTACCGCTTCATCACGTCACGACGGTTCGTGAGGTCCCCGATCTCCAGCTCCCACTCCGCAGCCATGGCGAGAGCTTAAGCCACAGGCGCACCGGATACCTCGGGGGGCAAGAGTGCCGACCATCAATGGGCACGGACAACCCGACTACGACGGGAGGTCACTCCCCAAGTGAGACGAAAGCCACTTTACGTAATCCAAAGACGTCCAGTTCGCTCTGAGTGTCAGCTGCGCATCGCACGTCTCGTGCACCCAAGCCAAAATGTCGTTTCCGGCATCGACGTCAGAGACCCTCTTAAGAACTAGCATGGCTTCTTCATTTCGCCCGAGCATATGCAGAAAAAAGGCTCTATTCGCCGTCCGCAAATTGCGATCATCCATCGGGAACAGTATGGAATTCTCCAGAATTTCCAACGCCCGCTGCGGATCGTGTGGTAACATGCAAAACGCCCAGTTGTTATGGACTTCACCATCCGCACCTCGAAGGACTGACAACCCCTCAAAGATCTCACATGCAGCGCCGTACTCTTCAGCCAACAACTTGTCGCGCGCCACCCCTACATATTCCGATGCCTCAAGACCTTGCCTCCTGCTCGGGCGCGCCATTACTTGAGACCTCTGCATGAATGCGACTGACAACTCTTCAGCACTGAGAACGCGCTCACGCCATACACGTCCATTTAGCGGGGGCGGATTACCCTGCACAGCCCCCCATTCCAGCATGAGTGACTTGTCATCCCAAGACCCCAAGTCCGTCTTCGTAAATCGGTCAATTATCCATCGCGCATCTTCCGGAATGCTCCATTCTTGAGACTCCGCCAAGAACAACGGCACTGTAGGCGCAGGTGTCTCGACAAAACCACGCAAGTCGGCCCTATGTAGCCGCGCAAGCCAGTTCATGACTCGGTTCCTGAAAGCCGGACCTAGAGCCGCTCGACAGACATCATCGTGCGCTAGAGTAACGGCCAGCGACCTCATCAATTGATCGGCAGGGTTCTCTTTCTCCAACCCGTGCACGTCGATAGTATTCTTGGGGGCAATGTGGGCTAGACAGTCTTTCCACTCATCGAGGTTGACCGTCGCACTCCCCTCGGGCAACTGCAACGCCGTTTCCCCAAGGCTGCCCAGCGTGTTCAATCTGTCGAGAAGGAGTAGGGATATTATTCTAGATGCCCCCGCCTCGACCAATGCGTATGAAAGAAACTCTACTGAAGCAGCCCCTCTGCGCTCAAGCTCCTGCTCGATTAGAGCCAGATCCTCATAAAGATTTCCGGAGAAAAATGGATTCTGCATCAGTGCAGTAGCGTCCATCAAAATCGCCGCCAACCGCCTCTCCGAGAGAGGACGGACACGGTCCTCCATGAAGATCTGAGCTGCGTCGTAATCATCTGATCCTCGCACGACCGTTCCAGGGCGCGCCCTACCGTGTAGAACCAGTCCACCCAACTGCACGGACCGCTCAGGCCTGCCCTCATAGCCGAGGCCCCGCAGCACCGACTGGCACTGCTCCTCACACATGGGAGTCCCATCGTTCGTTAGACGATAGAAGGGGCACTCGGGCGTCAATGCCGGCAACGTGCAAGCGTCAGCGAACGCGATCGTGGCAATAAGGATGAATTCTTGGTCAGACTGCCCCATCTCCCAAGGGTACCCTGCTCACGGGTGAGGCGTGATCATCAACACGGTCAGCACACCCTTGCCTGGCCCGTAGTGCCAGAAGATGCGCCAAGCCGAAGGGGTGTTGTTTTCGACATAGGAGTCCCAGACGGCTTCCCCATTCGCCCCTTGCATGGACTCATACTTATGAGACTGAAGTCCTGGATGCCTGGGGTTCGCTTGCAGGTGCGCCAGGGCCTTTTGCACCTTCTTGAAACGTGCCTTTTGATCCGCCCTGTCTTTCAGCTCAGTGTAGGTTTCATGCGCCACTTTGGTCATGCGAATGGTATACGCGGGCATGAACCTACTCGACGTCTTCTTCGTCGAGAACGGCGCTCAGGTCTTCCAGTTCGACGACATCGTCGTTTTCGCTTTGTGCCAGCGAGAGGGCCAACATCTTCCGCAGTTCCTGGTCCTCCCAGATCAGCAGCTCGCGGCGCGGGACCGTGGCCAATGGCGTGAGCAGGATCGAGCCGTCGTCGCTCACGCTTACGGCGTAGCGGTCGTTCTTACGGACTCCTGCCTTGCCGACCGCGACGCGCCCCCTTTCGTCAGCCACGACTTGTCCAGCGTCTTTGAACTCAACGTTCATCCGAGTCCTCCTTGGCGTTCCTCCAACAGTAGCAGAGTGCGGGAGAGTGGGCAACGCCCCGCCGGGGCACTCCCCCACCAGGCTGCGACTGCGCTCGCCTCCTTGCACTCATAGATGCGTCCGCTGACCTGCGGAGACTCAGGCAACCTCGAACCCTGATGGCACTTGTCGAGGTGGCACACTGACCCCACAGACAGTGAGGCGGGGCGAACCAGTTGTGGTTCGCCCCGCCTCAGAACGGATAACTATGACGGGCACTTGCGGCTGTGGAACCGCGTCCCGGCAGTGGACCGATCAGCTGCAGCCGCTGGTGCTGCCGCAGCCCTCGCACACGTAGCACGAGCCAGCCGGACGCATCTTCGTCCCGCAGGTCATGCAGATCGGGGCGTCGGCGACCTTGCCCTGGAACTGCTCGAGCAGCTCGGCCGAGGAGCGGACGGCCGGGTCAACCTGGCGGGCGTCGGCCGCACCGGCGCCGGAGGAGTCCTCGACCTTCTCGGCCTTCTGCTCCCTCTTGGCCGGGGAGGTGGCCACGCCCTGGCTGAAGGACTCCAGCTCGTCCTCGTAGGACTCGTCGTCGCTGGACTGCACCGGCGCGTAAGAGCCGGTCTCCAGCTCGCGGGCCCGCTCCTCGGCGGAGTGGATGCCCATGAACGACCGGGACTCGAAGTCCAGGTAGTCCAGCGCCAGACGACGGAAGACGTAGTCCATGATCGACTGCGACATCCGCACGTCCGGGTCGTCGGTCAGACCGGCCGGCTCGAAGCGCAGGTTGGTGAACTTCTCGACGTAGGTCTCCAGCGGCACGCCGTACTGCAGGCCGATCGACACCGCGATCGAGAATGCGTCCATGACACCGGCCAGGGTCGAGCCCTGCTTGCCGAACTTGAGGAAGATCTCCCCCAGGTCGCCGCTGTCGTAGGTGCCGGCCGTGAGGTAGCCCTCCGCGCCGCCGACCGCGAAGCTCGTGGTCTGGCTGCTGCGGCGCTTGGGGAGCCGCTTGCGGACGGGGCGGTACTCGATGACCTTCTCCGGCTCGCCCTTCTCGTCCGGCTTGGCGGCCTTGCCCTCCTTGCCGTCGGACAGCGGCTGGCCCACCTTGCACCCGTCGCGGTAGATCGCCAGCGCTTTCAGGCCGAGCTCCCAGCCCTGCAGGTAGACCTCCTCGACGTCCTCGATGGTCGCCGACTCGGGCAGGTTGACCGTCTTGGAGATCGCGCCGGACAGGAACGGCTGGACCGCGGCCATCATCCGCACGTGGCCCATGGGCTTGATCGAGCGGGCGCCCATCGCACAGTCGAAGACCTCGTAGTGCTCGTGACGCAGGCCCGGGGCGTCGATGACGTGACCGTTCTCGGCGATGTACTCCACGATCGCCTCGATGGTCTCCTCGGTGTAGCCCATCCGCTTGAGCGCGCGGGGCACGGTCTGGTTGACGATCTGCATCGACCCGCCGCCGACGAGCTTCTTGAACTTCACCAGCGAGAAGTCGGGCTCGATGCCGGTGGTGTCGCAGTCCATCATGAAGCCGATGGTGCCGGTGGGGGCCAGCAGCGAGGCCTGCGCGTTGCGGAAGCCGTTCTTCTCCCCCAGCTTGATGACGTCGTCCCAGGCCTTGGTCGCGGCCTTGTGGATCTGGGAGTCCATCGTGTGCAGGGTGCGCAGCTGGTCGTTGGCCGCCTGGTGCTTGCGCATGACGCGCTTGTGGCCGTCGGCGTTGCGGGCGTAGCCGTTGTAGGGGCCGACCACGGCGGCCATCTCGGCGGACCGCCGGTAGGCGGCGCCGGTCATCAGCGAGGTGATCGCCGCGGCGACCGCCCGGCCACCCTCGGAGTCGTAGCCGTGGCCGGTGGCCATGAGCAGCGCGCCGAGGTTGGCGTAGCCGATGCCCAGCTGCCGGTAGTCACGGGTGGTCTGGCCGATCGCCTCGGTCGGGAAGTCCGCGAAGCTGATCGAGATGTCCATCGCCGTGAAGACCAGCTCGGTGACCTTCTCGAGGGTCTCCACGTCGAAGGTGTCGTCCTCGCGCAGGAACTTCAGCAGGTTGATCGAGGCCAGGTTGCACGAGCTGTTGTCCAGCGACATGTACTCCGAGCAGGGGTTGGACGCGGTGATGCGGCCGGTCTCGGGGTTGGTGTGCCAGTCGTTGATGGTGTCGTCGTACTGCAGGCCGGGGTCGGCGCACTCCCAGGCGGCCTGGGCCATCTTGCCGAAGAGCTCGCGGGCGTCGACGGTGTCGACGACCGAGCCGTCCAGGCGGGAGGTGAGGTTGAACTCGGCCCCCTGCTCGACGGCGCGCATGAACTCGTCGGAGACGCGCACGGAGTTGTTGGCGTTCTGGTACTGCACCGACACGATGTCGCGGCCGCCCAGATCCATGTCGAAGCCGGCGTCGCGCAGCGCGCGGATCTTGTCCTCCTCGCGCGCCTTGGTCTCGATGAACTCCTCGATGTCGGGGTGGTCGACGTCCAGGACGACCATCTTGGCCGCGCGACGGGTCGCGCCGCCGGATTTGATGGTCCCCGCGGAGGCATCGGCGCCGCGCATGAAGGAGACCGGGCCGGAGGCGGTGCCGCCGGAGGAGAGCAGTTCCTTGGAGGAGCGGATGCGGGAGAGGTTGAGGCCGGCGCCGGAGCCGCCCTGGAAGATCTTGCCCTCCTCCTTGTACCAGTTGAGGATCGAGTCCATCGAGTCGTCGACGGACAGGATGAAGCACGCGCTGACCTGCTGCGGGCTCTTGGTGCCCACGTTGAACCACACCGGGGAGTTGAACGAGAAGACCTGGTGGATCAGGGCGTAGGTCAGCTCGTGCTCGAAGACCTCGGCGTCCTCGTCGGAGGCGAAGTAGCCGTGCTCCTTGCCCGCCTTGACGTAGGTCAGCACCACGCGGTCGATCAGCTGCTTGAGGCTCTGTTCACGCTCCGGGGTGCCCACCGCACCGCGGAAGTACTTCGTCGTCACGATCGTCGAGGCGTTCGCCGACCAGAAGTCGGGGAACTCCACGCCGCGCTGCTCGAAGATCGTCTCGCCGCTCTGCCAGTTGGTCTGGACGACGTCCCGCTTCTCCCAGGTGACCTGGTCGTAGGGGTGGACGCCCGGGGTGGTGAAGATCCGCTCGATCTTCAGCCCCTTGTCGCCGCGGCGGGTCCGCGACTTGGCCCCTGTCGTCTCCGTCATGCTGCTCTCCCTTGTGCGTGGTGGGTGTGGTGCGTGCTTCGGTGCTTCGTGGTCCGTGGTGTTCCATTCCACCGGGCGGGTCCGACATACCCGGTGACGTGAGGGGTGCGGTGCTACCGCATACCCGCCGGTGGTGCGGGTTGTGCGTCCTGCTCGGTCCGCAGGAGCGTGATCGCCTGCTCGAAGTCCTCGAGCGAGTCGAACGCCTGGTATACGGAGGCGAACCGGAGGTAGGCCACCTCGTCGAGGCAGCGCAGGGGCTCGAGGATCGCCAGGCCGACCTCGTGCGCGTCGACCTCCGCCTGCCCCTGCGAGCGGATGGTCTCCTCGACCTGCTGCGCCAGGACCTGGAGCTGGTCGTCGGTGACCGGCCGGCCCTGGCAGGCCTTGCGGACCCCGGTGATGACCTTGTCCCGGCTGAACGGCTCGGTGACCCCGGACCGCTTGATGACCGAGAGGGTGGCGGTCTCCACGGTGCCGAACCGGCGCCCGCACTCGGGGCACTGGCGGCGGCGCCGGATGACGGTGCCCTCCTCCTGGACGCGGCTGTCGACGACCCGCGAGTCGGTGTGACGGCAGAACGGGCAGTGCACGACTCTCCTCCTCGAGGGTGCGGGCAGCACGGTTTCGACACCCCCTGGTGGGGGCGCCCTGTGTGCCGATCTGGGGACGACCTGTGGACGACGTGTGGGTACACGCCCTCTGGTTGTGCACAACATGTGGACGAACCACAGTGCTGTAACTACTAGATATGGGGATCGTATGCCGCCCCGCCCCTCGATGCAACACCTCGGCCGGGACGAATCTCCAGACCCGCAGGTCAGCCGCATGGGCCCCGGTGTGTCGTCGGCGTGTCGCCCCGGCGTGGCGCCCGCGGTGGGCACCTCAGGGCACCAGCGACTGCTTCGTCTCGCAGTCGATCGGGGTGTAGTGCCGGCCCTGGTCGTCCACGTAGGGGCCGCCGACGTAGGCCCGGCAGCCGGTGTATCCGGCCCCGGGCTGGTTCGCCGGGGGCGGCGGGGGCTGAGGAGCCGGCTGCGGCGCCTCCCGCTCGGCTGCCTCCTGCGCGGCCTTCTCCTCGCGCTCCCGCTCGGCCTTCTCCTCGGCCTTCCGCTTCTCCTCGGCCGCGCGCTCCTTCTCGCGCTCGGCCTCCTCCCGTGCCTCGACGGCGGCGGCGTGCACCGCCTGGGCGCGCGTCCGCATACCCCGCACGTCCTGTCGCAGCCGGTCCAGCTCACCCGTGGTCAGGCCAGCCGCGGCCAGCGTGTCCGGCTCGACGTCCGCGAGCAGCACGAGCAGGCCCTCGGCCGCCTCCACCGCCTCGGTGGCCGTCTCCTCCGCCGCGGCGGGGTCCGCCTGCGCGGCGTCCTCGGCCTGGACCACCTGGTCCTCGACCTGCTGGGCCCGGGCGGCGAAGGTGCACTCCTGCTCAGGGTCGTACATCCCGCGTCCCGCCGCCTGGGCCTCCTCCAACGCCGCCTCCACGTCGTCGAGGAAGAGGTCGTTGGGCGCGAAGTAGACCGGCACCCCCAGCCCCGCCCGGGCGATCTCGGCGTTGACCAGCGAGTCGTCGAGGAAGACCCCGGCCAGGTCGCGGCCGTAGCGGTCGGTGCGCTCCTGGTCGTACTCGAGCTCGACCTCGGTGCCTGCGGGCAGCCGGTCGGCGAGGAACGCGGTGGCCTCCGGCCCGAGGCACTCGACGGCCTTGCCGGGGTGCTTGGTCTCGGGAGTGTCGACGTTGAGGAGGCGCACGCGCACCGTCTCGCCGTCACGCAGGACGTCGAGGGTGTCACCGTCGACGACCCGGTGGACGGTGACGACCTCCTCGTCGATCGCGGAGTTGGCCGTCACCCCCACCGCGACCGTGACACCGAGTCCGAGCACGGCCGTGCCGAGCAACCACTTCATACCGTCTGCACCACTGCTTCTCCAGCACCTGCGCCAGCTTCTCCGACCTGCGGCCACCTTCGGTGACCGGGCCCGCGCGTCGGGCCGAGGTCCATCAGTACACGACGGGACCGACGACCCCTGCGGGCGGGGTCCCGCACCACCCTCCGATCCCGGACAGGAGCACAATGGAGGCAGGAGCTTCATCGGGGTGGCTCCGGGAAGGACGGGGACCATGTCGTCCCTCAGCGAACGCTACGTCCACGCCGTCGTGCGGCGGCTGCCCGCCGAGGAGCGGGCCCACGTGGGGCAGCAGCTGCGCTCCACGATCGAGGAGAGGGTGCGGGCCCGGACGGGGCCCGACCCCGGGGAGGTCGAGCGGGACGTCCTCGTCGAGCTGGGCGACCCGGAGCGGCTCGCGGCGACCTACGCCGGGCGCGAGCTGCACCTCATCGGCCCGGCCGTCTACCCGCTCTGGCGCCGCGTGCTCCTGCTGCTGCTGTCGTTCGTGCCCGCGGTGGTGGCGCTGATCACGATGCTGGCGACCGTGATCGACGGCGAGCGCAACCCGTTCGTCATCGTCGGCGAGGGCCTGGGGACCGCGCTCATGACGGCCGTCCAGGTGACGTTCTGGGTGACGCTCGGTTTCGCGATAGCGGAGCGCAACGAGCAGGCCCGGCCCGGGCTGGCGGGTATGGAGCGCGGGTTCGCCTGGAACCCCGACCGGCTCCCCTCGGAGGCCGAGCGGGACATCCCCCGCTCGGAGTCGATCGGGGGGCTGGTGTTCGCCTCGGTCGCGGGCATGCTCGTGGCGTTCGGCCCCAACCCGACGATCCCGGTCGGGGACGAGCGGGTCCCGCTGTTCACCGAGACCGCCTACGCCGGGCGCTGGATGCTCGTCGTCCTGACGCTGGCCTGGGCGGCGGTCGAGGTGCTCAAGCTCTACCGGGGCTACTGGTCGTGGCCGGCGGCCTGGTTCAACCTCGCGCAGAACGCCGCGCTCGTCGCCCTCGTCGCGTGGTGGGTGTATGCCGACGGGCTGGTCAGCGAGCGGCTGCTGCAGGCCGTGCCGGCCGGGGACCCTCAGCTGTGGCGCACGGTCCTGGTCGTCGTGGTCGCGGTCATCGCGACGTGGGACTCGGCGGAGTCGGTCTGGAAGGCCCGGGCGCACGAGCAGACGGTCGCGGGAGGCTGACGCTTACCAAGTCTTTACCTGTGGACAACGGATTCTTGGGTCGTCAGCAGGCAGACTGGCTCGGTCCGTTCGCTCGCGGCCCGTGCGTGGCTGCAGACCCTGGAGGGGATCCTTGAGACGCACCGTGATCGTCGCCGTGTCCGCACTGCTCGCCCTGAGCGCCTGCGACACGACCTCGGAGCCGTCCGCACCACCGCCGAGCGAGGACGCGCTGACGACGGCGACGGCCGAGCCGCCGGCCCCGGTCGAGGACGCCGAGGTGACGACCGAGCCTGAGCCGACGAGCGAGGAGCCGACGGAGGAGGCGGCGCCGGAGATGCCCGCGGAGGCGACCGAGTTCACCGAGGAGGGTGCCGAGGCGTTTGTTGAGCACTACGTATTTGGGTTGGACTACGCGTACAAGACCGGCGACACCGAACACATGGACCCTTGGAGTAGCGACGCATGCGAGTCCTGCAGCGCGCTACTGACGGACATCCCCGAGAATCCAGACGGCGAGTCCACATTTCGCCTAGGCGCCAGCACAACACAGCTGATCGGTGAAGAGCTCGCACGAGTTGAGAGCGCCCTTTCGGTCCTGCGGGGATCGGGGGAGGGGGACGGCGGGCTCGTCTTCGATCTACGACATGCAAACGGCAGTTGGGTGGTCGAGTCGATACGCCTCCAGGAAGCACCGTGAGGCTTGCGCCACCGTCGTTAGCCTTGACACTGGTCGCTGCCTGGGTGGCGGCCGGACCTGCTGCTGCCGACGAGCATGACGACCCGTGGAGCAGGATCCGGGACGGTGGTGACGGCGTCGACGTGGGGCTGACCGTCGAACAGACCCAGGCCCTCGCCGACTCCTACCCTCCGGCCGCCTCCGCCGAGTCCCCCGTCGCCTGGTACGACTACGTCGCCGTCATCGACTGCATCCCGCCCAACTCCCCCGACCGTCCCCGGCTGGAGATCTGCGGGTTCGCCGTGACCTTCTGCGAGGAGAACGTCCCCGACTCCAGCGGGCCGCGCTCGATCATCTACCGGCGCACCGGCTACGCCGACGGCACCGACCCCACCTCGTGGGAGCCGATCGGCCCGACCTGCTTCACCGACTCCGTCCCGGCACGCAGCGGCGAGCCGGCGGTCGAGCTGACCGAGGCGATGATCGTCGAGCAGTTCCACCGCACGGACTTCGCCCTCCCCCAGACCGTGATCCAGCCGCCGGACGGCACCGCCCTGGTCAACCTGCCGGTCTACTTCGAGCTGGCCTGGCCAGACGCCGGATTCGCCCCCGCCGAGGTCGACACCACGACCCTCGTCGGTCGTCAGGTGCGCATCCGCCCGACACTCGTCGGCGCCACCTACGTTACCGGCGACGGCACGACCATCGGCCCGACGACCAGCCTCGGCGGCCCCTACCCCGACGGCGGCGTCACCCACACCTACGACCAGCCGGCGGACGTCGCGCCCTCCATCACGGTGGAGTACGGCGGCGAGGTCAGCGTCGACGGCGGCCCCTGGACCACCATCCCGAGCACGGCCACGATCGACGGCCCCTCGGTGGACCTGCAGGTGCTCACCTCCCGCAACCGGCTCTACTCCGACTGACGCTCCACCGTCGGCTCCGCCAGCGCACGGGCCACCGCGGCGACGAAGCTCTTCCGGAACCCCTGCGCCGCAGCCAGTCCCGGCACCATGTCGGCCGCGTGCGGCATCCCCGGCACGACGACGAGGTCGACGGGCACGCCGTCGTCCCGGAGGCGCTCGGCATACACCACGTCCTCGTCGTGGAAGAGGTCCGCCGAGCCCACCCCCACCCAGGCCGGGGCGAGCCCGGTGAGGTCCGCTCGACGGGCGGGCACGGCATACGCCCGCTCCTCCCGCACGCCGACCTCGTGGCCCAGGTACCACCCCCACGCGTCCCGGTTGTGCGCCGGCGTCCACACCACCTGGCCCCGCCCGCCGTGGTCCTCGCGCAGCACCGTCCGGTCGTCGAGCATGGGGTAGACCAGCCCCTGGAAGGCCAGCGGCACCCCGCGGTCGTGCGCCAGCTGCGCCACCGACGCCGCCAGCCCACCACCGGCGCTGGCGCCGGCCACCCCGATGCGCGCCAGGTCGACGCCCAGCTCGGCCGCCCGCTCGTGCAGCCACGTCAGCGCCGCCCAGCAGTCCTCGACCGCGGCCGGGAACGGGTGCTCCGGCGCCAGCCGGTAGTCCACGCTGACCACGAGCAGCCCCAGCTCGCGCGCCAGCCGGTCGCACAGCCGGTGGTCGATCCACGGGGCACCCATGACCATCCCGCCACCGTGGATCCACACGAGCGCGCCGGACGGGCGGGGCCGGTCCGGCGCCTCATAGCGGTATGCCGTCACCTCCGGTCCCCCGTCCGTGCCGGGGAGCGTGGTCCACCGGCCGGTGCCGGAGGGCACCACCCGGTCGAGCAGCCGCTCGAGCCGGGGACGGCGCCTCGGCGGGCCGGCGTCGTGCGGGCGGTCGAACACCGGCCACCACGGGCTGCGCCACTCGCGGGACAGCGACTCGCGCGCCGGGCGCCGTCGGGACCTCACGCCAGCTCCGGGTCGTCGTCGTCAGGTCGATAGCGCGCGCTGACGTACATCCACACGACCAGGAGGGTGAGCAGAACGAGGTAGCCGACGATCAGCACCGCGAACCACCAGGCGGGCACGGCCCCGCCCGGCTGGTGCGCGGCATACCCCATGATCAGGCCGATCCCGACGACGAGCAGCACCGACACCGCGACGATCAGCATCAGGTCCTCGCGCAGGAGCCGCTCGAAGCGGACCAGTCTGCGCGGCCGGTCCAACCACCACTCCTTGTGCGGCGCGTTGACCCCGTCCGGCCAGACCATCACCAGCCGTGAGATCCAGATCATCGGGAAGAAGAGGACCAGGGGCAGCAGCACGACGACGGCGACGGCCACGGGCCTGCTGGACCACCCGTCCGGCGTGCCACCTCCCGACCAGTGCGTGGGCACCCGCTCGGGCAGGGTCTGCACGAGCCAGGCGAGCATCGCCAGCCACGCCACGGTCGCCACGAGGAGCACCAGACGCGGCAGCCAGCCGGCGGGTTCGCGGGCCATCAGCCGCGCCTCGCGCGCCACCTGCCGGCGCCGCTCCTCCCGCTGCTGCCACGACTCCCCTGAGCCCACAGCCATCCCCGCTCCCGTCGTCCCGAGATCCACCTGCACCCCGAACCTAACCCCTCTACGCTGGGCCGATGACGACTCCCCCACCCGGTCCGGTGCGTCTCGAGGCACCAGGGGTGGTCCTGCGCGCCTTCGGCCCCGGGGACGTCGACGACCTCCGGGCGGCGTTCGTCGACGAGGAGATCGCCCGGTGGAACCCGGCCCCGACCGGCCCCGACGCGATCGGCCGATTCATCGCCTCGCGCAACGACTGGACCGATGCCGACCAGGCGTCCTGGGCGGTCGCCGGACCCGAGGACCGGCTCGTCGGCTCGGTGTCGGTCCACAAGATCGACCGGGACCAGGGCGACGCCGAGGTCGGCTACTGGACCGCACCGTGGGCGCGCAGGCAGGGGTATGCCGTGCGCGCCGTCACCACCGCGTCCCGGTTCGCGTTCGGCGAGCTCGGGCTGCGCCGGCTCTACCTCTTCCACGCCGTGGAGAACGGCGGGTCCTGCGCCGTGGCGCTGGCCGCCGGCTTCCGGCACGAGGGGACCCTGCGCGAGTCCTACCGCTACGCCGACGGCGTCCACCACGACGAGCACCTGCACGGGCTGTTGGCCAGGGACCTCGGGATGGGATCGGACCGATGACGCTGCGACCCGTCCACGACGGTTCCCCGGCCGACTGGCTCGGAGAGCGGGGCAGGCCGTGGCCGCGGCTGTCGCTCTTCGGCCCGGTGGGCTTCGAGGCCTACGCCCGGCTGCGGTTCATCCCCGACCCCACCCGTCCGGGGCAGTCCGAGAACGACCACGACGGCGGGGACGACCTCCCCCGGGAGCTGGACCAGCTGCGCACGGTCGTCGAGGTGCTGCGACGGCATACCCGCACCCCCGACGAGGCCTGGCACTGCCTGTGGGACGGCTGGGGCGACCTGCACGCGGGGGCCACCGTGGTGACGACCCTGCACGACGACGGCCGGGTCGAGAGCCGGCCCGGGGAGCCGGCCTTCGCGCCCGACGTCCTCGGCGCTCCGACGGTGCACCACCCGCACCGCAGCTACCACCTCTTCCGCGGGCCGCTGTCGGACCTGGGCGACTGGGGCGCGGCGCCGATCGCCCCCGACGCGCCCCGCGCCGACCTGGTGCCTTCGTTCGTCTGGCCGGACGACCGGGCGTGGTGCATCGCCTACGACGTCGACCCGCACTGGGCCGGGATCGGCGGGACCCGGGAGGCGGTCGAGGAGCTGGTGGCCCTGGACGGCGTCGACGTCGTCCCGGCAGCCCCGCAGGAGCAGCAGCCGTTCTACGACGGCTGAGGTGCTGGCCGGGCCGCTCAGCAGTCCGCAAGGTCCTCCCAGGTCCCCACGAAGCTCCCGTCCTCGGCGCCGATGAGCACCTCGCCCGGCTCCAGCCCGGCCACGCCCTCGAGGGTGAAGTGCACCCCGGGAAGGTTCTCGACGTCGCCCTCCGGGTGCGCCTGGACGATGTAGCCACGCCCCGGCTCCAGCTGCGGGGGGTCCTCGGCCGCCGAGGGGACGAACACCTGCTCCTCGCGGTTGCGCTCCCCCAGGTCCCAGCGCCCGACCTCGGGGTTCTCCTCGTCGTCGGCCAGCCCCTCGCGGTCGGCGTGCACGACCACGGAGGTGACCTCCTCCTCGCCGCAGCTGTCCCAGACGACCCCCAGGTCGCCCTCGACGGACACGACCCCCGTCCGCCCCACCGTCTCGAAGCCGCCCGGGGCGATGCAGCCCGCGGCCAGCATCCCGACCGTCAGCCCCGTCGCCAGCGTCGTCACCCTGCGCATGCCCGACCGTAGCGCCAGTTGGCTGGCTGGCGCCACGGGAGCGACGTGCGGGTCCGACTGGCCCGGTGCACGCCAGGCGTCGTCCGTCCCGCTGATGTGACGTGAGGTTGGGTCGACCGACATCGGCCTGCACGGCGATGAAGGTCCGACGGACCCAAGGTCGGGTCCGTGCCGACGCCCTACTCGTCCACGGCCACGCCCTTCAACCACTCCACGATGCGATCCGCGGACTGCTCCGGACCCAGCCGACTGGTGTCCAGCCGGAAGTGGCGGTGCTGACCCAGCAGGCGCCGGCCCGGCAGGTCGTCCCGTCCAGCTTCGGGGTCCGTGCTCATCACGTGCCGCTCCATCTCGCGCACGTTCCCGTCGGACCAGTCGAGATCACGCTTCGACCGCTTCTCCGCCAACCGGTGCTCGGTGCGGTTGCGTTCGAGCCGCGTCTGCAGGTCGGCGGCCAGCTCGACGAAGGAGACGACCGCTCCCCGGTCCACGTAGGGGGCGATCTGCAGCGACAGCTCCTCGACGTCCTCCTCCAGCTCCAGGCCCCACACGTAGGTCAGGACGAGGTCCGTCCCGGAAGCGGCCGCCTCCTCGACCACCCGCTGGCGCATCTCCCGGAGCAGTCGGTCGAACGGCGGCGTGCCGTAGTCGAAGACCTCCAGCAGCGGCTCGATCAGGGCGTGGTTGTGCAGGAGGCGGAACCCGGTGCGCTCGACGACCCCTCGGCCGATGGTCATCTTGCCCACCGCCGGCGGCCCGAAGATCACGACGAGATGCACCGGCCCAGCCTGCCACGTCAGGTCCTCCGACCATGAGCGACACCGCCCACCCGCCCCTGCCGTGCGGCCGGGGCGGGTGGGCGGCGGTGTCGTCAGGTCAGCTGCGGCGGACGTGCGCGTCCTCGCCGGTGACGGCGGCGATGTCGTCGTCGGCGGTCACCAGCAGCCGTTCGGCCAGGTGCCGCAGGGCGCGGCCGGCGGCCACCTCGTCGCCGATCTCCGGGACGACCGGGTCGTCCGGCGACCGGTGGCTGTCCCCGGCGGCCTGCAGGTGCTGCGGGGAGTCGCCCAGCAGCACGGCCTGCGCGTGGGTGTCGTCGCCGGACTCGTAGATCGAGATCCGGACCGTCCACTCGCGCACGTGGCCGGGCTGCCCCGGGCCGGTGGCCGCGGGCTGCGACGCGGGCGCCGGCGAGCCGTCGCCCGCGACGGGTTGCGTCATCCCGGCCTCTGCGGTCCCGGCATCTGCCCGACCGCCGTCCTCGTGCTTCTCCGAGACGTGCAGCACCGACCCGGGCCCGGGGAACAGCAGCCCCGTGTGCCCGTCGGACCACTCCACGACGTACGGCGGACCGCCGTCCTCGCCGCGGACCTCCACGATCCGCCCGTCCCGCGTCGGCTCGCCCACGTGGGTGGCGGCCAGAACGATCCGGGCTCCCGGGAAGGCCCTCATGACCGCGTCACCGGCACGGTCCGTGCCCCGGCCTGCTCGTCGGCGATCGGGACCTTCACCTCGAGCACGCCGTCGGTGTAGGACGCCTCGACCGCGTCGGCGTCCGCGCCCGGGGGCAGGGTCACGCTGCGGCGGAAGGAGCCGTAGTGGAACTCCTGGTGGTTGCGGTTCTTCTTCTCCTCGCGGCGCTCGCCGCTGATGGTGAGCACGTCGCCCTGGACGGTCACCTCGACGTCCTTCTCGGGATCCAGGCCGGGCACCTCGGCCCGCAGCACGTAGCTGCCGTCCTCGACGAAGTCCTCCACCCGGACGAACGGCGCCAGCCCCACCCCCTTGCGTCCCTTGGGTCCAGCGAGGTCCAACCACTCGAGCATCTCGGCGAGCGGGTTGGTCGTGCGGGTCAGCTCCTTGCTCATCGTTCCTTCTCCTGCTCCGGGGCGACGTTGCCCCACCTCCATTGTCCGCCGGTCGGGGACGACACGCCAGGGACCGACCGCTGGAAGGCGCCCGGATGTGAGCAACCAGACGCCGCTACCACCCCCGCCCGGTCCGGACGCGCCATACTTCCCCATGGACACCATCGACGACGCCGTCGCCGCGATGGACCGCCTCCTCGACCGGTCGCTGGCCACGCACGACCCGCGCGGCTTCTTCACCTGCGTCTACCGGGCGGTGACCGTGCGGGTGCGCGACGGGATCCGAGCCGCTGAGTTCGACGACGGCGAGCGGATGGAGCGCTTCGACGTCGAGTTCGCCCGGCTCTACCTCGACGCGGTGCGCGACCACGGCCGCGGTCGCCCGGTGCCGGCCTCGTGGGCGGTCACCTTCGACGCACCGACCCGCGGCACGCTCGCCCTGCAGCACCTGCTGGCCGGGATGAACGCCCACATCAACCTGGACCTCGGCCTGGCCGCCGCGACCGTCCAGCAGGGCCGGCCGATCGCCGACCTTCGCGACGACTTCGAGCGGATCTCCGACGTGCTGGCCGTCATGGTCGACCGGATGCAGGAGGGGCTGGCCAGGGTCTCGCCCTGGACGGCCCTGGCCGACCGGGTGGGCTGCCGCTTCGACGAGTGCCTCTCGGCGTGGTCGATCGGCTACGCCCGGCGCCGGGCGTGGGACTTCGCCGAGCTCCTCGCCGGGGCCGGCGACGGGCACGGCGCCCTCGTCGAGGAGCAGGACCGGCGCGTCGCCCGGCTCGGGGAGCAGCTGCTCCACCCGGGTATGCCGCTGCGCTGGGTGGTCGCGGCCGCCGCCGTCCGCGAACGGCGCGCCATGCGGGAGATGCACGACCTGCTGCTGCAGCCGCTCTGAGACCCGGCCGCAGGCATACCTCGCGGGGTTCGGTGGTTGACGCCTGCATGCCCACCTCGAACCGTCGTGTCCCCCTGTCCGTCCTCGAGCTCGCCCCCCGGTCCCAGGGGATGACCCCGCGGGACGCGCTGGCGGCGTCGACGCAGCTGGCGCAGGAGGTCGACCGGTTGGGCTACCACCGGCTGTGGGTGGCCGAGCACCACGGGTCGGAGGCGTTCATGGCGTCGGCCACCTCGCTGCTCCTGGGGCACCTGGCCCAGCACACCGAGCGCATACGGCTGGGCTCCGGCGGCGTCATGCTGCCCAACCACTCCCCGCTCATGGTCGCGGAGTACTACGGCACCCTCGCCACCCTCTACGGCGACCGTTTCGACCTGGGCCTGGGCCGCGCGCCCGGCACCGACCCGATGACCGCCGCCGCCCTCGCGCGGGGCAGCGGCCAGCTCAACGACTTCGCCGCCGACGTCATGGGCCTGCAGGCCTACCTCGGCGACCCGCGGCCCGACGCCCGGGTGCGCGCCATCCCCGGCGAGGGCACCCACGTGCCGCTGTGGATGCTCGGCTCCTCGACCGGCGGCGCCCAGGTGGCGGCCGCGCTGGGGCTGCCGTTCAGCTTCGCCTCGCACTTCGCCCCCGACCAGATCCGCGAGGCGTTCCTCGTCTACCGCGACCGGTTCAACCCCGACGCCGAGACCGCCCAGGTGGACCGGCCGACGACGATGGCCGGCGTCAACGTGCTCGTCGCGCCGACCCAGGAGGAGGCCGACTACCTCTTCACCTCCGCCCAGCTCATGGCGATCCGGATCCGCAGCGGCCAGCCCGCCCCGATCGACCCGCCGGTGCAGGACCTGTCCGAGGTGGTCCCGGCGCAGCTGATGCCGCTGGCGCAGGCGCACCAGGCCGTGCGGATGGTCGGCACGCCGGACGTCGTCGTGGAGCGGCTGGAGGAGTTCGCCGCCGAGCACGAGCTGGACGAGCTGATCGTGACGACCTACACCTACGACCCGCAGATGCGGCGTCGCTCCTACCGGCTGCTCGCCGAGGCGTGGGGTATGGAGAGCGCGCCCGCCGGGGCGGCCGAGGTCGGCGCCCGGGCCTGACGGCCCTTGCCACCGGTCCCCTCCGGTGGGACCGTGGACGGATGGGCACCGGCCGGAGGCCGCTGACCGCCCGCGAGCTCCAGCTCGCGGACGGCATGGACGACTGGCGCGCGCTGGGCTGGGGCGCGGTCGCGTGGTTCGAGGCACCGTCCCTGCGGTCGGGGGCCGCCCTCGTGCGCGCGGTCGTCGACGTCGCCGGGGCCCGGTTGCCCGACCTGGACCTGCGGCCCGGCGGTGTCCGCGTGCAGCTGCGCCGTCCCAGGGACGGCTACGGCTCCGAGGACCTCGAGCGGGCGCGGGCCGTCTCCGCGGCCGCCGCCCGCCTGGGGCTTCGTGCGGACCCGGCGGGGGTGCAGGACGTGCAGCTGACGATGGACGCGCTCGACCACGCGGCGGTCATGCCGTTCTGGCAGGCGGCCCTGGGCTACGTCCCCGTCGGCGAGGAGGACCTCGTCGACCCGGGCCGGCGCCTGCCGTCGGTCTGGTTCCAGGAGCAGGACGAGCCCCGGCCGCTGCGCAACCGGCTGCACCTGGACGTCGTCGTCCCGCAGCCGGTGGCGGCGGCCACGCTGGCCGAGGTCCGGGAGCGCGGGGCCGGCGCCGTGACCGAGCACGGCTACTACGCCACGGTCGCCGACGCCGAGGGCAACGAGGTCGACCTGCTCCCGCTCGTGGAGGGTGCCGACCGGTGGGAGGGCCCGGAGACCGGGGACTGGCGCCTGGTGTTCTCCGCGATGGCCTCCTACGTCGCCCCCGGCGCCGGGCCCGCAGCCGAGCTGGCCGGGGCGGTGGCCGGCCTGGCCGACGACGCCGGCCTGCCGCTCGGGGTGGACCTGCGGGCCTCCCCCGACGGCGAGGTCGCCGTGACCGTCGACACCGGCAAGGACCGCTGGGAGATGGACGAGGGCTACCGGCTGCTGGCGGCCCAGGTGCAGGGGGCGGCCCGCGACCTCGGGCTGCGGCCGGACGTCGACCGCCCCCGGTTCGTCCAGGTGGGCATCGACGCCGTGGACATCCCGGCCGTCCGTAGGTTCTGGGCGGCCGCGCTCGGCTATGTCGAGGACCCCCGGCCGCACGTCACCGACCTGGTGGACCCGCGCGGGCTCGGCATACCGTTCTTCCTCCAGCCGATGGAGGCCGACGACACCGCCCGTCGGGCCCAGCGCAACCGGATCCATGTGGACGTCTTCGTCCCGGACGACCGGGCGCGGACCCGGATCGAGGCGGCCCTGCGGGCCGGCGGCCGGGTGGTCCGCGACGCCGACGCGCCGTTCGGGACCACCATCGCCGACCCGGAGGGCAACGAGGTCGACATCGCCGTCGAGGTCGGCCGCGAGGAGGGATGACCGGACCGGCACTACGGTGGTCGCCGTGCCCGCGCCGACCACCTCCCCCGCCCCGCTGCTCGGCCTGCTGCCGGCCGCCGGGGTCTCCTTCTCGGCGTTCCTGCTCTTCGCGCTCATGGTGGGCTGGCCGGGGCACGTCGTGCTCGCGCTCAGCCTCGCAGCGGCATACCTGATCCACCGTCCCCTGTTCCGGGACCTGCTGCTCATCGGGATCGGCATCACCATCGTGTCGACGACCTCGGTCGAGGCCGACATCAGCTGGCCGATGTTCTTCCGCCTGGGCGTCGTCCTGGGGGCCGCCGTGCTGGTGCCCGTGCTCGTCGACCGGCTGGTCTACCGGCGCGAGCCGGCCATCCGGTTCCCGTGGTTCACCGGTCGGCGGTGGACAGGGCTGCAGTGGGCCTACGTGGTCGCGGTGCCCGTGCTGGGCTGGCTGATCCTGCCGTCCTACTTCATCAACTCCGGGGCGTACCAGAACTGGCCGCCGATCCAGACGCCCAGCGAGTTCGGCCGGTTCTTCGTCGGGGTCAACGCGGTCGGCCTGTGGGACGAGCTGTTCTTCATCTGCATCTGCTTCGCCCTGCTGAGCCGGCACTTCCCGCTGTGGCAGGCCAACGTGCTGCAGGCGGTGATCTTCGTGTCGTTCCTGTGGGAGCTGGGCTACCGCTCGTGGGGGCCGCTGCTGACGATCCCGTTCGCGCTGCTGCAGGGGTGGATCTTCACGCGGACCAAGTCGCTGACGTACGTGGTGATCATCCACCTGCTCTTCGACGCCGTGGTCTTCCTCGCGATCGTGCACGCCCACGATCGCAGCGTCTTCCCGTTCTTCGTCTACTGACGCAGCCCGCCGCCACCCGCACCGTCCCACCTGAGACGATGGGGGCGTGGCCATCGGGAGCCCGACCGAACGCACGCTGCCCCCTCACCTCGCCGGGGCCGAGGAGCTGACGCAGCGCCTCGAGGTCGATCCGGCCGTCGGGCTGGGCAGCGCCGAGGCGCAGGCACGCCTGGCCGAGCACGGCCCCAACGAGCTGAGGCCCAAGGACCCGGTGCCGCTGTGGCGACGCATGCTCGCGCAGTTCCAGGACCCCCTCGTCTACCTCCTGCTCGTCGCGATCGCCGTCTCCGTCACCGCCTGGGTGATCGAGGGCGCCGAAGGGGCTCCGGTCGACGCGATCGTCATCGGCGCGATCCTCACCCTCAACGCCGTCCTCGGCTTCGTCCAGGAGGCCAAGGCCGAGAACGCCGTCGCCGCGCTGGCCACGATGACGGCCGCCAGCTCCTCGGTGCTCCGCGACGGCCGGCCGACCGAGCTGCCGTCCGCCGAGCTCGTTCCTGGCGACATCCTCCTGCTCAGCGAGGGCGACGCCGTGGGCGCGGACGCCCGCCTCCTGGTGGCCACCGGCCTGAAGGTGCAGGAGGCCGCGCTCACCGGCGAGTCCTCCGCCACCGTCAAGTCCGCCACGGCCCTCTCCGGCGAGGTCGCCCTGGCCGACCGCGTCAACATGGTGCACAAGGGCACCGCCGTGGTCGAGGGCGTGGGCCGCGCGGTCGTCACGACGACCGGCATGCGGACCGAGATGGGCGACATCGCCGCGCTCCTGGACCGTACCGAGCAGCAGCCCTCCCCCCTGCAGGTCGAGATCGCCAGGGTCTCGCGCACCCTGGGCGCCCTGGTCATCGGCATCGCGGTCGTGGTCATGGCCACCCTGGCGTTCGTCCAGGGCGCCGACTCCGCACAGGAGTGGGTCACCATCCTCCTGCTCGGGGTCTCCCTCGCCGTCGCCGCGGTGCCCGAGGGCCTGCCCGCGATCCTGTCCGTCGTGCTCGCGATCGGGGTCCGGGCCATGGCCCGGCGCAACGCGGTCATGAAGCACCTGCACTCGGTCGAGACCCTCGGCTCGGCGTCGGTCATCTGTTCCGACAAGACCGGGACGCTTACCCGCAACGAGATGACCCTGCGCACGATCGTCACCGCCTCCGGCCGGGTCGAGCTCTCCGGCACGGGGTATGCCCCGGTCGGCCAGGCCGTGCTCGTCCCCGACGGCGACGACGGCGGCGACGACGACGACGGCGACGACGAGGCTCTCCTCGTCGAGGCGCGGCTCGTGCTCATCGGCGGGTCCATCGCCAACAACGCCACCGTCACCGAGCAGGACGGGCAGTGGGTCGTCCACGGCGACCCGACCGAGGCCGCCTTCCTCGTCGCCAGCTCCAAGCTCGGGGAGGTGCCCGAGCGGATCGGGCACTACGAGCGTCGGGCCGAGGCACCCTTCACCTCCGAACGCAAGATGATGTCGGTCCTGGCCCACCACGACGACCGCGCGGAGAGCCGGATCTACACCAAGGGCGCGGCGGACGTCCTCCTCGGGCGCTGCGTCGCCCAGCGCCACGGGGACGAGATCGTCCCCCTCGACGACGTGGCCCGCGCGAGGATCACGCAGGCCGTCGAGGAGCTCTCCGCCGAGGGCTACCGGACGCTGGGCGTGGCCTACCGCGTCGCCGACGAGGGGGAGGCGGCCAGCCCCGACCAGGACGTCGAGCACCACCTCGTCCTCGCCGGCCTGGTCGGCATCATCGACCCGCCGCGGGAGGAGGCCAGGGCCGCCGTCGCCGCGGCCCGTCGCGCGGGGGTGCGCACCATCATGATCACCGGCGACCACCCGGCGACCGCCCAGCGGATCGCCACCGACCTCGGCATCATCACCGAGGGCGGACGGGCCGCCGCCGGCGTGGAGCTGGAGCGGCTGGACGACGAGGCCCTCGTCGACCTCGTCCGTGAGGTCAGCGTGTACGCCCGCGTCGCCCCCCACCACAAGCTGCGCATCGTGGACGCCCTCCAGCGCGACGGGCACGTCGTGGCGATGACCGGCGACGGCGTCAACGACGCGCCGGCGCTCAAGAGCGCCGACATCGGGATCGCCATGGGCATCACCGGCACCGAGGTGACCAAGGAAGCCAGCCGGATGATCCTCGGCGACGACAACTTCGCCACCATCGTCGCGGCGATCCACCGCGGCCGGATCATCTTCGACAACATCGGCAAGTTCCTGCGCTACATGATGTCCTCGAACCTGGGCGAGGTCGTCACCGTCTTCTTCGGCATCGTCCTGGCCGGCGTCCTCGGCCTGCGCGACACCGCCGCCCCGGACGCCCTCGTCGTCCCGCTGCTGGCCACCCAGATCCTGTGGATCAACATGGTCACCGACTCGGTGCCGGCGCTGGCGATGGGCGTCGACCCCGAGATCGACGACGTCATGGCCCGCCCGCCGCGTCGCCCCGACCGGCCCATCCTCGACCGTCCGATGTGGGCGCGGATCGTCTTCACCGGGACCCTCATGGGGGCGGTCACCCTGCTGACGATGGACCTCTTCCTGCCCGGCGGGCTGATCGAGGGCTCGGAGTCCTTCGACATGGCGCGGACGGCCGGGTTCACCACCCTGGTCCTCGCGCAGCTGCTCAACGCGCTCAGCTCCCGCTCGGCGGCCCAGAGCTCGTTCCACCGGATGTTCCGCAACCCCTGGCTGTGGGCGGCGATCGGGCTGGTCGTCGCGCTGCAGGTCCTCGTCGTGCACGTGCCGGTCATGCAGCAGGCCTTCACCACCGTCCCCCTGACCGGCACGCAGTGGCTCGTCTGCCTCGCGATGGCCTCGGTCGTGCTGTGGGCCCAGGAGGTCGTCAAGCTCGCCCAGCGGGTGTGGGCCGGGCGTGGTCCCGCGCCCCTGGACGACGCCGTGGGCGGCTGACCAGCACGGACCCCCGGCGGGACGGCCTCCGGGTCTACGCTTCGGCCATGGCGACGACGCCGGCCGGGCGAGTACCGCGGTCCACCTCGGAGGGGACCATCACGACCTCCGGGCTGGTCTGGGGCCTCCTGCTGGGGCTCCCGGCCGGGTTCGCCCTCCAGCTGGTGCTCGGGATCGCGCTGGGTCCGCTGGTCGAGCGCTGGGCGATGGTGGCCTACCTGGACTTCCTCTCCCCGGTGCCGGCGGGCGCCATCGCGGTGGTCGTGGTGCTGGTGCCGCGGCTGCGGGAGACGGGCTCGGGCTTCCTGCTGGGCCTGACGCTCGGCATGGTGGCCGAGGCGCTCCTGCTCTGGTGGTGGATCAGCAGCACCTTCGGCTCCTGACCGGCGGCAGGGTCAGCCCTCGACGGCCAGCACGAGCGGCAGGACGGCGTCGGCCCCGGCGAGCCGCAGCTCGCGCGCCGCGACGGTGAGGGTCCACCGCGAGTCCACGACGTCGTCGACGAGCAGCACCGGCCCGCGGGTCGAGGCGAGCGCCTCCTGCAGCTGCGGCCCCACGCCGAGCCGGCCCCAGACGTTGGCCAGCCGGAAGGCGCTGTTGCCGCCCGGCTCGCCGACCGGGCCGCCGTGGACCAGGTCGAGGCTGCCCAGCAGCGGCAGCCGGCCGATCGAGCTGATCTGCTCGGCCAGCGAGCCCACCACCGCCGGACGGCGCCGCGAGGGCATGGCCACGACGCCGACGGGACGCTCCACCCAGTCCCACCCCGACAGCACCTGGACCACCGCACGGACGACGTCCTGCGGCACCGGTTGTCCGGCGACCAGGGCCGGACCGAGCTCCGGGTCGTCGGGCACGTCCGGGTCGGGCCGGGACTCCCCCGCCGCCAGCACGGCCCGCAGGCGTTGCCCCCACCCGAGGTCGGAGAGCCGGGCCAGGGCCCGTCCGACGCCGGCCTGCTCCTCCGGGCGGATCTTGCCCTTGACGTCCACGCCGAGGCGGGGCATCCCGGTCGGCCACTGCCCGCGCGGCTCGACGGGCACGCCCACGGCACCGAGCCGGTCCTTGGCCGACCCGACCGACTCCTCGGGGATCTCGGTGGGAAACCACGTCCCGGCGCACCGGTCGCACCGCCCGCAGGGCTCGGCGGTGCTGTCGTCGAGGCACTCCTGGAGGAAGGCCATCCGGCACCCGTCGGTGGCCTGGTAGGCCAGCATCAGCTCGGCCTCGCGCACCCTCGCCTCCGCCACCCGGGTGTAGCGCTCCTTGTCGTAGACCCACGGCTGCCCGGTGGCCGTCCACCCGCCCTGGACCTTGGCGACCGCCCCCTCGACGTCGAGCACCTTCAGCAGCAGCTCCAGCCGGGTGCGCCGCACGTCGACCACGGTCTCCAGCGCCGGCGTGGACATGGGCCGGCCCGCCTCTGCGAGCGCCGTCAGGACGGCGTCGGCCTGGTCCTGGCGGGGCATCGAGACGGTGGCGAAGTAGTTCCAGATGTCGCGGTCCTCCGAGCCCGGCAGCAGGAGCACGTCGGCCCGCTCGGTGGCACGGCCGGCACGGCCGACCTGCTGGTAGTAGGCCACCGGCGAGCTGGGCGCCCCCAGGTGCACGACGAAGCCCAGGTCGGGCTTGTCGAAGCCCATCCCCAGGGCGCTCGTGGCGACGAGGGCCTTGACCTGGTTGTCCCGCAGGGCCCCCTCGAGCCGTTCGCGGTCCTCGGTGTCGGTCCGGCCGGTGTAGGCGGCCACCTCGTGCCCGGCGCCGCGCAGGGCCTCGGTCACGTCCTCGGCCGCCGAGACGGTCAGGCAGTAGATGATCCCGCTGCCGGGCAGGGTCTCCAGGTGGGCCAGCAGCCAGCCGAGCCGCTGCTCGGGGGACAGCCGGGGCAGCACCCCCAGCCGCAGGGACGCCCTGGCCAGGGGCCCGCGGATGGTGCGCACCTGCGAGCCACCGACGCCCAGCTGCTCGACGACGTCCTCGACGACGCGCTCGTTGGCCGTCGCCGTCGTCGCCAGCACGGGCGTGCCCTCCGGCAGGGCGTCCAGCAGGGTCCTGATCCGGCGGTAGTCGGGGCGGAAGTCGTGGCCCCAGTCGGAGATGCAGTGGGCCTCGTCGACGACAAGCAGCCCGCAGCGCCGGGCCAGGTCGGGCAGCTGCTCGTCGCGGAAGCGCGGGTTGTTGAGCCGCTCGGGGCTGACGAGCAGGACGTCGACGCGGTCCTCGGCCAGCGCCTGCCGGACCTCGTCCCACTCGGTGGCGTTGGCGGAGTTCATCGTCACGGCCCGCACACCGGCCCGGGCGGCCGCGGCGATCTGGTCGCGCATCAGCGCCAGCAGCGGCGAGACGATGACCGTCGGCCCGGCACCCTGAGCGCGCCGCAGGGCGGTGGCCACGAAGTAGACGGCCGACTTGCCCCAGCCGGTGCGCTGGACGACCAGCACCCGCGCCCGGTCGTCCACCAGCTCCGTCACGGCCTCGAGCTGCCCGTCGCGGAACTGCGCGTCGTCCCGGCCGACGAGCCGCCGCAGCGCCGCCTGCGCCTGCTCGGGCAGCGGCGCGCCGGGGTCGACCTGGTGCTGGGGGCGGTCCACGTCTGCCTGGCTGGTCGTCATCCCCCGACGGTAGCCGCCGCGACCGACAGCCCCCGCCGCCCGTCCCCTACGCTGGCCGGATGGACTGGAACGACGTCGACGCCGCGCTCCTCGACCTCGACGGGGTCATCACCCCGACCGCCGAGGTGCACATGCGCGCGTGGGAGGTGATGTTCACCCGTTTCCTCGACAGCCTCCCGGAGGAGCACGAGCCCTACACCGACGCCGACTACTTCGCCCACGTCGACGGCCGGCCCCGCTACGAGGGCGTGGCCACGTTCCTGGACTCCCGCGGGATCGAGCTGCCCCAGGGCGACCCCTCCGACGGTCCGGACGAGCAGACCGTCTGCGGGCTGGGCAACCGCAAGAACGACCTGTTCAACGAGGTGCTCCGCGAGGAGGGCATCGAGGCCTACCCCGGCTCGGTCCGCCTGCTCGACGAGCTGCCCCGGCGCGGGGTCGCGATGGCCGTGGTCTCCTCGTCCAAGAACGCCGTCGAGGTGCTGCGCACCGCCGGCCTGGCCGACCGGTTCGAGGTCGTCGTCGACGGGGTCGTCGCCGCCGAGCACGGCCTGGCGGGCAAGCCGGAGCCGGACACCTTCCTGTATGCCGCGGAGCGGCTCGGCAAGGACCCCGCCCGGTGCGTGGTCGTCGAGGACGCGGTGTCCGGGGTGGCCGCCGGCGCCGCCGGCGGGTTCGCCCGGGTCGTCGGCGTGGACCGCGGCGTGGGCGCCGACACCCTGCGCGAGCACGGGGCCGACGAGGTCGTCACCGACCTGGCCGAGCTGCTCTGACCCGGCGCGCGACCGCATACCCCTCCCCCAGCCCGACCCCTGGAGCCCCCGTGCAGACCGACTCCGCAAACTGGCACCGCCCGCCCGACCCCGTCGACCCGATGGACCGCACGCGCTTCCCGGTGGACCCGTGGCGGCTGGTGGAGAGCGAGTACGACGCCGCCGACCTGGGCGTGACCGAGACCCTGTTCGCCGTCTCGAACGGCTACCTGGGGCTGCGCGGCAACGTCGAGGAGGGCCGGGACACCCACCTGCACGGCACCTTCGTCAACGGCTTCCACGAGACCTGGCCCATCGAGCACGCCGAGGAGGCCTACGGGCTGGCCCGCGTCGGGCAGACGATCGTCAACGTGCCCGACCCCAAGACCATCAAGCTCTACGTCGACGACGAGCCGCTGCTGCTGACCACCGCCGACCTGGAGCACTACGAGCGCACCCTCGACCTGCGCGAGGGGCTGCTGCGCCGGGACGTGGTGTGGCGCACCAGCTCCGGCAAGCGGGTGCGGATCACCAGCACCCGGATGGCCAGCGTCGAGGAGCGGCACCTGGCCGTGCTGACCTTCGAGGTGGAGATGCTCGACGGGGACGCCTCCCTCGTCATCTCCAGCCAGCTGCTCAACCGCCAGGACGGCTCGGACGAGTACCACGTGCGCTCGGCCGCGATGGGCGAGGGGGTAGACCCGCGGCGCGCCGACACCTTCGAGCACCGGGTCCTCGAGCCGCGGCTGCACGAGGTGCGCGACGGCCGGCTCCTGCTGGGCTACCGCACCCACAACTCCCGGATGACCATCGCCACCATGGTCGAGCACCGGATCGAGACCGAGGACCCGCTGCGGCGGGACGTCGTCGTCGAGGAGGACCTGGCCAAGGAGGTCTTCCGGATCGAGGCCACGCCCGGGCGGTCGGTGCGCCTGGAGAAGCTGGTCGCCGTGCACACCTCCCGGGGGGTGCCGGCCCGCGAGCTGGCCGACCGGTGCACCCGGACGCTCGACCGGGCCGCCGAGCGGGGCGTTCCGGCGCTGCACGAGGAGCACGCCCGGACCTGGGAGCGGTTCTGGGCCGAGTCCGACGTCGAGGTGGACGGGCTCCCGGACGTGCAGCAGGCGGTGCGCTGGAACCTGTTCCAGCTCGGGCAGGCCGCGATGCGGGCCGGCAGCCACGGCATCGCGGCCAAGGGGCTGACCGGGTCCGGCTACGGGGGGCACTACTTCTGGGACACCGAGTGCTACGTGCTGCCCTTCCTCACCTACACCCACCCGCAGGCGGCCCGCAACGCCCTGCGCTTCCGGCACGGCATGCTCGACGACGCGCGTCGCCGGGCGGCCGAGATGGCCCAGTACGGCGCCCTGTTCCCCTGGCGCACGATCAACGGGCACGAGGCCTCGGCCTACTTCGCCGCCGGGACCGCGCAGTACCACATCAACGCCGACATCTCCTACGCCCTGATGAAGTACGCCCGCGCCACCGGCGACCGGCAGTTCCTCTGCTCCCAGGGCGTGGACCTGCTCGTGGAGACCGCCCGGCTGTGGGCCGACCTGGGCTTCTGGCAGGTGAACGGGGACAAGTCGTTCCACCTGCACGCGGTGACGGGGCCGGACGAGTACAACACCGTCGTCAACGACAACTTCTTCACCAACGCGATGGCCCGGCACAACCTGTGCGCGGCCGTCGAGGTCGTCCGCGAGCTCGAGCGCACCGACCTGCCCCAGCTGCGGCGCGCCGCGGCCCGCCTGGGCCTGCAGCGCAGCGAGGTGGCCGAGTGGGAGCGCATCTCCGAGCACATGCACATCCCCTTCGACGAGGACTACGGCATCCATCCCCAGGACAGCCAGTTCCTCGAGCGCGAGGTGTGGGACCTGGAGGGCACGCCCGCGGAGAACGCGCCGCTCCTGCTCCACTACCACCCGCTGGTCATCTACCGGTTCCAGGTGCTCAAGCAGGCCGACGTCGTGCTGGCGCTCTACCTGCTGGGCGACCAGTTCAGCCTCGGCGACAAACGCGCCGACTTCGACTACTACGACCCGATCACCACCGGCGACTCCTCGCTCTCGGCCGTGGTCCAGTCCATCATCGCGGCCGAGGTGGGCTACCACGAGCTGGCGCTGCGCTACTTCTACGACGCGCTCTTCGTCGACCTGGCCGACCGGCACCGCAACGCCGCGGACGGGGTGCACGTCGCCTCCACGGGCGGCGTCTGGAGCACCCTGGTCGGCGGCTTCGCCGGGATGCGCGACCACGGCGGCCGGCTGACGTTCGACCCCCGCTTCCCGGCGGGCTGGGCGGGGATGACCTTCCGGATGCGGTGGCACGGGTCTCGCCTGCGCCTGCGCCTCACGCAGGAGGCGCTGGCGCTCGTGGTCGAGGTCGGTGAGCCCGTCGAGGTCGAGGTCCGGGGCGAGCCGGTGGAGGTCGGTACCCGGCCGGTCACGGTCCCGCTCGAGGGTCAGGGCCCCCGGATGGTGGGCGGGCCGCTGCCGCACCGGGGAGGGGAGTCGCCCAGCCGTCGGAAGCCCGACCCCGACGCCGGCCACGAGCCCGGCCCGACGGCCGACCGGGGCGTCGAGCACGCTCCTGGGGTGGTCCCGCACAGCTGGTCCCACGAGCTGGACGACCCCACCGGGCCCGTCCCCGTGCGCCGGCCCGACGTGCGCTGAGGCCCTCGGTCCGGCACCACCGGAACCACGACGACGTGTCGTCCTGATTGGGACGGCCGCCCGGGGTGTGGTCCGATAGAGGCATGAGCGATCCGACATCGATGCCGTTCCAGGACGACGACCGCCCGCGGGACGAGGAGTCGCTCTACGAGGACGCGCGGCCCCAGGCCGCCGGTGGCGACCCCCTCGCGCACGACCCCACGACCGGCACGGACGCCGAGCCCGAGCCCTCGGACGACCTGCTGCCCCCCGAGGAGACGCGCACCGACCTGCTCGCGGCCCGGGTCGAGGGACCGGACGACCACGAGGGCATGACCGCGCTGTGGCGCGAGACGATGGACCTGGAGCACTGGTGGTTCATCGCCGTCGGCGAGGAGGGTCAGGAGTCGCCCGCCGCCGCGCAGATCGACGGCCAGATGATGCTGCTCACCTTCACCAACGCCGAGCGGGCCCGTCACTTCGCGGTGCAGAACGGCATGATCGGGGCCGACGACGACCTGCGGGCGATCGCCCTGCCCCCGCAGGAGGTCGTCCAGTCCGACGACGCCTACCGCCAGGCGGGCATCGCAGGTCTGATGTTCGACCCCCACATCACCGGCTACTTCATGCCCTCGGACCAGCTGTCCGTCGTGTGGAACGCGATCTGGTCGGGTCGCTGACCGCGCCGTAGACCTGACCGTGCCCTGGACCTGACCGCGCCGTAGACGACGCGGGCCGGCTCAGCGCCCCGGGATCACCAGCACCTGGCCGGCGGCCACGCTCGTGGTGCTCAGCTTGTTGGCCCGCTGGATGTCCACGACCGCCTGGCTCAGCGGCACGTCCGGCAGGTGCTCGGCCGCGATCTGGCTCAGCGTCGTCCCCGGCTCGACGGTCACCGCCGAGCTCGCCCCGGCCGGGCCGATCGCGTTGAACAGCGAGGCGAAGGCCAGGACCAGCACGAGGACGGCCGTCGCGGTCAGGGTCAGCCGGCCGCGTCGGGTGAGCCGGACCGGGGCGGGGACGGGACGTCGTTCGTCGGCGGCGACCAGGCGCAGGTGTCCACCCGGGCGGCTGACGGCCCACGGTGCGACCGCCCCGGACACGGGGTGGAGGTCGGCGGTGGCAGTGCTCATGGTGGTCCTCCTCGGGATCATCCTGCGACATGCGTTCGATAGCACGTCTGTCCTATTGATAGCACGCACGTACGACTTTGTCGACACGCCGGTCGAACACATGTTTGCCACTGGGTGGGTTGGTCCGTACGCTGTGTGCATGTCAGGTACTCAAACACCGACCACTGACAGACCCTCTGACCTGGCCTGACGGCTGGGGGCCTGGCAGCCAGAGGACGACGGGGACGGAGACAGCCCATGGCCACGATCCACGAGATGCCCGACCGGGACGGCGGGGCGCAGCTGACCAACCGGCAGCGACGTGTCCTCGACGTCATCCGGGACTCCGTCGACGCCCGGGGCTATCCCCCGAGCCTGCGCGAGATCGGCGAGGCGGTCGGCCTGACCTCGCCCAGCTCGGTCGCCCACCAGCTCAAGATGCTGGAGCGCAAGGGCTTCCTGCGGCGCGACCCGCACCGGCCACGGGCCATCGAGGTCGTGGTGCCCGGGAGCGAGGGCGGCTACCGCCGGAGCGCCCAGGAGGACCCGGCCGACGTCCCCGGGCTCGCGGCCCGTCCCGACGACGGGACCGCCGTGGCCCACGGGTCAGGGGCCTACGACGAGACCGGGATCGGCGACTCCCGCCCCGAGGCCTCCTACGTCCCGGTCGTCGGCCGGATCGCGGCCGGCGGACCGATCCTGGCCGAGGAGGCCGTCGAGGACGTCTTCCCCCTCCCCCGGCAGATCGTGGGCGAGGGCGAGCTCTTCCTGCTCAAGGTGGTCGGGGACTCCATGGTCGACGCCGCGATCTGCGACGGCGACTGGGTGGTCGTGCGCCGGCAGCCGACGGCGGTCAACGGCGACATCGTGGCGGCCATGCTCGACAACGAGGCGACGGTCAAGACCTTCAAGCGGGGCAAGGACAAGGTCTGGCTCATGCCCCACAACCCGGCCTACGAGCCGATCGACGGCGACCACGCCGTCGTCCTGGGCAAGGTCACCGCGGTGCTTCGCCGCGTCTGACCCTCGGCGGGACAGCAGTCACCGTGCCGCTGCCACTGCACGGGTCCCTCCGCTCCCACGGCGCCGCCCTGCTCGACCGGGGCGGCGTCGTGCTGTCCGGCCCCTCAGTCGGCGGAGCCCTCCCCCTGCTCCACGGCGTAGTAGTCGTAGAGGTCGTGCTCGTCGTTCTCGCTGAGGTGCCCCTTGGTGTCCACCTCCGGGGCGTCCTTGATCATCGCGCTGGAGTAGGGCACCCGTACCTGTCCGTCCACGAGCTCGGCGGTGGCCAGCGGGACGAAGATCTTGCGGCCGCCGAACCAGCCGGTGCGCACGGTCACCCAGGCCGCCTCCCCCGTGGCGTTGTCGACGTAGACCTGCCCCAAGGCCCCCACCTTCTCGCCGTCCTGGTCCACCACCTCGGCGTCGTACAGCGCCTCCAGCTCCTCCTGGGAGATGGTCACGTCGGCCTCCTTCGGCTCGCTCCGCCCGCCGGCAGGGGTGCTCGGCGGGTGCACAGCACCATACCCACGCCGTGCCCGGGCGCTCGCGAACCCACCGGAGCGGGCTCAGCTCCGGGGCCCGCTCCCCTCGTGGCGGCGCAGCCGACCGGGCCTGCCCGGGCCGGTCGTCGGCCCGCCGACCGGTCCCTCCGGCCGGTCCTGGGCGGAGGGGTAGGCGACGTTCTCCGAGGCCCCGGTCACCGCCTCCTCGGGACGCAGCTCGGCGCGGCGGGCCAGGGAGTCGTCGGCCCCGGCGTCGGTGCGGGCCGGCTCCTGGGGACGCACCAGCCCGTAGTGGCGGAAGAGGCGGTGCTGTGCGTCCTCGTCGAGGTGCGTTCCGGCCTCGACGGTCGGGGCGTCCTCGACCTCCTGCCGGGTGTGCGCGACCCGGATCGTCCCCTCCTGGACCTCGGCCCCGACGAGCGGGACGAGGCTCTCGCCGGCCTCGGACGCCCCGGTGCGCACGCTCACCCACGCCGGAGCGCCGGTCTCGTCGTCGAGGTAGACCTGCCCGACCTGGCCGAGACGGTCGCCGTCGGTGGTCCTCACCTCGGCGTCGTAGAGGGCGCTGATCCGCTCCTGGTCCACGTTGCTGTCCATGTCCATCTCGTGCCTCCTCGTCCCGGCCGGCAGGGTGCGGCTACCTCCCGATGTCACCAGGGATCGGGGGCGCCCGCATCCCGAGGCTGGTCCTGCAGAGCCATCAGGTCGTCCACGAGCCGCGGGAGGACGTCCTGCAGCAGGCTGTCCACCTGGACCGTGGTCTCGGCCCAGCCGCGGGTGGCGCCACGGGTGACGACCGCCACGGGGATCCCGTCGCGGGCCGCGCGGCGGACGAACCGGTAGCCGCTCATCACCCGCAGCGACGACCCGAGCACGAGCAGGGTGCCGGCCCCGTCGACCATCTCGTAGGCGGTGTCCACGAGGGCCCGGTCGACCGACCCGCCGAAGAAGACGACGTCGGGCTTGAGGGCGTCGCCGTCGCAGACGAGGCACCGGGGCGCGCGGAACCGGGCGACCAGCTCCTCCGGGACGACGATGTCCCCGTCGGGCCGCACCTCCGCCCCGTCCTGGACCAGCGCGCCGAAGCCGGGGTTGGCCTCGACCAGCCAGTCGTGCACCTGGTCCCGCTGGTAGGGCTCGCCGCAGTCCAGGCACTGCACGCGCGCCAGGCTGCCGTGCAGCTCCAGCACCGACCGGGCGCCCGCCTCCTGGTGCAGCCCGTCGACGTTCTGGGTGATGACCCCGGTGACCACCCCGAGCTGCTCGAGCGCCGCGACCGCCCGGTGGGCCACGTTGGGCCGGGCCGCGGCGAACCGTTCCCAGCCGCTGAACGCCCGGGCCCAGTAGCGGCGGCGGGCCTGGGAGGACCCGGCGAACTCCGCGTGCTGCATCGGCTGCACGCGGCGCTGACCGTCCGGCCCCCGGTAGTCGGGGATCCCCGAGGCGGTCGACATCCCGGCCCCGGTGAGGACCACGACCTCCCCGTCGGCCACGAGGTCGCGCAGCAGGGCGTAGCGCTCCTCGTCGACGGGGGTCCGGGGCGGCACGGTCAGGGCGGTGTCGACCGGGCCCGGGACCAGCGGCGGGCGTCCGTCCGCCGCGGGCAGCGGCTCCCCCAGCGCGCGCACCCAGGACCGGTTCTCCACCCCGCCATCATCCCTGACGCCGGAGGGGTATGCCGTGCCGCCCGCCCGGGGACGCCCCCCTCCCGCCCCGGGGACGCGTCGACGGCGGGCCCGGTGGGGCCCGCCGTCGTGGTAGTGGATGTGTCTAGACGATCATCACCGGTGCCGTGGCCTCCTCGGCCACCGCCGCCGCCGTCGGTCCTCGCGGGAGGACGATGATCTCGGCGCCGGCGTCGTGGACCAGGACGGCCGCGACCGGGTGCTGCTGCCGGTCCGTCCGCACGACCACGAGCGGACGCTCGTCCCGCTCCGCCCGCAGCCGCGCGGCGACGACCACGCGGTCGGCGTCCTCGCAGGGACCGGTGGCCACGGCGACGACCGCGGCCTGCGGGTCGACCCGGCCGGGTTCCCAGCCGGGGGGCACCAGGACCAGGGTCCCGATGCCGTCGTGGACCAGCCGGCGGGCGGTCGAGCCCAGCCGCATCCCGGGGAAACCGCCGGAGCCGCGGCGGCCGACGACCGTCATGGCCTGCTCCGCGTCGGCCCCGCCGGTGGCGCCCACCGCCCGGCCGATGGTGCCGGCCGGGCAGGCACCGTCGTCCCGGTCCGCCTCCAGGACCAGCTCGGTCGAGGCCCGCGGGTCCGACCTGCGGGCCCTGTCCCGGGCCCGTTCGAGCAGGGCCCGTCCGACCGCCCGGCCGGCCCCGCTGTCGTGGACCAGCACCAGGCGGGTGCCCTCCGCGGACGCCTCCGCGGTCGCCCAGGCGA
>NZ_VFXM01000017.1:0-77621 GCF_006519705.1 Ornithinimicrobium kibberense
CGTACCGGAGGACGCGCGCATCTGCCGCTCGGAGGGCGTTAGGTCTTCGGGGCGTCCGCCTGGCCGAACACATGCTTGGCCCGGCACGGACAGCGCTTGCCGGGGACCCAAGAAAGGTTCTTGACCCGATCGGGGGGTGCTGGCCGCGGGAACCCGTCGCCGGACGGTAGCGTCCGACCTGGGCCGAGTTGAACCTTGGCACTCATCGAGGAGGTGGGCCTGATGCATACGACCATGTGGCGGCCGCTGTGGGCAGGCGCCAACGGATCGGGCCCGGCCATGGATCCTGACGTGCAGTTCGATCCGGGGGTGTCTCTCGACCCTATTGCTGGACCGGGCGAGGGGTTGTTCTCCGCGATGCCGGTGCTCATGGGCATCTTCTTCATCATCTTCGTGATCGTGGTCGTCGTGAAGCTGGTCCAAGCCGGGCAGACCTTCGCCAACAATTCCGCGTTGCCCGAGCAGACCGTCGCCGCACGGGTGGTCGGAAAGCGGACCCACACCGAGGGCGGGGCGGGCGACAGCGCGGTGCAGACCGCTTACTTCGCCACGTTCGAGGTTGGGAGTGGTGAACGCATCGAGGTCAAGATCCCACCACGCGAGTACGGCCAGTTCGCGGAGGGGGATCAGGGGCAACTTACCCATCAGGGCACGTGGTATCGCGGGTTCGAGCGCAGGCGCGTCATCCCAACGGACGGCTCGTGGGAAGCACCCGGCGGCCCCTCCCTCCGGCCGCCGAACACAACCTGAGGCCAACCGCAACGTTTCCCTGAACCACTCCGAGCGGCCAGCCTCGCGCCGTCCGCTCTTGCCGCCCGGAGCGTGGCCACTCTAGTGCTGCCGGCCCGGTTTAGGCATCGCGATACTCTAGGGCCGGTGAGCGATGTGGCCGCCTTCCAGGAGAAGCTCTTCCTCCCTGCCCCACTCCAGTGGGCTGTCCGCCTTGGCGCGATCGTGGTGGCCGGACTTGTGGTCTACGCTGCCGTGACTGAACCCATGTCGGCGCTGAAAGGAACGGTCGGGCTCGTCATAGGGCTGGGCGTCACGAGCCTGATCCTGGTGATCCACGGAGTGGTCGAGGTCACGGCTGCGGAATTGCGACTGCGTCTCTTTCCGGTGTGGCGCAAGAGGGTCAGCCTGCGAGAAGTCTCCACACTGCACCGGGTCGAAGTGAACCCTTTGGCACAGATGGGCGTCCTTGGAGTCGGCCAGATCGATGGCGCCACTGCTCTGGCCCTGCGCAAGGGAGACGCGGTGCAAGTAACCATGCGCAACGGCCACAAGTACACGGTGGGGCTGCAGCGGCCCGAGGGACTGCTGTCGGCCGTTCGGGCGGTGCGGCCCGACCTTTAGACGCGAAAACCCGCAACCCCCGGCGTCACCTGGCCCTCGGATCGGACTCGAACGCGGAATCATCCCGTGGCCGATGCAGGGGCTGAGCAAACGTCCGGTATTGCCGCTTCCGGGAAGTTTCGCCCAGCCAGTAGGTTGCGGTCATGGCACGGATCTTGGTGACCGGGATGTCGGGTGCTGGCAAGACGACCCTCTTGCACGAGCTTCGCCGGCGGGGCCATCAAACGGTCGACACCGACTACGGCGGGTGGGAGGACCATCCGGGGCGGTGGGACGAAACACGCATGTCAAGCCTGCTTGCGGAGCACGACACGATCGTCGTCTCCGGAACCGTTGAGAACCAGGTCCTCTTCTACGACCGATTCGAGCACATCATTCTGCTTAGTGCACCGGTCAGCGTCCTGCTCGACCGCGTGCGAGGTCGGACCAACAACCCCTACGGCAAGACAACGCGTGACCAGATGGAGATCCGTGAGTATGCGGAGACCGTCGAGCCCCTGCTCCGCCGCGGAGCGACCCTTGAAGTAGATGGCACCCGCCCGGTCAACGACCTAGCCGACGTCGTCGAGCAACTGATCCGAACTCACTGACATGCCGCACTGAGCGTGGCCGCACGCTACTGCCGCACTGAGCGTGGCCGCACGCTACTGCCGCTGGTCGCGCACGAGCGTGCTTGGGCACCGGTGCGGTCTGGTTCTCGGCGTTCGGGATGCTCGTCACGGTGCCGGTAGGCGCGTGTCGCTTCCGTGTGGCCCTACCGTGGTCCCATCGCCCCGGCCGATCGGATCGCGCGGGCGCGCGGTGACGAAGGGAGCGCCCGATGTGGAAGACCTGTGATGTGCCAGGGACCGGAGTGGTCCACGGGAGGGACCAGTCAAGGCAGCAGGCTGCGCACGAGGGAGCGCCGTGATGATGCCCGTTGTCCTGACCGTCACGGGTGGTGTGCTCGTGCTGGCCGGTCTGCAGGACATGTTTCGAACGCTGTTGCACCCTACAGGGCAGGGGAAGTTGAGCTCGGCCGTTTTGGCCGGCCTGTGGAGACTCTCACGGGCCACCAAGCACCGGATCGGGGTCGTGGGTCCCTCGGCGATGCTCATGGTGCTGCTGGTGTGGGTACTGCTGCAGGTGTGCGGATGGGCTCTCGTTTGCCTTCCACACATTCCGGAAGGCTTCACCTACTCTTCTGGGATTGACCCCGGCCAGTATTCCGACGTCGTTGAGGTGCTCTACATCTCGGCGGTCAACTTGACGACACTGGGCTACGGCGACGTGGTCGCCACCGACCCGTGGATCAGGGCGGTGTCCCCGTTGGAGGCCCTCACTGGCTTTGCGCTGCTGACAGCCGGCCTGACGTGGTTCACGCAGGTGTATGCGCCGCTGTCCCGCCGGCGTGCGCTCGCCCTGCAGTTGAAGGGATTGGCAGACACCGGCTACGCCGATTCCCTTCACGACACCGACCCCGTGGCCGTGACCAGAGTTCTTGACACCCTCGGGGCGGACGTCGGCATGGTGGTGGTCGACTTTGCACAGCACAGCGAGGGTTTCTACTTCCGCGAGTCCCGGCCGGAACTCTCCCTCGCCCACCAGGCGCGGTACCTGTTGCGGCTGCAGGCCGCAGCGATGCAGGCGTCCGAGCCCGCGGTGCGCAGCAGCGGCGGTCGGCTCTTTGTGGCGGTGCAGCAGCTGAGCACCGCCCTGGACGAGGGCTTCATCCATCTAGGTGCTGAGCCCGCTCGGGTGCTGGCTGCCTATGCCGCCCAGCACGACCCGCAGGGATGTGCCTGAACGGTTCGGCCGCGGAGCCACCGACGTGCAGCCCGAAAGTGACCAGGTGACGGATCGTGACGATGAGGGCGACGCTGCCGGCACCGGCCCAGCCCAGGTCGGTCGACAGACGCAGAAGACCGGCGGCGAGGAGGAAGTCGAGCAGCACGGGCACGCCTTGGCGAAGACCGGCACGGGCGCCGACCCCCGCGGCGGCGAAGATGCCGAGCCCCACGACCGCCGTCGCGACGACGTCGAGCACCTGGTTCACGGCTTCGTCGGATCGACGCTCGTCGTGGCCCGCTCCAGCTCCTCACGCTCGCGGTTGATCTCCCTGGCCAGGAAGTAGTTCAACGCTGTCCGGATGGCCGCGATGGCGGCCAGCTTGCCGATCTCCTCGAATGTCGGCGCGACCGCTGTGGTCAGCACGTCGCTGGCCAGCTGGAACTCAAGCCCCAACGCCAGGAAGCGGCCCAGCAGCAGACGGACCCGCACGAAGCCGGCGGTGTCCCGGCGGGCCACGGCGTAGACGAACAGCACGAAGGCGGAGGCTGCACCCACGCCGATGACGACCGCTCCAGCCGCCTCTATCAGCAGGACGAGCCAGTCGACGCCTTGCCGCAGCAGTTCCTCGGGCACGCGGTCTCCTCAGGGGCGGTGGGGCGGATCACCCCATGCTTGACCCGCCTGGCAGCCCCCGCAACCGAAACCAGCACGACCTGCTGACCGATCACATAGGCATCTGCCACCAGTTAGGCGTGCGCATTTGCCCAGTCGACCGCCCGGTCGTGCCCGGGGGTCTCCCCCGGAGCCGCACCCCTGAAGCAGGACTGGCCATGGTGCCGGCGAGCAGTATCAAAGGGCTCATCCCGAGCCCGAAGTACCCTCACCACCTAGGTTTGCCAGCGCGCCACAGCACGCACCCGATTGCCGCACCTGGTACTTCATGTGCCTCGGGTCGACACCATCCGGCCAGCGCGGAGCTTCCCGCAGCATCGCCTTGTACTGCAGATAGCCCTTATCAGACTTGCCGTAGGACCAGTGCGCGCCCTTGGTGCCAGGCGCCGTGACATGGATGTGCTTGGTCGAAGGGTCGTACCAGACGCCGTGCTCGATGTAGACCGTGTGCTCCCCTTCAGGGCCAGGCGCAACTTCATGCTGCGCGCTCCTTACCGGGAACCCTTCAGGTATGACACGGCCCGCTCGCTCCTGTCCAGCGTTGCGGCAATCCACCCTTTGGCATCGAATCGCGGCCATCACTGGGCGCCCGCTACTGCCGCCAGGAGCGTGGTCGCACGCTATTGGCACCCCTCTATGTCAAGACGCCGCCGGAAGAGGGGTTCTAGTCTTGGGAGCGGCGGGTCCGGGAAGAGGCTTGTCCGAAGAGCCGGCAGCGGGTTGTGAGCCGGTCGCGCTGGAGTCAGAGTCGTCACCCAGTTGCCCTCCCGGGCCCGTCGTCGTGTGTCCAGCGAGGTCGTCGAGCATCGCCTTGTACACGAGGTCAGACAGGCGTCGTTTGAGGCAGCGCAGCGCTTCCATCGACGTCTTCCCGGCCGCCTTCTTCCGGTCGTAGTAGGCCCGGCCTTCGGTGGTTCTGGTGCGCAGCTGGACGACGGCCATGATGTGCAGCACCCGGTTGATCTGCCGGTTGCCGCCTCGCGAGAGCCGGTGGCGGACGTGCTCGCCTGAGGAGGCGTCGACCGGGGCGGTGCCGGTCCAGGACGCGAAGTGGTTGCGGTCGGGAGAGCGGGTGATGTCGCCGACCTCCACGAGCAGCCGGGCGGCACCGGAGGGTCCGATGCCGTGCAGGTCCATCAGCGAGCTGCCGGTCTCGGCGACGAGGGCCGTGAGTTCCTTGTCCGCGGCCTTGGTGCGCGCGTAGATCGGGGCCAGGTCCTCGGTCAGCTCGAGGGCGTGGGTCTTGCGGACCTTGCCCGCCGCGGTGGTGGGGCGGACCTTCTTGAGCAGCTCCTTGGCCTGGGCCGCGGACAGGAACGTCTTGGCCCCGCCGGGGATGAGCTCGAGCAGCAGTTTGTGCAGCTGGCACACCTTGCGGACGTGCTCCTCACCCAGAGAGCGGCGCCGGTCCACGCACATCCGCAGGATCTCGAGCTGGTCATCGGAGACGACCGGGCGCAGCCCGGACATGCGTACCCCGACCAGGGCGATGGAGTGGGCGTCGGTGGCGTCGGTCTTCCGGCCCTGCCCGGTGGCGAAGATCCGCACCCGCGCGGACATCTTCGCCGGCACGTCGACCACGTCCTCACCGTCGGCGACCAGCCGGTCGGCGACGTGCTTGCCGATGCCCGCGCGCCCTTCGACGGCCCACACCCGCTGGGGCCACTGACGGGCATAGGCCAGCAGCCGGCCGTACCCGTCGAGGTCGGTGCCGAACCGGCCGCTGCCGACGATTGCCTCCTCGGCGGTCATGACCTCGATCGTGACGCTGCGCTTGTGCGGGTCCATCCCGATCACGACCCGCGGAACCTGCTCGTCCATGCTCGTGCTCCCTTGCTCGCGACAACAACGGTGGTGTCGAGCTGGGAGGGCACCGCTACGTACGGCTGGGCATACCCCTCTTGAGCCTCTCGCAGCCCTGGCGGTGACCGGGACGACGCACGCCAATTGTGAGCCTCACGCCAAGAGCGTGGGCAGCCGCAAAGAGAACGACCGCCCCGGTCACCTGGGACCGAGCCTGGCCGGGCCCGATCCTGCCGTCAATGAGACACGTAGCCGCGCTGAGGGCGGCTACGCTCGCCCGGATCTGCCGCTGGTCGCGAAAGGTCTGGTCACGCCGCACAGGGGCCGGCTTGTCCGTTCAACTCAGCCGCGTGCGAGCCGCGAGTGTGCAACTGTTGGACTAGGTCGGATCGAGGTGGGCGATGCCAGGCTCAGCCGAGGAGCTCCAGGCCCGCTCCGAAGGCAGAGGAGCGGCAATGCGCCAACCTACAAGTGCTCCATATTCAATAGCGGGAGTGTACGGACCCTGCGCCAGAAGCAGCGGCGGCTGCCACCCCGGCGCAGGGTCCGACAAGCCTTACCTAGCTCTGGTCGCCGATGGTGATGGCGATCTTGCCGCGCACATGTCCCTCGATGCTGCTACGGAAGGCGTCGGCCGCGCGCTCCAGCGGGAAGGTGTCGGCGATGACCGGCTTCACCCTCCCGACCTCCACGAGCTCGGTGAGCGCAAGCAGGTGGACAGGGTTGGGACGGACGAAGATGTAACGGCCACCCTTCTCCTTCACTCTGTCGTCGACCACGGAGGCAACCCGCTCGGGCGTCTTCAGGTACGGCAGGGATGCCATCCAGTCGTCGCCTCCCACAAAGTCGACGACGGCATCAAGCCCATCGGGCGCCGCCTCGGCGATGCGCTCCGCGAGCCCGTCGCCGTAGGTCAGCGGTTCGGCGCCGAGCGAGCGCAGGAAGTCGTGGTTCTTCTCGGACGCAGTGGCCAGGACGCGGCCTCCCCACGCCGTGGCGATCTGGATGGCGTAGGTACCCACGCCGCCCGCTCCGTTGTGCACCAGGACAGTGTCACCCTCGGTCGCGCCGACCGCCTCGAGTGACTGGTACGCCGTCAGTCCCGCAAGGGGGATGGTGGCTGCTTCGGCCCAGGACACGTTGCGCGGTTTCCGGGCAAGAGCCCGCACCGGAGCGGCGACCCGCTCGGCGAACGTGCCCAACCCCACCGTGTCCATGCGGGCGTAGCCGATCACCTCGTCACCGGCCTGGAACTCGGTCACCGAGACTCCCGGCTCCACGACGACGCCAGCCACGTCCCAACCCGGAATCACCGGAAAGTAGGTTGGCAGGGCAGCGTCGAGGTAGCCGGCGGTGATCTTCCAGTCGACCGGGTTGACCGACGATGCCCGCACGTCGAGGAGCACGCTGTCCGGCCCCACCTTCGGGTCAGGCTGGTCGCCGTACTGAAGGACGTCGGGACCACCGTACTCGTCGTAAAACACTGCCTTCATCGTGCTCCTTCTCACAAGAATTCGCCCCGGCGGGGCTCGTCACCTTCCGGCGGCAGCAACCGTCAGTTCCCGGTGCGCATTCCCGGCGACGGCGCGATCACCAACATCCACACGACGCCGCCCTGGACCAACGGCTCGTCCACCGGCTCCCGATCCTCACCCGCCGGGCCATGCTCAGCAGAGGGGCGTCCCCACCGGGCTCCGGTCCGGCCAGGCGGCCGCGACGATCAATTCCAGACCGGACTCTGGCCCATGGTGCGCACCCACCTGGCGGCGCAGTTCCCGCCGAGGAGAACCAGCGGTGCTGCCGCCCTGAGCGAGGCCGCACGCTACTGCCGCGTGCGGTCGAACGTGTTCCGCCGAGGTGATCCGCTGAGCCCTCTGACGGATTTCGCAGCTGTGGCAGTGAACGAGAGGACCGAGGCACGTCGGTCTCAAGGGACCGAGGGCGGCCAGCGCTGGAGGCGCCAGTCATCCCAGGTGTCGAAGCCTACGGGTGGTGCGTCGATCGGGTCGGTGCCGTGGAGCTCACCTGGCGAGGGGATCTCGATCGTGGGCGCCCATGTGGCCAGGTCATTCTCGGACATCGGCCAGCTCGCGTGGGGGGCTTCGGCTTGGCGCTGATCCAGTCGCCTGCGCTGCTCGGCCGGTTCCAGTTCAAAGTAGTGCATCTCTACGGCTGCGCCGCGGTCGGCGGCTGTTGGACGACAGCCATCGGGCCGTCTGACGCACCCGCAAGGCGAGTCGGAGCGGCCCTGTTCCGAAGCCGAGGTAGTGCTCACCCCCGTTGGGATCTTGCGGACGGTCGATCTTCCCTTGCGTGGCGGCCGAGCCGACCCCATTCTCTAGAGATGGATGGCCGGCGCCTGACGCGCAGGGGTAGTGCTCTCTGCCACGAGCTCGCGGAAGGGCATGACGCACTGCCCGAGGTGTTGGAACTGCTTGCCGACTGCATCGGGACGGATCTGGTCTCGTGCGCAACTTTCGAGGCAGGGTCGACGCTCTTCGTTCCCGGCGCCGAACACCCGCTGCTGGTCCTTCATGGCTGCGCGCCGCTGACCGAGACCATGCTCGCCACGTGGGATCGGCTGCTCCCCTCCCATCCGTACGCGGCCCACCTCGCCAGTACTCCGACACCTGCCCCCCGGCTGACAGACGTGGTCGACCTGCCGGCCCTGGAAGGCAGCGCGGTGTTCGAGCTGTGTCTGCGCCCGCACGGGGCTCGTTACCAGTGCGGGCTGACCCTTGATCGGGCACCGGGTCGCTTGGTCCTGCTTTCGCTCTGGCGGAACGACAGAGATTTCGACGACCCGACGGTCGAGACGCTGCAGTTGTTCGCGCGTGCAGTCGGTGCCGCCCTGCAGGTCGGCGCCAGCCTTGGGGCGCTGCGCCAGCTCTCGGGTGGCGTCCCTGGGGCCGAGGTCCTCTCGCCTCGCCAGCAGCAGGTGGCGTCCATGGTGGCGCTGGGGCTGACCAACGAGCAGATCGCGCGTCGTCTCGGTCTGACCACGAGGACAGTGCGCAAGCACCTGGAGGATGCTTTCGCGCGGACCGGGGCACGATCCCGCACGGAGCTCGCCGTGCGCTGGCGACAAGAGGTCCCCTCGCGGGCAGACCTGACGGCGTCTGTGTGAGCCGCCGGCGAGCCGCCTCGTGGTCGTAGGCCGCGGGCCTTGCCCGGCAAGTTGCAGGCTTCGCGAAGGAGGCCGTGCCGGGACATCCACCCATGGCACGCGGTTGAGGGTGGCCAAAGCGCCACTGTCAGGCACGAGCAGGCACTTCTAGATTTGGCATCAACAGCGAACGCTGTCGAGAGCAACTGAGAAGGGATTGGTCATGGGTGTGATGTCAAGGACGATTGCCGTGGCCGCCATCACCGGAACGGTCATGGTGGGAGTCGCAGGTACGGCGGGTGCGTCGCAGTCGCCCAACGAGAACGCGACCTGCCTGGGCGAAGTCTTCCAGGCACAAGCCGTAGAGGCGCCTCGCACGGTGTCCAACCGGATCCTCGAGATCAGGGAGTTCTTCCTGGAGGGGACGCCGTTCGGCCAGGCGTTGAAACCACTGGCGCACGACGTCGCGGAGGGCTGCCCCTGACCGTCCCCCGCTCCGAGTTTCAATTGTTCGCGCCTTCTCACACGGGCGGGAGCACCCGAGGACGCGGATGACCCACTCGTGCCAGCGCACGGTGATGATCTACGTCACGCTCGCCAACGCTCCGGGGCTCCGCCGGGTGTGGCTGCCGGCCAGAGCCGGGCAGATGCCCCCAGCGCTGCAGCCATCCGGGTCTGTCCGCGGGGGTCGGGTCGCGCGGCCGGGTCGTCTGGGCTGCGCGACCCGTGCGCCAGGCCAGCGAGCGTCGGAACGGTGGTCGCCTTCGTTCGCTGGCGGGTCATGAACGCGTTCAGGCCAGGGCGGCGCGGACGACGAGCTCGAGGGCCGGCCGGATGTCGCTGTCGTCGTGGCGGGCGACGCGATGCAGGATCAGTCCCTCCGCGCACGCCATCATGGCCCGGGTCGCCGCAACCGGGTCCGTGGCGCCCAGCTCTGCAAGTGCCCCCTGCAGGGCGGCCTCAAAGGTTGCCCGACCCCGTCCGAGGCTCTCACGCAAGGCGGGATTGTGGCTCGCCTCCATGAAGAGGACCAGGCGGGCGCTGGTCAGTGTGCGCTGGTCCTCGGTGGTGCGGTCCAGGAGCGCCACCATGGCCTCGAGGAGCTCCTCGGCCGACTGCGGGGCGAACGTGGCTCGCATCCCAGAGATCTCCCGCTCGAGGATGGCGTCCGCCACCCCACGAAGGAGGGCGTCGCGCGTCCGGAAGTAGTTGGACGTGGACCCCGGCGGGAGGTCGGCCCGCTCGTCGATCCGGCGGTGGGTCAAGGCCTTCAGGCCCTGGGTGCCCACCAACTCGATGGCGGCATCGAGGGCACGGTCCCGCAACGATCTCATCTGAGCACTATATGAGTAGTGACACCGTGCCACTACGCGAGTAGTATGACGGGTGAGGCGGGGCGCCTGCCGGAAAGGATGTTCCCCATGCCATCGGTACTGGTCACCGGAGCCGGTCGCGGGATAGGCGAGGCCATCGCGCTGCGGCTGGCCCGCGCCGGATGGACCGTTTTCGCCGGCGTGCGCGAGGAACTCACCGGGGAGGGCCTGGGGCGCGAGGACCGCGGCATCACGAGGGACCTGCTCGACATCACCAACGAGGCGCACGTCGCCGCCCTGGCCGACAACCTGCCCGACCGGCTGGACGCCCTGGTCAACAACGCCGGCATCGGCGTGCTCGGCCCGATCGAGACCGTCTCCGTCCCAGACCTTCGCCGCCAGTTCGAGGTCAACCTCTTTGGCCAGGTCGCCGTCACGCAGGCCGTACTGCCGCAGATCCGTGCCGGCGGCGGCCGGATCGTCTTCATCTCCTCCACCGGCGGCCGGGCGCCGGTGCCCATGGAGGGCGCCTACTGCGCATCGAAGTTCGCGGTGGAAGCAGTCGCGGACGTGCTCCGGGTCGAGCTCCGGCCCTGGCACATCGAGGTGTCCGTCGTAGAGCCCGGCCCCACCGACACCGGCCCGTGGCAACAGATCCAGCCATTGCTGCATGACATGGAGCAGGGCATGGCGGCCAACCACCGCGAGCTCTACGCGCAACACATCAGCGGCATGCTCAAGCTGGTCAGCACGCTCCAGTCCCGGACCGTGCCGCCGGACGTCGTAGCCCGGGTGGTCGAGCAGGCGCTGACCGCGCGCCGCCCTCGTGCTCGCTACGCCGCCGGGGCCCAGGCCCGAGCGATGGTCACCATGAACGCAGTCCTGCCCACGCGGCTCAACGACGCCATCGGAGCCCGGCTCCTCGGCCTGCGGTAACCCACCCGGTTCAGACAGGCCCGGCACGTCATGGTGCTCCAGATGCTGAACCGGGGCCGCCCGGACGACAACGTCAGGACCGGATGCGGGTGTCCGGTCCTGGCCGCCAGGTGGGGCCTGGAGGGGGTGGCACGGCCACGCGACCTTCCGATCATCGTTGCACGTTCAGAATCTATCGTTGTACGATACCTCTGCATTGTTTCTCGACGAAAGAGATGGCTATGAACAGGTGGGTCGTGCTGAGCCTGCGGGTGGTGCTCGCGATCGCGCTGCTGGGCTCGCTGGTGGTGCAGGTGCTGATCGTCCCGCTGCTGTGGCTGGACATGGACGAGGCGGGCGAGGGGTTCCGCACCTCACTGGCGGTGATCGCCGTCCTCGGCATCCTGTGCCTGCAGGTCATCGCCGTGTGCGTGTGGAGGCTGTTGACGATGGCCGCGCGCGGCACCGTGTTCTCCCCGGCCAGCTTCCGTTATGTCCACATCGTCATCGGTGCGATCACGGCAGGTTCGGTTCTCGTGCTCTGCGTCGCGGTGGTGGCCAGGTTCGCCAACCACGCGGTCGAGGGTGACGCCGTGGCTCCCGGGATGGTGGGGATCATCTCCGGGCTGGCTCTGGTGGCCGCGGGGGTCGCCCTGCTCGTCTACGTGATGCGCACCCTGCTCGCGCAGGCGGTCGCCCTCGACGTGCAGTCCCGTCAGCTGCGCTCCGAGCTCGACGAGGTGATCTGATGCCGATCGTCGTGGACATCGACGTCATGCTGGCCCGGCGCAAGATGGCCGTGGGCGTGCTCGCCGACAGGATCGGCATCACGCCGGCCAACCTCTCCGTGCTGAAGAACGGCCGTGCCAAGGCGGTACGGTTCACCACCCTGGAAGCGCTGTGCGAGGCGCTGGACTGCCAACCGGGGGACCTGCTGCGCTGGGAGCCGGACGGTGACAGCCCGTCCGGCACCGGCTGACCTGCTGCCATGGCTGACCTTCCGGTCACCGTCCACGTCGACGTCCTGGTGGTGGGCGCCGGCCTGGCAGGACTGCGCACCGCCACCCGGCTGGCGGAAGCAGGCCACGAGGTGCTGCTCGTGGACAGCCGGGCCTCGCTGGGCGTGGGGATCCGCACCACCGGCATCTTCGTGCACCGAACCCTGCAGGACTTCCACTTCCCCCCGCACACGCTCGGCCCCGCGATCCGGCGCGTGGTGCTCTACCCACCCAGCCACCGCAGACCCGTGGACCTTCGCAGCGAGCGGGATGAGTTCCGCGTGGGCCGGATGGCCGAACTGTGCACGTGGGCCGGGGAGCAGGCCGAGCAGCACGGGGTTCAGATCATGCTCGGCACCAGCTACCAGGGCCGCGACGGCGCGGCCTACCACCTGCAGGGACCGCACGGAGCAGTCCGGGTTCTCGCCCGCCTGGTCGTCGGCGCCGACGGGGCCCGCTCCCGCGTGGCCAGGGACCTCGGACTGGACACCAACCGTGCCCTGCTCGTGGGTGCTGAGGAGACCTACCCGGTGCACGACCCGACCGATCCGCCACCGACGTTCCACTGCACCCTGGACCCGCGGATCGCCCCCGGCTACCTGGCCTGGGTCGTGCACGACGGCGTCCACGTCCACGTCGGGACAGCCGGGTACCCCGCCCAGTTCCGCCACGGCCTGCGCCAGAGCCTGGCCACCTACCGTGCCCAGGCCCCCGGGCTGTCGACCGCCACGCGCACCGGACCGGTCGAACACCGTGCCGGTCCGATCCCTGTGGGCGGGCTGCTCCGCAGGATCGGCAACCGGGACGGTCTCCTGGTCGGGGACGCCGCGGGGGCCGTGTCCCCGCTGACCGCCGGAGGGCTCGACCCGTGCCTGCGCCTGTCGGACCACGCGGCGCTGATCCTCGACGAGGCACTGAGGACGGGACGGCGCGAGAGCCTGGACCGCTACGACGCGGCCCCCCTGCGCCGTCGGCTCCGGGGCCGAACAGCTCTTCGGACCGTGCTCGCCCACACCAGCTCATCCCGCCTGGTAGAAGCCGCCTTCACCGGCCTGCGCACGACCCCCGGCCGCGCTGCTGCACGCCAGATCCTGTTCTCCGACAGGTCCTTCCCGATCGACGCCCCTACCGCACCTGGGGAAGGCGAAGACGTCACCCCACGCCAGGGCCGAACCGTTGAGGCGTGCCCCGGCGACGCGCGGGTCACTACTCCCCGTTAGCGGACTTGCCGCCATCGCCTCGGGCCACACCGACGACATCCGCTGCGTCCAGCACTCTCAACGGTGCCTACCGCGGAAGCGCGCCCGTCCAGAAGGACGCCGGCTCGTTCGAGGGGGTCGAGGGAATCACCATCTGGAAGGACGTCTCCTACGGCGGGCAACCCACCCAGGTGCACGTGATCCTGCTCGACAACGACTGGCCCGACGGGGACGACGCCTACTTCAAGCATCACCGGGTGCCCACGGCACAGACGCTCTAGAGAGCGCCTGGCCGGGCGGGCCCCTCCAGCCACCGGCGGGCACGAACGGCCCGTCCTGACCAGGGCGCCGCGGACACCGGGGGACGACGCTCGTCGTCGACCGTGGGTCCCATAGACGTCTCACGGCGCCGTGGGTGGGTCGGAACAGGTGACGGCAAGGTCGTGTCACGACGACGCCTCCGTCACGGACCTGAACCCGGTATCGACCATGAGGTGCTCGACCCTCGGACGGGTACGTGGTGGCCTGTGTGCGGCCCTCCCGGGTGCAGGGGGGGGGTATTCCCCGGGAGGGCCGCCCGCGGCGGTGGGGTCTGCCCGGCGGTGATGGGCTACCGGGCGACGCGCACGTCCCCCGCGGGCCGGTCGAAGCCGGCACCGGGCAGCGTAACGCTCACCCGAGCTCCTCGGTCAACGTGGTCGGGGGCTGGGTCAAGGGCCGTTTCCAGGGACGTGTAGGGACGTGCCCTGACCTGCGGTTCTTCCAGCGTCCCCACCCTGGCAGGGGTGTGGTGGGGCCCTGGTGGGGACGTAACCGGGAGCGCTGCTCGGGGAGCTTCTCGTGGTGTTCGCACGAGAAGAGGAGCTCGAGATGAGTGTTGCGACAGCTTTGGGACTGACCGGGTGGGACTGCGACCTGCTGGCCACGGCCCGGTCCCGGTGGGACACCTGGGCGGGGCTGCACCCGTGCCTGGAGGTCGGGGTGGGACCCGAGGGGCTGCGGCAGTGGTCGTTGGACGCCGCCCCGGCCCGGGCGAACGAGGTGCTGCTGGCCCTGGCCGAGCTGGGTGCACCCGACGGCGGGGGAGAGACGGCGGCCACCGGCGTGCTGCTGTGGGTGCTGATGCCGGGGGCGGTGCGCCTGTCCCGGTCGCTGGCCCGGTACGGCCCGGACGTGGACGAGGCGGTCGCGGCCCAGCTGTGGATCAGCGGACGGACGGTGGCCTGGCGCAACCGGGTCAAGGTCGCCCCCTCTGTGATGTTGAGCGCCCGCCGCGGTGTCCTGCTCGACCTGGAGGTCACGGCCCGGTGGGTGGACCATGAGACCCCCTCGGAGGACATGGACCTGCTGCCCGCCCCGGCCCCGGACGGTGGTTCGGCCGGGGCGGTGGACCTGGTGCACGAGCTGCTGGCCGACGCCCGCCGGCGGGGGGTGGTCAGCCGGCAGGACTGCCAGGTGCTGCTGGACCTGTCCGAACACACCACCACCCGCACGACCACGCTGTGCCGGGCGGGACTGCTGAGTCGGGCCGCGGCCCACCAGGTCGCCCGCGAGCACGGCTCGTCCCGCACGACCATCTTCCGGCGGGCCCACCGGGCACTGGAGGCCCTGCAGGCCACGTACGCGGACCGGGCCAGGACCGCATGAACCCCGCACCCACCCGCAACCTGCATGTGGCCGTCATGGGACCTGCTGCCTCGACACCGGTGACCCCTCATGCGGCCGACCCGCCCGGCACCAGCCGGGCGGGGGTGAGCGTGGCCGAGCTGCGGGCCGCGTGGCACGCGGCCGCAGCCGGCCGCTTCCGAAGGACCACCCCGCACCCCTCGACGGCCCCGGGTGCGCCGACCGCCGAAGGCGAGTGGTCCCCGGCGGGGGAGGTGGTCGCGGTGCTCGGGTGCCACGGTTTCGCCGGGTGCACCACCGTGGCCGTCGCCCTGGCCGCCGCGACGGACCGCCCGGTGCACCTGCTGGAGACCGCCGCCCCGGGCGCGAGCGGCCTGGCCGCCTACGCCACCGCCGAGCTCGGACCCACCGGCACCGGGTGGGTCCGCGGCCGCCGCGACCACGTGATCCTGGACCGCCGCCAGCACCCCGGCCCGGTGCCCCTGCCCGACCCCGACCCGCCCACCGACCCGGAAGGCCTGGCACAGGAACCGCTCACGGTGGTCGACGCGGGGTGCCACCCCGACGGGCTCGAGGCTGCCCCTGGGTGGGTGGGCCCGGCGATCGCCGCGGCGCAGCACCTGGTCCTGGTCACCACCGCCACCGTCCCGGGCATGAGACGACTGGAAGAAACCCTGGAACGCCTGGGGCCCTCAGGCCCGAGGCCGGTGCTGGCCGTGCGTGGGCCGGCCCCGCGCCGGTGGCCCGCGGCGGTGCGGCACAGCACCGGCCCGGCCACCCGGGACCTGCTGACCGGGGTGGCCCTGGTCCCGCACGACCCGGGCCTGGCCGTGCACGGCCTGGACACCCGACCGCTCCCGCGCGGGCTGGTCACCGCGGCCACCGACCTCCTGCACGCCCTCGGCCTGACCGGGGCACGACCCGCACCGACGAAAGGCAGCACCCGATGACCACCCCCCTCTCTCCCGTCCTGGCCCACGCCGGCTCCCTGGTCGCCCAGGTCTGCCCGCAGGCCCCACCGGGGGCGCAGGTCCACGTCGACAACATCCTCGGGTACGTCCTGTGGGGCGTGGGCATCCTGTTCTTCCTCGGCGTCGTCATCGCCGTGGCAGCGATCGCCGGCGGGCGCATGTTCGGCATGCCCCATGCCAGCACGGGCGGCATCATCGGCCTGGTCATCGTCTTCGTCGCCGTGATCGCCTACCTGATCCTGCCCGGGATCCTGGACGCGATGATGGGCACCGGGTGCGTCTGAGATGACCACCACCACACCCGGAGCGTGGGGCCGCGGGCGACTGCTGGCCATCCTCGCCGCAGCCCTGGCCGCAGGCCTGGTCCTGCTGGTCGGCCTGAGCCTGTTCATCTGGCAGGTCCTGACCGGCGAGGAACCCGACACCCTGGCTGGACAGGACACCCCGCCGGTCCAGGTGGTGCTGGACGAGGCCACCCTTCCGCAGGAGGGCCCTGCTCGGCGGGAACGGATCGCGGACGCGCCGATGGTGTCCGTGGACGACCCACGTTCCTACCGGCAGGGGCAGGTGACGACCACGATCGCCGAGCCCCTGGGTGTGCCCTCGCCGACGACGACCGGCCCGGTGGACGTGCCCACCGGGTTCCCCCGGGCCCCCGAGGGTGCGGTGGGACAGCTGGCGGCGATCGACGTGACCGTGATCCGGGCCATGTCGGTGCCGGCCACGCACGAGATCTACCGGGCCTGGTCCACCGGTGGTGCCGACCCGGCGAGGTGGGTGATGACCGGCAACGTCACCGATTTCCTCACCGCCGCCGGCCAGGCCGGGCAGACCAAGGAGGCCGGCCTGGCCGTGACCGTGGTCCCGGCCGCCGGCCAGGTCAAAGGCACCGACGGGCCGGACTGGACGGTGGCGTGCGTCCTTCTGCAGCTGGAGGCGTCCCTGGTCGAGCAGGCCCGGGCCGCCTACGGGCACTGCGAGGCCATGACCTGGACCGGCGACCGGTGGGTGATCGACACCACCCGCCCGGTGTCCCCGGCACCCTCGACCTGGCCCGGGACCGACCTGGCCGCCCGGGCCGGGTGGCGCCCCTGGGCCCCCGATCAGACCCCGGCCAGTGACCAGCCCACCGGGCAGGCGCCCCCCGGTGCCGAAACCGGCCTGGGTGGGTCGGGGGGTGGTCCGTGATGCCGAACCCGTTCGAGTACCTGGCGGCCAAGGCGGTCGGGGAGCTGGTAGCTGACGCGTGGACCTCGATCATGCTGGCGATCTGGATGGGCGGGCTGTGGTTCCTGCGCACCGTCCTGGGCCTGGTGGACGCCATCCTCACCCCCGACGTGACCGCGGACGGCCCGGCCGGACAGGTGTACCGGACCACGTTCTGGCTCGCGATCGCTCTGCTGCTGATCCTGGCGATGGTCCAGCTTGGCGTGGCCGCCTGGCGACGGGACGGGACCGACCTGGCCCACGCCGGCATCGGGGTCGCCCAGTTCGTCGTCGTGTTCGCCGCCTGGGTCGGGTACACGGTGATGATCCTGGCCGCCGCGCAAGGCCTGACCAGGTCCTTGCTGCGGGCCATGTTCGGGGTCGAGGCGTTCGCCCACTGGGAACCCTCCGGTTCCCTGGTCATCGCGGCCGAGGACATCACCGACGCGCTGCTGGCCACCGTCCTGGGGTTCCTGGGCCTGGTCCTGTGGCTCGGCGGGGTCGGGTTCCTGCTGGTCATGCTGACCCGGGCCGGTGCCCTGCTGGTGCTGGTGGCCACCGGCCCGATCGCCGCCGCCGGGCTGGCGGCCGGGTTCTCCAGGGGCTGGTTCTGGACGTCGTTCCGGTGGTTCCACGCGGCCGCGTTCACCCCGGTCCTGGTCGCCCTCGTGCTCGGCCTGGGCACCTCGGTCACCACCGGCGTCGTCCAAGGTGAGGCTGACGGGCTGGCGACGACGATCGGCACCGCGATCCCGGGGGTGTTCCTGATCTGCATCGCGGCGTTCTCCCCGCTGGCCCTGTTCAAGCTGCTGGCGTTCGTGGACCCCGGCACCTCCTCCGGGGCCGCGATGCGCGCCGGGTACGAGGCCCACGGCGGTCTGCGCGGACTCACCGGCCGCGGCGTGGCGACCTCCGGGGCCGCGTCCACCCTCGACGGGCACGGCCGCCCCGCGGGGGAGGTGTCCGCCGAGGGCCAGGCCAACCAGCGAGCGGTGACGGCCACGACCAGCCTGGGATCGACCGCCGGCGGGCTGGCCCACCCGGCCCTGGGCGCGGCGGCCGCCGTGATCGGGGCAGGGGTCGGGTCGTTCGTCTCGGCCGGCACCCGCGGCGCCGCGGTGGCCGCGGACCTGGCCAACCAGGCCGGCGTGGGCCACAACACCTACGTCCCGGACTTCCAACCCTCCCGGCCCACCGGCGACCGGCACCGGCTCGCCCACCCCGAACAACGCGGCGAGGACACCGACAGCGGCGGCGGGGAAGCCGGCGGGGGAGCGGTCCAGGCACCACCTCCGGCACAGACCAGTCCCAGCACCGGGGCCGGACCGATCACCCCACCCGGTGGCGGCGGCGCGACCTCAGGGACCGGTGCGGCAGCCGCCGGTGCCGACGCCGGGGCCGTGACCCCGTGAGAGTCGCCCCAACCGCCCGGAGCACGACCCCCGCCGGCACGACGTCAGGAAGGACACGGCCATGACCGTCTACCGCGACTACACCCGCGCCCGCATCGGGTGGTTCTTCGGCCTCACCGGCCTCCAGCTCGGCCTCCTGGCCACGGCGGTCCTGCCGGTGGCCTGGTCGATCTCCAAGCAGGACTGGGCCGCGGTGGGCCTGTCCATCCTCCTGTGGGGGTTGCTGTTCGGGATCGTGGCCGTCCCGGTGCGGGGCCGGTCGATGACCGGGTGGATCACCTCGACCGTGTCCCTGGCGGCGGGGACCCTGGCCGGCTGGACCAGGTTCCGGGCGCGGGCCACCACCGGGCAGGCCAGACCCCAGGAGCAGGAGCAGGCGGACCTGCCGGGGATCCTGGCCAGCGTCGTGATCCACGAGGGCCCACCCACGGGGCACTCCCACCGGCGGGTCGCGTTGATCCAGAACCACTCGATGAGGACCTGGGCGGTCACCGCCTGCATCGTCCACCCGGGACTGGGCATGGCCGAGGCGCAGGACCGGGAGGTCTACGGGCAGGGCCTGGCCGAGCTGCTCGACGCGGCCGTGCGGGCCGAGCTGGCCTGCGAGGTGATCTTCATGGTCCGCACCGTCCCCGAGGACGGTGCCGAGCGGGCCGACTGGGTCCGGCGCCACCGCAGCCCGGGCGCCCCGGCCCAGGTCACGGCGATCAACGACGACCTGCACGAGTCGCTGACCGCCGCGACCGTGCGCACCGAGCAGTACGTCACCGTCGTGGTGCCCGAGTCACGGCTGGGCAAGGTGGCCCGGGAGTACGGCGGGGGAGTCAACGGTCGCGCCAGGGCTCTGTACGCAGCGATCGCCGAGGTCGAGTCCCACCTGCGCGGCGGCCTGGGCGTCTCGAGCGTGGAGTGGCTGACCAGCCCCCAGCTGGCCCAGGCGTGCCGGACCGGGTTCGCCCCGGGGGACCGGGCGACCATCATCGACGCCCTGGCCGCCGCGCAGACCGAGACGGGCGTGTGCACCGACGTGCCGTGGGAGATGGCCGGCCCCTCCGGTGCCGACGCCGCCGTGCGGCACTACTCCCACGACGCGTGGAACTCGGTCTCCTCGACGGTCAAGCTGCCGGTCAAGGGGGCCGCGATGGGGGCGCTGGCCCCGGTCCTCATCCCGCACCAGGACGGGGAGCGGCGCTCCTTCATGGTCTGCTACCCCCTGGTGCCGCCGGGCCGTGCCGACCGACAGTCGGCCAACAGCGAGTTCGGTGCCGACCTGGGGCAGTCGTTGCGGGTCGCAGCACGGATGAAGCAGCGCACCAAGGACGTCGACGAGTCGCAGAAGGTGCGCGCCCTGGAGTCCAAGCTGGCCCGCGGAAACTCCCTGACCGTTCCCTACGCCGTGGCCACGGTCACGGTGCCCAAGACGGTCCGGGCAGCCGAGGCCGGTCGCCGCCTGGACTCCTCTATCCGCCGGGCGGGGTTCGCCCCGCTGCGCCTGGACCTGGCCCACGACGTGGCCTTCGCCGCCTCGGTGGTGCCGATGGGCATCTGCCTGACCCGGAAGGCGGGCTGAGCATGCGCGCCGCCTCGAGGAGCCGCCGGGCGAGCACCGGCCGGGACGTGGCCCGTCTGCTGGCCGACTTCGGTCACGACGCCCCACCGGCACCGACGCCCGCAAAGCAGGAGCGGGAGCCTCGGGTGTTCCGGCCCACCAGTCCCAGAGGACCACGGAAGGTAGATCGCGGTTGGGCCCCGGCGAAAGCGCCGGTGGCGACCTGGCGGATGACCAGTGACCAGGCTCCGGCGTTCTGGCCGTTCATCCCCACCCCCGCACTGCCCCCGACCGGGGCGCAGATGGGCATCGACGTCGCCTCCGGGGCAGCGTTCCACTGCGACCCGCTCGGTTGGGTGGTCCGGGGCGATGTGCCGATCAGCAACCCGAACATCATGTGCTTCGGCAAGCCCGGCATGGGCAAGTCCGGGACCACCAAGGCGTTCATCCTGCGGATGATGGACTTCGGGTACCGGGCCCTGATCCTGGGCGACACCAAGGACGAGTACGAGGGGGTGTGCCGGTTCCTGGGGGTCGAACCGATCGCCCTCGGTGCCGGCCTGGGCGCCCGGGTCAACCCTCTGGCCCTCGGCCCGCTGGCCCACGGCTGGGAGCAGCTGGACGCCGTGGAGGCCGAACGTCGCGCCCAGTCCGTGTTCTCCCGGTGGCTGACCCTGATCCGGGCGCTGGTCGGGTCCCAGCAGATCGGGGAGAGCCTGGTCCCGTTCGGGCCCAGCGACGAGGCCGTGGTCCGCACCGCCCTGGCCGACCTGACCGGGTACGGCGCTGGCGCCACCTTCTTGACCGAGACCACGCTGCCCGGGCTGTGGCACGCCCTGGACAACCCTGCCCCCGAGCTGGTGGCGGCGACCCGGTTCGAGAGCACACGGCAGTTCATGGACTCCACGCGCCTGCTGCGCGACGCCCTGGGCCAGCTGGTCAACGGCGCGCTGGCCGGCATGTTCGACGCGCACACCAACGTCGACATCGACTGGCTCGCGCCGATCCAGTCCCTGTCCCTGTCCCGGCTGCCCCAGGAGGCCGTGGGTATCGCCCTGACGTGTCTGGGCTCCTGGGGTGCCGGGCAACGCGAGGTCGTCTCCCGGGCCGACCAGCGCGTGGTGGTCCGTGACGAGGCGTGGCGGCAGCTGCGGCTGGGGCCGGAGGCCGTCAAGGCGTTCGACGCCGACATGCGCCTGTCCCGTGGTTTCGCCGGCCAGGGCGGGGACATCCAGTACGCGGTCGCGCACAAACCGTCTGACCTGCTCTCGGCCGGCGACGAGGGCTCGGTGGCCCAGACCATCGCCCGGGACATGCTGCACCTGGCCGACATCAAGATCCTGCACGGCCAGGGCCCCAAGGTCGCAGGCGAGCTCGACGAGATCCTGGGCCTGGGCCCGTTGGCCGTGCATGCCATCACCACGTGGGCGCGGCAGGAACCGGGCCGCGCCGTGTGGCAGGTGGGGGACCGCATGTACAAGGTGGCCACCGTCCTGCACCCGCTTGAGGCTGCACTGGCCAACACCAACACCGGTATCGAGTCGGCCAGGTGAGGTGAGTGAAAGGCGTCCTGGCCGTGATGGCCGCTCTCGCGGTGCTGCTGGGATTTCCCCTGGCCACCGCGGTGCTCGTGGCCTCGGTGGCCACGCCCGCGGCGGCGCAGGTGCACCGCACCCTCTTGTGCGAGGGGACCCTTCCTGTCACCGGGGACTGGCGGCCACCGTACGAGAGCGCATATGCCCTGACCCCAGGCTCGGGGTTCGGGCAGCGGTTCCACCCGATCCACCTGGAGTGGCGCCTGCACGCCGGGGTCGACATGACCTCCCAGCCGGCGGGTGCCCCGGTGGTCGCCGCCGCGGCCGGCACGGTCACCGGATCCGGGTGGACCAGCGGGGGAGGGAACACCGTCACCATCGACCACGGGGGTGGTATCAGCACCCGGTACCTGCACCTGGCGGCACCCAGCCCGCTGAGGCTCGGGCAGGCCGTCCCACTAGGTGGACGGGTCGGGGTCGAGGGGTCCACCGGTGACTCCACCGGTTCGCACCTGCACTTCGAGATCCGCCAGGACGGGCAGCCGATCGACCCGGTGCCGTTCATGCTCGAGCGCGGTGCCCCCCTCAGCGGTGTCGCCGTGGCACCCTCCGCAGCGCCGGGGGAGGAAGCGTTGCCACCGTGGGTGCCTGAACTGCCCGAGGACGGGGAGGGTGGCATCGGGTTCGAGCTGCCCGCACCGGGGCAGCCCCGCCAGGACTCCCTGCACAACCCGTCCCTGCCGATCCCGTCGGGAATCCAGGAGCTGTACGAGCAGGCCGGGTCGGAGTACGGCATCCCGTGGGCACTGCTGGCAGGGATCGGGATGGCCGAGACTGCCCACGGGGCCAACACCGGCACCAGCTCGGCGGGTGCGCGGGGCCTCATGCAGTTCATGCCGGCCACCTTCGCCGCCTACGGGGTCGACGGGGACGGGGACGGGCTGGCGCAGATCGACAACGATGCCGACTCGGTCCACTCCGCGGCCAAATACCTGACCGCCTCCGGGGTGCACCGAGGCGAGGAGGGGGTGCGTGATGCGCTGTTCGCGTACAACCACGCCGACTGGTACGTCAACGACGTCCTGTACTACGCCCAGCAGTATGGGGGTGGATTGGTGCTGGGAGACCCGTTGCATTGTGACGGCCAGGGCGGCAACCCCGACCTGCCCCCGGTCAGCAGCGAACGGGTGGCCCAGATGCTGGCGTTCGCGGCCGGACAGGAGGGGGACTCCTACATCCTGGGCGCCGGTGGGCCGAACGCCTGGGACTGCTCCTCACTGACCCAGACCGCGATGGCCCAGATCGGGATCACCGCCCCCCGCACCGCCCAGGCCCAGCGGGACTGGCTGGCGATGGGCAACGGGTTCCGCGTCCCGCTCGACCAGGCCCAACCGGGGGACCTGTTCTTCTTCGACTCCTACCTGGGCCCGCACACCATCGGGCACGTCGGGTTCGTCTGGGACCCGGCCACCAGCACCAGCATCGAGGCCGCCAACCCCGCCAAGGGCGTCGGCTTCTTCAGCTACAGCCGCGCGCTGGACAACAACATCTTCGAGATCTGGCGCCTGGGCAACATCGACGACAACCCGAAAGCACCCAGCTGAGTCCCTGGACCGTCCTCGTCCGCTTCAGGACGCAGAACAGTTCCCCCGACCCGGAGATGAGGAAGCGATGCAGCAGGACAGACTCAAGAACCCGCACCCGTGGACCTACGAGATCCCTCTGGCGATCCTGCTGACCCTGATGCTGATCGCGGTGCTGGGGGTGCATACCGGGCGGGCCGTGGCCAACCTCCTCGCCGGCGGAGGTTGGGGCTGGCCCCCCGCCACCGAGCTTTTCCCCAGCCTGCCCGGCCTCCTGCGCGGCGACGCCGGCGCCGGACTGACCAACCCCGGCGTCGTCGCCGAACCGGGGGCGCTGCGGACCTGGGTGCTCATCACAGCGGCCGTCAACCTGCTCGGCGCTCTGGGCCTGTCCGTGGTGGCCTACCGGCGCTGGGGACCGGGCCGGCTGCGGGGCATGGCCTCCCGCACCGAGGCCGCGTCGCTGCTGGGTCTACCCCGGCTCCGCAGGCACAGGGCCGTCATCCGGCCCGACCTCTACGGAAAGGACGCACGATGAATCTCAACCTGCCCGGCCTCTTCCAGCGCCGCGGCCCCGCCCAGGCCGGGGAGGTGAACCCTTCTCGGCGGGCACGGACCAGGTTCGATCCTCGGGACGCAGGATGGAACCTTGGACGGTCCACCGCCCCCGCCGGGGTGGACCTGTGGGTGCCGTGGGACCGCACCGCCGGGGTCATCGGGCCCCAAGGGTCGGGAAAGACCCTGGACCTGCTCACCCCTGCCCTGCTCGACGCTCCCGGGGCGGCCCTGGTCACCCTCACCAAACCGGACGACCTGCTCCTGACGTTCACCGCCCGCTCCAGCGACGGGCGACCGTGCGTCGTGCTCGACCCGTTCGGGTTGGTGCCCGGACTCCCGGAGCTCGTGTGGGACCCGATCGAGGGGTGCGTGGACGCGGTCGTGGCCGAGCGGCGGGCCAAGGCGTTCACCGCCGGCACGATCAAGGGTGCCGTCGCCGAGGGGTACGGCGACCAGGCCGCCCGGTTCTACGCCGCCGAGGCCGCCAAGGTCATCCAGGCCTACTTCCACGCGGCCGCGCTGACCAGCCGCACCCTGGACGACGTGCTGGAGTGGGTCGCCGACCCGCGCTCCACCGTCGAACCCTCAGAGATCCTGCGCACCCACCCCCAGGCCGCCAGGTTCTGGCACGGACTGCTGCACGGGGCCCTCCACGGAGACGAACGGACCGCCGGCAACACCGTCACCACCGTGCAACAGGCACTGTCGTTGTTCTTCCAGGAACCGATGCGCCAGCGGTGCGTCCCCGGCCCCGGGCGACCGGGGACCAACATCGGGCAGGTTCTCGCCGGCGGGGGCACCATCTACCTGCTCGGCCGGGAGGACCCCTACGCCTCGGCCTCCCCGCTGATGACCGCCCTGGCCGAGCACGTCCTGGACACCGCGCTGGGCATGGCCCAACGGTCCGGCTGGGGCAGGTTGTGCCCGCCCCTGCTCGCCTGCCTGGACGAGCTGCCCTCCACCGCCCCCCTGCCCACCCTGCGCACCCGGATGGCCAACGAACGGGCCCTGGGCCTGTCCTTCATCTGGGCCGCGCAGACCCGCGCCCAGCTCGACTCGATCTTCGGCCAGCAAGAGGCCCGCGCCGTGCTCGGCCTGACCAACAACCTGGTCCTGTTCGGCGGGTCCAAGGACGTCGCCTTCAACCAGGAAGTCTCCGACCTGGTCGGCAAGGTCCGCGTCGGCCGGGCCACCTGGAACACCGGCCACCGCGGCGGACGCACCTACTCGGCCGAGGACATCCCCGTGCTGACCGGATCGGAGATCCGCCAGATCAAGGAACGACACGCCCTGGTCATCTCCGAGAACGGCAAACCCGTCATGGCCCGGCTCCACCGTTGCATCGACGGCAGACCCGGCAGGCGACTCCTGGCCGACCAGGCCATGCTCCGCGACCAGATCGGGGGCCACCAGCGCGCCACGATCAGTCCCGAGGCCCGCACCACCGACGCCCTGGCCGCAGCCCGTCAGCACGGCCTCGTCACAGCGGAACACGACCGGTGAGCACGACCCACCAGGCAGGAGAACAGGGACGGGCACGTTACCCGCTGGCCAGGCCCTTCCCCGCCCCCGGCCCGATGATCGTTCACGCCTACCGGGAACTCGACATCGCCCTCAACGGGGACGACGCGCCACGCAAGACCGTCGGCCACCCCAGCAAGCTGCCCCGCCCCTGGGACCCCGGCACCATCCAGGACCCACCCATGCGGACCGAGCTCTGGGAATGGCTCGAGGCCGTCGTCGAATGGGTCAACACCGAGCACGTCTGGGACCCCTCCTACATCATCCCGCCGTGCTGGCCCACCCACCCCCACCTGGTCCACGAGATCGCCGTCCTGGCCGACCAGCGCCGCAAGGCCGGCCAGGCCATCGCCAGCGACGCCCTCGAGGAATGGCACCGCTACGCACTGCCCGCCTTCTTCGAGCGCCGCAAGACCCGACTACGCACCGCCTGCGACAACCGCCACCACGACTGGCCCGCCCGACCCGCCCACGTCCGCTTCCAGGACGCACACGAACCCCGGGCACGGCACTACACCGGCGACGTCGACCACCACCGCCAGCTACGGCCGCACCCCCTGGACCCGGCGGATCCTACGGCCGCACTACGACTCCGGCCACCAACCGTCCAGGCCCAGGGGAAGTAGGCAGGGTGGTGGCTGTACTGGACTGGCCCACCTGCGCTGGCACCCTGGCAGATCGTGATGTGTGATCTGAGGTTTCTGTGCGGAACCGTTGCTGGGACGGTCCGCGCGTACTTCCCGCCCCGCGAGTCCGCAATCGAGTGCAAGAGCACCCGATCCTCGGTCGCCGATGCCCGCCTCTGGGGCGGTGGATCGCAGAAGGGCGCCATTGCCCTGTTGTGGGAGCAGATAGCGACACGCATCCCGGGGGTGGGGGGTGTTGCGACATAAACCCGCTAGCGTGCTGCAGCACAGAGTTGTAGAAGAACCTTGACGAGTTCGAACTACGAGGCGGAGCGCAATGGTGGAGTTTATCAATCCATACAACTTCGTACCGATCGCGCCCGCCGTCGACCAACGCAGGGCACGTCCTGTGGGGCACCGGCGTGCGGAGCCTGGCACCCGCAGCGGGTGGCTAGACGTCACGTTCACGGCGACGACACCCATCTCGACCGCCCACGCCGCCTCACCGACTGACGTCCCCTCTGTCCTACCGCTCAGGGGATCGACAATACGCGGGGCCCTCCGCTCCATGCACGAAGCCCTCTCCGGGAGCTGCCTGCGCGTATTCGATACGGAGTTCGTGCCTGCGTACCGCGAACAGATGTCGCGGGGCAACGAGCGCGAGCTGGCCCTCGTTGCTGATGTCAAGCATGACCAACACACGGGAGAGGTCACCTCCCTTCGGCTCTACATCGTGCCGGAGAGCGACGTGGTCTCGGTGCCCATGATCAAGTGCGCCGGGCTGCATGAACGAGAGCAGGTACGGACCGGGGCACACCTGTCAGTCGAGACGTCCATGAGCAGGCCTCATTTGGCAGCGGAGGTGTTCTTCCACGACGCGGGCGAGTACACCCTCCTCGTCTCCGACACCCGAGCACGACAAGGGCCTGAGGACCGCTGGAAGTTCCGGGCAGTCCGCCGACCACAGAGTCTCGACCAGCTCAGGGCGGGGACGGTCCTCGTCGACCCGGAGGTGGTCAGCGATTTCAACCATGCGGCAGCGGGGCTCGCTGACCGTAAGACCAACCCTGGGTTGCGCGGTGCGGTCCCCGGTCTGGACGGCTGGCTCTATGAGCCTGTCGGAGATCGCGCCTACAACCGAGGGCGGGGAGGGAAGACCCTTGGGAGACGGCTCGTCGCCCGAGGCCCGGGAGGAGAGATCCTTAAACGCGGCCAGCCGGTCTGGGTCCAGCGCAACACGCATAAAGATGTGACATGGGTCGGCCTATCCCAGATCTGGAGGTCAGCAGGTCACTTCAGCGCGGGCGAGCGCGCGGGTGACGCCAGTCCCTGCCGCACCGACCTGTTGTGCCCCAGTTGTCAGATGTTCGGTTCGATCGAGCAGCTGACGACGGACGAGAAGGCGGCGGTCAAGGAAGGGCGGGGTGCAGAACAGCATTCCTATGCCGGGCACGTGTGGGTTGGTAGCGGTCAGTTCTCGTCCGCGCCGGTACTGGAGGTGCTCACGCTGCCGCGTGTCGACTCTCCACGCCCCGGAGCCGGACAGTTTAATCTCGCCGGAGAGAGCATCATGGCCGATGATCCCGAGGCGCAGCGGCGCCTGCCGCTGGCGCCTCAGCGGCCGCTGCGCGAGTGGGGGGCCTCGGCGGACCACGGGCAGCCTCGCCCGATCCGAGGTTCCAAACGCTACTGGACCAGTTCCTGGCCAGGCCGCGCCGCACGGATCGAGGCCCAGACCGCTGGGGCGGCCCAGGACGAGGTGGTGCACCGGGCGTGCGCACCGGTCGGCTCGGTATTCACCGTCCAGATCTTCTTCGAGGGCTTGTCCACCGAACAGGTCGGGAGTTTGATCGCCGCAGTGGACCCGGCGCGGTGGCTCGCGGCATGGCACGACTCTGACGTGCCAGCCGAGGCGGCGCGTTTTCGGCTGGGCGGCGGTAAGCCGTTCGGGCTGGGTGCGGCCCGGTCCGGTGTCACCCTCCACCTGGCCGACATGCCCGCCCGGTGGACCGGTGACTCCGAGGACCCACCTGACGCGCTGACCGCGGACGCGGCGGTGGAGGCGTTCGTGGCCGCCGCGCCCGCTCCCGTCGTCCGCACCTGGCGTGCTCTGGCTCACATGGTCACCGAAGACTTCGTGAACCCCCAGCTCGTGTCCTACCCACGGCACGAAGGACCGCCGGAACAGGCCCCGTTCCACTTCTGGAAGGAATCCATCGGGCACCAACGGACCAGTCGCGAACGCACGAGGACCATCACGCCGTTCGTCGCGCTGCCCACCGCCGAGCAGCCAGCAACTGAGCAGGTGCTGGACACGGCAGACGCCCGGACCGTGCCGGGTGTCCCTGAGCAGAGGAGACGCTGACGGTGCACTACCTCGACGTCGGTATCATCCGAATCCAGGACTGGCTCTTCCGAAGCCCAGATCTTCGGGGCCTGCGGGGCGCATCGTCCATGCTCAGCCAGGCGACGGACGAGGAACTGTGGACGGAGTTCCTGGACACCTCGTCGGGGTGGGAATGGAATGTCGAGGCTGGCAACGTCTCGGGCATCGTCAGCCTCCGCGCGGCGGACCCGACGGTGCCTGCCGCACGGCAGGCAGAAACGACCCTGAGAGTACTCAGAGCCTCCCTCCCCGCAGCGGCACTGACCGCGACGTGGTCCAGCGGCCAGCCGGCCACGTACGCGGAGTTCAGACGAGCCAGGCCTGAGGGGTGGTTGCAGTCCTTTCCCCCTGGACTGGAGAACCCAGCCGCCCGGCCATGTCGCCAATGCCGCAGGTCTACGGCTGTGCCGAGAGGGGCGAGCTCCTCGGCGCCCCCGACCGCGGAGGCGGAGCGGTGCCAGGACTGTGGACTGCGCGAGCAGCATGCCGCCTACCGAGCCCGTGAACGTGCATGGTCACTGCGTCGCCTGTGGGATGAGCTCCGTGCGCAGCACCCGCACGTCCATCTGAACGTCCCCGACGACCTGAGCGCACTCGCAGCCCTAGGTGCCCGATCAACAGGAAGACGCCGCCACCCGGAGGACGCGGCCACCCGGGTAGCGCTCATCTGTGCTGACGGGAACGCTGTAGGTGCTTTCGTGGCGGCGGCGACCCAGCGTGTGAACAAGGGGAAGGTGACCCGGGCCATCGAGTCCGCCACCACCACGGCCGTCCTGAACGCCACCTCACGACACTGCCTCCTGCACGGCGCTTCAGGCCAGGTCGCCGACGTCGCACTGATCCCGCACGTGATCGGGGGTGATGACCTGATCGCATCCGTCAGCGCGCATGCCGTGTGGGACTTCGTCGTCACCCTGTGCTCGGAGTTCGACCGTGCCCTCGCGGCTACCTGGAGCCCCCAGGAAAGCCGGTCCTTGGAGGGCCTCACCGTTCCGACGCTGTCCGTCGGCGTAGCGATCCACCATGCCAAGCGCCCCCTCGGCGACGCGATCCGCGAGGCCTCCGACGGCCTCGACGACGCCAAGCAGCAGGGAATGAACTCGTGGATCGCCTGGCGCGACTCAGTGCGCGGACAACCCGACAGTGGCCATCCCGCACCACGACCCGCGACATGGTTGCGCGCCCATCTTGAGACCATCCGGACTTTCGCCTCTGTGCCTCGTGCCCATCGTTCGACGGTGATGATGCACGCGGCGGCGAACCACGAGGCAGCAGAGGCATGGGAACTCGTCTCGGAGGTCACGCGCAGACAGGGGACGCGCCACCTGGTGGAACGCCTGGTCGGCTCGTCCACGACGCCGGAAGGTCACCTGGAGGATGTCCAGTGGGCGTTGCAGGTTGCCGCCGACCTTGACCCCCACCCAGGTGGTCGGTCGTCGCAGGAGGACTCCCGATGACGTCCCTCGCCTTCACAGTGCACTTCCACTCACCGTTCCTCATCGCGACCGGCCAGGCCCGAGCCGGCTTCGACGCCACCGTCGACCTCGTCGATCCTCTGCGCGAGTCGCACATCAAGGGATTGATGAGTGACGCTGCAGCTCGTGTGCTCGGGCTGCCGCCGCGCCGCCTGGAGCAGATCTTCGGCAGTGCGGAGGTGCCGAGCCCGTGGCACTGGTTCGTCGTACCGGCCGATGGTGAGGCGGGCGCGGTAGCACCGGCGGAGAGGTTCCGTGTCTCCATCGATCCCGACACGCACACCAGCACCCAGGACATGTTGCTGCGCGCCAGGGTCGGCCAGACCCGCCAGGCGCAGTTCCGCGTGGACCGGATCGACTGCACCGGGAGTGAACAAGCCCGTGCCGAGGCGTTGGCCCTGACGGCCGCAGCCAGGGCGATCCACCTCCTCGGGGGGATGCGCCGACGTGGCTTCGGCTGGGTCGGAGTCACCGGCGGGGTAGAGCTGAACCAGGACTCGCTCAGGGAGCTGGGTCTCTGGACGATCGAGGAAGGCGACTGATGGATCACTGGCTCGACGTCCGCATCACCCTGGAACAGGCCGCGACGCTAGGCTCTCGGCCACGGGGCGGCCAGATTCGAACGACGCTCACCCACGTGCCAGGGAGTGTCCTGCGAGGGGCGCTGGCGAAGGTATGGATCAACGCTCACGGCGCACCCACGCCCGAGCACCCTCGGCGCACCGAGTTCGAAGCCCTGTTCGAAGGTGACCTGATCTTCCGGCCGAGCTACACCGGCGGGTTCCCGTTGTCGCACGCCATCCTGCGTCACAAGAGACGGCCGTCACCGCAGTGTCGACCGGCGTGGGATCGTGCCTTGGACCAGGAGTGTCCAACCGCTGGAGAATGCCCGACCTGCGGTGGACCGCTCGAAGAAGCTACAGGGCAGCTACCCGCACCGGACGGTCCACCAGACCGTGGCGCCCGTCCGCGGGGCCTGCGACGGGACATGCATGTTGAGATCTCACGACAGAGTGGCACCGCAGTCGACACCAGACTGTTCGAGCGCGAGGTCGTCCCGCGCGGCACGGTGTTCCGCGGGGGAATCGCGGGCAGGAAGGGGGCCGTCGATCTGCTCACCCAACTGCTCGACTTGTGCACGGGTCGAGTGGTGCTAGGGGGCGCCGGCTCGACCCAAGGAATGGCGACGATCGAACTGACCGCGGGCCCAGCACCCACCCTGGAGAGAGTGCCCGGATCAGACAGGCAAGCAATCCTGCGGCTCGCCTCCCCTGGCGTTTTCGTCGACCAGTTTGGACGCCCGGCCCCTGTCCCCGACACCGCCGAGCTGGAGGATCTGCTTCAGGCAGAGGTTCGCCTCACCAACCCCTGGAGCGATCCACGATGGGACGTCCACGGCGGCTGGCACGCAGCCTCTGGCCTTCCCAAGCCGGAGGAGAGAGTCGTGGCGGCGGGCACGACCTATTTGGTTCGCACAGCACAGCCCCTGACCGACACGGCACTGCAGACCCTCGCCATGCAGGGTCTGGGTCTACGCCGTCATGAGGGTTACGGTGCCCTGGCCACCACACGGAGCTGCGGAGCCGCAGTATGAACGTCACCCGGTTGCGCACGGTGCAGGTGTTCACGGCCACCATCCGGCTGACCAGCCCAGGCGGGGTGATGGCCCCGCAGTCGACGCCCATCCTGGGCGAGGCCACCGGCATCAGCGGACCAGACGCCGTCCCGGTCGTCGAGCTGGGCAACGGGAGCGTGATGCCGGGCACCACGCTGGCCGGCAGTTTTCGTCAGCACCTGCAGTCCCGAGGCGTCGGCGACACGGACCTGGTTCGCCTGATGGGCCGGGGAGGCCAAGACCCCAACGCCAGTCGACTGTGCGTCCTGGGTGGCAGAACCCCGGACCGCGGTGACCAGGGTTTCCTCGACGAGCATTCCACGGCAGTAGATCGATACAGGGGCGCGGCGCGGGAAAGCACGAAGCGTCACGTCCGGCGCCTCCCGCCCGGAACCGAGTTCATCACGTTCTGGTTGCTCGAGAACCCGACACCGGGGGAGTCGGCGGTCGTCAGCGAGGCGCTCGGCACGTGGCACCCGCTGTTGGGAAGTTCGGTGACCAACGGTCGCGGTGACTCGCAGGTGGTCGAGGTTCGCACAGGGACCCTGGACCTGTCCGACGAGCGTGACCTCCTCCTCTACCTGACCCACCACGGGCCAGAGCTGTGCACGGTGGTGGCCACAGACGAGGTCGCCATCGCCGATCCAGAGCCCCGGGCGACCATCGTCATCCCGCTGCGCATCGTCGAACCGCTCCACTTCGGTACGGGCGAAACCACACAAAGCACGACCCGACCAAGGGTCAACCTGGTCGTCAGGATGGGTCAGGACCTGGTGATCCCCGGCCGCAGCGTGCGAGGCATCCTGCGGTCGCGGCTCGACTACATGCTGCACACCCTCGGCCTGGCGGACTGTCCGGAGCAGCGGTGCGGTGTGTGCCTCTCCTGCGAGCTGTTCGGTTTCACGAGCCCGACAGGCGGGCGGCGGGCCTCAGTCCGCATTCTCGACAGCGCTGTCCGAGATGCTCGCACCGAAACCCTCGAACACGTGGCCATAGACAGGTTCACCGGCGGCGCGAAAGACTCGGCATTGTTCACCGACGAGGTCATCATCGAAGGCACCTTCGATGTGGTCATCGAGCGACTTGATCCGCCCAGTGACGCCTGGCGCCTGCTCGAGGCCCTGGTCCGTCTGGTGGCCCAGGACCTCCACGAAGGATTCGTACGTCTCGGGGGCGGTGCGAGTCGCGGATACGGCCGAGTGGAACTGGCCCCCGAGCCCGCGGCCGGGCCAAGACTGATGCCTCTGGACCAGGCCCAGCACACCATGTCGACCTTCGTCGGAAGCAGGAGACCGTGATGGAGTGGTATCTCACCGGGGGTGTTCTCACCAATTGGGAGAAGGTGCGTCGCCTTCAGGCTGGCATGACCTACCAGTGGCAGGATCTCGACGGCTTCCACCAGGAAGAACTGCCCGAGACACCACCCAAGAGCTCCCTCCTGCACGGCTGGAACCTCGACGGTACCGTTCTGGTCCGGCTTCGTTGGGCCGGTCACCGGGCGTACGCGGCGCGACTGGTGCAGCACCAGCAACCACTGGACGCTGCTCAACTGGTACAAGTGGTGATCTCGCAGACCGTCCCGTGGCACGACCTGGGTCAGGTGGCCCAGGCGAAGGGCCGCGCGACGAAAGCCCGCGCACAGGTGTTCGAACACGTCGAGGTCCCCGACATGGGCCGGGGAGGCTTGCTCTTCCTGCGGCCGATGAGCGTCGCATGATTCCTCCATCCGGTCTGCGGTACCCCCGGAAGAAGCTGAAGAGATCGCAGGAAAGACTCGCGGAGCAGTGGGTGGACCTGTGGAGCCACCGCCGACCCGTGCTGGCCTCCGGCATCACCATCCTTGCCGTCACCCTTGCGGCCGCAGGATCGGTGGTGATCGAGGTCTGGACGGAAAACCACGAGTGGGTCCGTCTGCTCATCAGCATCGTCAGCGCGGTGCTGCTGGTCATCCTGCTGCTCACCCAGGCGCGGGTCACCAAAGAACGCGGCACCTTGTACTACGTCCGCCTGATCGGGGGTTGGATGCCGGACCTGTACGCCGACATGGAGTCGGAGTTCGGCAACACCTACGGTGACGAGAAGGTCGTCGCCGAGCACATCATCGCTCAGCCCCGGCAGGGAGTGTGGGACCTTTCCGACCAGGTCGCCTCGGTCACCCACAAGCTCCAGCTGCTGATGGCTCAGGACGACACGCGAACCAGCTTCACCATCGCCCCCAACATGCTCTACGCCGTAGCGCTGGCTGTGGGGTACCGCATGCACGCCCCGAAGGACACCAGACTCATCGAGTTCGGGGGCGACGGCGAGCAAGCGATCACGTGGAGGATGGCAAAGGGTGGTGGGGAGGAACTTCCGGACACAAAGGTGGTGAGCATCGGACCACAACTGCCCGCAGACGGGGACCCCGATGTCCGCAGCGTTCTGCTGAGCGTGTACCTGACCCCCAACAGCCATTCCTTCGCCCCTCGTGGCCTGACAACTGACCGATGCCACGTCGTGGGGATTCTGGACGAGCATGGCAGGCCGGTATCCGTCACCCTTCACCAGCCCGGTGCGCCGGCAACAGGCGCGAAAACGGCACCCGACTTCGAGTCGGCCACCCGGGCGGTGATCGCCGCCATCACCCAGACCTTGACCTCATATCCCCGGGCCACGGTCTACCTGGCCGCCCGGCTGCCCAAGACCGTGGCGATCGCTGTCGGTCACGGACTGGGCGGTCCCGGACGAGCCAACGGCACCCCCATCATCCCCCCGGCCGCCCGGCGCCCCTGGTCGCGGCTCGTGCCGCTGCTCCTGAACCAAGAGTCTTCCAACGACCCCGCAGAACCCAGCCCTTGCTTCCTCGTAGCCAGGGTCGATCCCGCTCAACCCGAGGTGGCCGAGCTCTCGGCCCTGGCCATCCGCGACGGCCTCTTCATCCACCCACCGGACGGCGAGCACACACATGCAGCCACGTGACCAGCAGCAAGGGCCGGTTCGGGTGCTGAACCTCACCTCGCACCCTGTCACCCTTTACGAGGGCGATGCCGCCATCACGATGTGGCCACCGGAGCCCACAGGTCCAGCACGGACCCAGGACCGGGAGCAGGTGGCCGGCACGATCACAGTGCAGGGCTGCGACGTTCCTCTGGTGGAGGTCTGGAGCGAGGGCGAGGTGACCGGGCTCCCCGAGCCACGTGCAGACACGCTGGTGATCGTCTCCCGGATAACGGCCATGGCGTCGTCGCGCACCGATGTGGTCTTCCCTTACAGAGAGCACCGCGATGCGCAGGGACGCGTCGACGGCTGTCATGCCCTCGCCCGGTGGAGGAGTTTCGGCGATGCCTAGCCGCTGGTTGATCAGCATCGCCGGGATCGACCCGCAGAGGGTGACGCCCGAGTTCGTCCACGCCGCCATGACGAGATGGTTCGACGGATCCGATCACCGCGCGACGGACAAGCCGTACTCGCTGTACCCCCGCACCGTAGACGCTGTCGGCCCGGGTTGGGCAGCAGGCGGGCTGGAGGTGGAGGTAGGAATCGTGAGCGAGCTCGCGGAAGACCGACTGCACGAGCACGCCAGGCCGGGTGCAGCGATCCGACTGGGCAGCCAGCACGGTACGGTCCGCCAGGTGCAGCTGCTGCACGCGGAGTCGTGGGGTGCTCTGGCCACGTGGAGCCATGCCGACCGATGGAGGCTGACCTTCCACGAGCCCACGACCTGGAGTACCAGAAACCGGACGACCCCCTTGCCGGTGCCGGACACGATCGTCAGAAACCTCCATCGGGCATGGCGACTGTGGAGCCCCATACCGATCCCGCCAAGACCCCAGATGTGGGCGAGCGACCTGAGTGTGGTCAGCGACGTGCTCTCCGCGGCCGAACGCCGGACCAGGGGACTACCCTCAACGCTCAAGGTCGTGTCCGCATGCAAGGGATCCATCGTGCTGCGCGCGACGGCCGACAGCGACGTCGCAGAGGCACTCCTGCGCCTTGCCCCCTACACGGGAGTCGGGTCCTTCACCCTCAAGGGGATGGGCGTTACCACCGTCGACTGCATGGGAGCTCCCCGCGACATGCGACAGATGCGCCCGTTGACCAGGCCGGCAGGGGCCTGACCGACATGGGCCTCCTCGCGGACCGTGCATTCAGCGAGCGCGCGCTGCGCGAGGCCTGGGCGGCGGTGGTGAAGAGAGACGGCGAGGACGGACAGTTGACCCGAGGGACCACCCGGTTCGCCGAGCATCTCGACGAGCAACTGATCCGGCTGCAGGCCGATCTCGCTTGGGGAGCCTACCGGCCCGCGGACCTGGTGGAGGTCCGACTGGAGGACCATGACCGCACACTGCAAGTCCCTACCATCCGGGATCGAGTCGTCGAGCGCGCACTGCACGACGTCCTTGTACCCATCGTCGATCCCGTGCTCGGACCGGCGTCCTACGCCTACCGCCCCGGACTGGGCGTTGCGGACGCAGTCCAGGAACTCGCCCGCCACCGCGACGAAGGCTTCAGGTGGGTGGCCCTCACGGACATCGACGACTGCTTTCCCAGCTCTCCGGTCGCCGTTTCCCGCCGTCGATTGGGCGCGTTGGTCGACGATGGGCAACTGTTGGATGTCGTGGACCTGTTGCTAGACCGCAAGGTACAGCGTCCTGGCGGCGGACGTGGGGTTGTGAGAGGGCTAGCGCAGGGGTGTGCACTGTCGCCTCTGCTGTCCAACCTGATCCTCGTCGAAGTGGACCAGGCCGTGTTGGCGGCTGGCTTCTCGGTGGTCCGTTACGCCGACAACGTGGCCATCGCAGTCTCTGATCGGGGTGAAGGCATGGAGGCGCTACGTCACACCTCGCGCGCCTTGGAACGGATGGGCATGAAACTAGGTTCCGAGGACACGGCAATCATGTCTTTCGAGGAGGGCTTTTCCTTCCTTGGCGAGGACTTCGGTCTACGATACCCGCCGGTACTCTCCGAGGCCGGGGTGGAGGAGCCGGAGCACAAGGTGGTGTATGTGGCCACCCAGGGCGCTCGCGTTCGCGTTGCCGCTGGACGGCTACTGGTCGAGTCTGCGCAGGACGTCGATCTATTATCGGTGCCCACCTCGCGAGTCAGCAGAATCGTGCTCTTTGGCGGCGTCGGACTCAGCGCGGGTGCCCGGTCATGGGCGTTGACTAACGGTGTCGACGTCGTATTGGCGTCAAGGCGCGGGAGCTACCTGGGTAGTCTGCAGGCAGCCGGGGTGACGCGTGTCGAACGAGTCCGGGCGCAACTGGCGGCGCAGGGATCCCAGGACGCCGTGGCTCTGGGCCGGGCCATCGTTGAAGCGAAGATCCGAAAGCAGGCGGTGGTGCTCCAGCGCTTCGGTCGACGAGCCCACCGCGACGACGTCCCGGCAGCGGTCAGTCAGTTGCAGCGGAGCCTCCGACTCTTGCCCGAGACCTCCTCTGCCCAAGAAATCATGGGTGTCGAGGGTGCGGCCGCAGCCGCGTACTTTCCAGCTTTCGGTTCATTGTTCCCCGCCGACCTGATGTTCGAGCACCGCAGTCGCCAGCCTCCGATGGACGTCGCCAACGCAGCGCTATCATTCCTTTACGTCGTCCTCCTCGGAGAGTGCGTCAGCGCCGTGGCCGCCGCGGGGCTTGACCCAGCTATCGGCCTCCTGCACTCGGACGATGGTAACCGCCCTAGTTTGGCCCTGGACCTGCTGGAAGAATTCCGGCCGTTGATCGTGGATCAGGTGGTCCTCGAGGCAGCACGGCACAGGCGCCTGACGCCGGGCCACGCGCATCGTGAAACGGGACGAACGGGAATCCTGTTGACCAGGGCGGGCCGGGAAGAGATGCTCTCTGGCTACGAGCGGCGGATGTTGCGCATGACCCGCGGTGCTCTTCCGGGCTTCTCGGGGACGTGGCGGTGTCACCTGTACCGGCAGGCGCAGCGGCTCGCTGCAAGTATCTCTGACCCCGACGTGGCATGGACAGGTCTGTCATGGCGTTGAGGACGGTGGTTGCGGCCTACGATGTCCGCGACGATTCACGACGAGCCCGACTTGCCGCGCTGCTGCAGTCGGTCGGGGACCGCACGCAACGATCCGTCTTCATCCTGACCCTCGATGAGGAGCAGCTGGCCCATGTCGTCCTGCGCGCCAACACCATCCTTGACCTGGAGCAGGATTCGTTCTACCTCTTCCCCCAGTGTGCTGTCTGCTGGGACGACGTGCGGTGCATCGGTCAGGCCGAACCGACGAGCAAAGTGCTCTATTGGTGCGTCCTCTGACCAACCTCACGTTCGTCCGCGATCGTTCCGTTGAGCTCCAGGGACACTGGGTGGGCCATTGCCCAACCGGAACCTCGGGTGTGCAGGGCGGGTGACCAGCACTTGAACACTCCGGGAACGCCTCACCACTACGGTTCTGCCGGCTCCGCCTTGCCGGGTGTGCCACCAGCCTGTAACGTCGCTGGTCAGAGTGCTCGTGGCTGACCAAGGGTTCTGAAGCACGTCTCGCGCCATAGCGAATAGAAACCTCAGCGATGAACTCATCGGCCAGCTCGGTATCGTGTTCTGAAGCACGTCTCGCCATAGCGAATAGAAACGGGCCAGGAGCTCATGATGATTCCTCTCGACGATTCTCGTTCTGAAGCACGTCTCGCGCCATAGCGAATAGAAACTCGACATCCAGGTCCGCAGACATCGAGACGAAGGGGTTCTGAAGCACGTCTCGCGCCATAGCGAATAGAAACTCGTTGATGACGCCGCTGACCTCGCGAAGGGTCGTGGTTCTGAAGCACGTCTCGCGCCATAGCGAATAGAAACAGGAGCTTGCGCGCCTTCTCGTCGGCGTTGTTGCCGTTCTGAAGCACGTCTCGCGCCATAGCGAATAGAAACCGAGGACATCTCCGCGTCCAGCATGTCGACCCAGCCCGTTCTGAAGCACGTCTCGCGCCATAGCGAATAGAAACGAACGGAACCACGTCACTGTTGTCGGGACCCGTCGCGGGTTCTGAAGCACGTCTCGCGCCATAGCGAATAGAAACTCGTCCTTCGTGAAGTCCTGCTGCATGTTCGGTGAGTGTTCTGAAGCACGTCTCGCGCCATAGCGAATAGAAACAACAAGATGCCCACCGTGAGTGCGATCTCGATCTGTTCTGAAGCACGTCTCGCGCCATAGCGAATAGAAACCCAACCACGCCGGCCATCGCAAGCACTAGCGTTCCTCTGTTCTGAAGCACGTCTCGCGCCATAGCGAATAGAAACGCGAAGGTCATGACTGCTGGCGGAGTCGGATCGGGCTTGTTCTGAAGCACGTCTCGCGCCATAGCGAATAGAAACGAGGCGAGGACATCTACGGCTCGTGCGACCTCTTCGAGTTCTGAAGCACGTCTCGCGCCATAGCGAATAGAAACTGTTGATGAAGCGCTGGATGTACCTTCTGACCCGCTCGTTCTGAAGCACGTCTCGCGCGATAGCGAATAGAAACGTGACCCTCGTTGATCCTCGATGCGATGTTCCGGTTCTGAAGCACGTCTCGCGCCGTAGCGAATAGAAACCTTCGGGCGCAGTAGGGCAACTGCGCACGGTGACGCACGAGTTCTGAAGCATGTCTCGCGCCATAGCGAATAGAAACGTGACCCTCGTTGATCATCGATGCGATGTTCCGGTTCTGAAGCACGTCTCGCGCCGTAGCGAATAGAAACCTTCGGGCGCAGGAGGGCAACGGCGCACGGTGACGCACGAGTTCTGAAGCATATCTCGCGCCATAGCGAATAGAAACATTCGGGCGCAGTAGGGCAACTGCGCACGGTGACGCACGAGGTCTGAAGCATGTCTCGCGCCATAGCGAATAGAAACCTTCGGGCGCAGTAGGGCAACTGCGCACGGTGACGCACGAGTTCTGAAGCATGTCTCGCGCCATAGCGAATAGAAACAACGAACGCCGCCGGAGCGAGGTTCGTGCCGTTGCGTTCTGAAGCACGTCTCGCGCCATAGCGAATAGAAACTTGGTTCCGCTGGCTTGGGCCAGACGATTGCGGGTTCTGAAGCACGTCTCGCGCCATCGCGAATAGAAACCAGACAGTGAACTACTCAGTCCAGCTGGCCGGCATCGCGTTCTGAAGCACGTCTCGCGCTCCAGCGAATAGAAACTCCTCGGTGTGGACGGACCAGAAGGTCATAGGCTTTTGTTCTGAAGCACGTCTCGCGCTACAGCGAACAGAAACGGTTCGACGGTGCTTGCCGCCCTCTCGCTCAACTGCTGCGGTTCTGAAGCACGTCTCGCGCCATAGGGATAAAAACTAGGGCAACTGCGCACGGTGACGAAGCCACCGATTAATTGTCAAGAGCTGTAGATCGGCCTAGCACGCGACGTGTTGCTGGTCTTCTGATTCCTCGGTCGTTCGACGAGTTTGCCCTTCTCGAAGGTCGCGCCGGCACGGACGGGGGCGACCAGGGGCGGGGCGTTGACCGCTCGCCAGCGTCGCTGCGCGGACTCGATGAGTTTGAACGCCATCGCGATGGGGCAGGAATCACCGTCCGGGTGAGACGGGACCATGAGATAGTTCGTGGGACAGGGCCCGTTCGGTCTCGGGCCGGGCCGGTATTTTGGCGATGGCGTCCTTGGGCCCTTGCGTGCTGCCCGCGGATGGAACTACGACAACGAGGCGGTAGCGCAGCGCCTGTGCCGGGCGGGAGGACACCAGGGGCTCGTCGGTGATGCTTGCCTGGGCCAGGGCCTGGACGTCGTGGCCCTCGTCGTGCAGGTGCTGCATGACGTGGGCCAGGGCGGGCCAGTCCTCCTGGGCGGTGAGTCGGGTGTCGAGCTGGTCGGCGAGGGGAGCCCACCGCTGTTCGGGGGCTTGCCGGGCGGCTGCTTCGAGCCGGGCTCGCACATCGCGGGCGTTGTCGAGCTGCTGGGTGGCGACCGCGTGGGGGTCGTCGTGCCAGGCGCTGATTGCCTGGTGCAGGGCCCGGCGGGTGGTCTGTTCGTCGGTGCCGAGCCGGTCGGCGATCTCGGTGCAGGTGCGGTCCCAGCTGGACGGGTCGGCGGTGGCCAGGACCCGGGCCGCCGGCTCGAGCGCCTCGTCGGCGGGCAGGTTGGTCAGCCGCTCCTCCAGCAGGACCTCGGACAGGGGGCAGGAGCCGAGGATGGCGCCGGTCACAGCGTCGGCGCCCTGGTCGTGGAGCATGGCTGCGGGGTCGGTTCCCTCGGGCAGGGGCGTGTGGAAGGTGGGGATGTTGTGCTGGGCGAGGAGCCAGTGGGCCCGTTCGGCGGCCATGCGGCCGGCCAGGTCCGCGTCGGTGGCCGCGATGACCGGGCCGCCGAGCTGGGCCAGCTGCGCGGCCTGGTCGTCGGTGAGGGCGGTGCCCAGCGGAGCGAGGCCGACGTACCGGCCGTGGGTGGCGAGGGTGATGGCGTGGGCGTCCATCGGGCCCTCGACGAGCACCGGGGTGGCCCCGGCCTTGATGAGGTTGGCGTCGGCGCCGTAGAGCTGGTTGCCCTTGGCGAAGAGGGGCGTGGTGGGGGTGTTGAGGTACTTGGGACCGGCGTGCGGGGTGTCATCGGTGGTGGAGGGGTTGCGGCGGCCGACGAAGCCGAGCACCTGCCCGCTGGTGTCGGTGATGGGGAAGACGGCCCGGTCGCGGAACCGGTCGATGAGGCGGCCGTCCTTGGTGGTGGTGGCCAGCCCGGTGGTCTGCAGCTCGGTGTCGGTGACGCCCTGGGCGCGGAGGTGGTCGGCCAGCCGGGTCCAGCCGGTCGGGGCGTACCCGGGGCGCACGTGCGGGTGGCCGGCGACGTCCTGGCCGAACCGGTCGGTCAGGTAGTCGCGGGCCCAGCCACCGGCGGTCAGCTGCTGCTCGTAGTAGTGCAGCGCCATCGCGTTGACCTGCGCCAGCCGCTGCAGCGGGACGGGTGATTCCTGCGCCTGGACCGCGCGGTCGTAGGCCCGCTGTAGGTCGGTGTCGGTCGGGTCCAGCGGCCCCATGAGCCGGCGGTACTGCGCGGCCAGGGCCAGACCAGCGTTCACCTGCGCGATGTCGAGGTCGTCGGCCTGGTCGACGTCGGTGGCGGCGGAGGAGGCTGTGAGCGTGTCGAGGTACTGGCGGTACTCGGCGTCGGTGGCCTGCACCGAGACCGGGTGCGGGTCGACAGCGACTGCGGCCAGCTCGAGGTCCTGCTCGTGGGGGCCGGCGGCCTGGTGCAGGTGGGTCGGGTCGTCCAGGAGGGTGCTGATGGTCCAGGTCATGGCCGCGGCGTCGTCGACATCGGTGCCGGGCGTGGGTGCGGTGGCGGCGAGGTCGTCCAGGGACCAGCCGCGTTGCAGGGCGTGGTCGACGGTGGTGACCAGCGCCGGCCACCAGGTGCTGGTCTGCATCGCCTGGGCCCGGTGCTCCCCGAGCTTGCTGGTCAGGGTCGGCACCCATGTGGTGGACAGGAGCTGGTCGGGCCCGGCGGTGGTGTCCACGGCCGGGGTCAGGTGCTGCGCGACGCGCCACCACAGCGCGGCCGCGGCGTGGTCGTCCGGCAGTGCCCGGGTGCCGGCGGCCTCCCGGACCAGGGCAGCGGCGTCGATCCCGGCCCGGGTGGCGGCGGCCAGGCGCTCGGCCAGGACCGGGGCGAAGGCGTCCTTGACCGCACCTGGGGCGACCTGGGCCAGCAGCGGTCCCCACTCGGCCAGGGCGGGGGAGCGGTCGCCCTGGATCTGCGATCGCAGCTGGCGTTGGTAGGTCGCTGCGGCCTTGGAGGCGTGGGCCGGGCCGGTGGGGCGCAGGTCGGTGGCCTCGACCTGGTTGGCGGCCCGCCAGACGGCGACGGCTGCGAGCACGTCATCGGCCGGGGGTGCAGTTCCTTGTGCGGCCCACTCGGGGGTGGGTGCGGTGACCGCGTGCTCGGCGACCTCGGTGGCGAGGTCGGTGACGCGCTGGGCGCGGGCGGCCAGGTAGGGCCCCCAGGTCGGGTCGGTGCCCAGGGTGGCGGGGATGCCGGGGATCCACGGCAGCGGTCCGGTGGGCGTGTTGCGCATCCCGGTGTCGTCCAGGCGCCAGTCGACCGTGGCGGCGGGGTCGGCGGCGGTGTCGACCTCCCGCGCGGTGACCGCGCCGGTCAGCGCCTGCACCGGGTCCTGCCCGCCGGCGGCGGCGATGAGGGTCAGGTGTGCCCGCAGGGTCGGCCACGCCGCCGCGCCGGTCATGCCGGGGACCAGACGGTCAGCGGCCTCGTCGAGGCGCTGGAGGCGCTCGGTGCCGACCGTTGCGGCCGCGGCGGTGTAGAGCGCGTCGACGTACCGGGCGGTGGACTCCCCGAGCAGGACGGCCGGGTCGTCGGCCTGCCGCAGCAGGGTGGAGGCCGAGGCCGGTGCCTCGTCCCGGGCCAGGATGGCCTCGAGCAGGTCGATGGCGGTGCGCGGGCTGACCGTGTCCGGCTTCGCGACGTCGTGCTCGTCCCCGGTGCCGACGACCTCCAGGTACACGTGGTTGGCGTCCCGGCCGCGGGTCATCATCGTGTACAGCTGCTGGCGCGACTCCTGCCCGGTGGCCAGGCCGTGGGTGACGTCGACCGACACCCCTTGGGCGGTGTGCACGGTGGAGGCATACCCCAGCTCGACGTTGGCCGCGACGTAGTCGGCCGGCAGGACGATCTTGCGGCCGGTGCGGGTGTGCTGCACGACCAGGGCCCCGGCGCGGCGCGCGTCCAGCACGGTCCACCGGTCACCGTTCTTGACCCAGTCGGTCGGTGCGGTCTGCAGGCGGCGGTCGTTGCGGCGGGTGATGACGGTGTCCCCGACCGAGGCGTGGTTGCCGTCGGACAGGGCGACCTCGTCGGTGGGGCGGGGGGCTCCGTCCAGGCGGTGGTCGCGGGCGCGCTGGTTGAGCTCGGCGACCAGCTCCCGGGTGGGGGCGAGCATGATCGCGTCCTTGCCGCGGGCCCGGTCGGCGGACCAGGCACCGAAGACGTCCTCGGTCATGGTGGCCAGGTCACCGACGTGCACCCGGCCGGTGTCGAGGTAGAACCCCAGCGCGGAGGGGCGACCGTCGCGCAACTCGAGGGAGGCGCCGCCCTCGGCGGCCCCGGTGAAGCGCATCAGCTCGGTCAGGTGCAGGGCACCGTGGGTGGCGCGGATGTCGCGCAGCACCCCTCCGGCGCCTACCGCGGCCAGCTGCTGGTCGTCTCCGACCAGCCGGACCGAGGCGCCTCGGGACATGATGAATTCCACGGCCTTGTCCAGGGACAGGGTGTCGACCATCCCGGCCTCGTCGATGACCACCAGGGCCCGTTCGTCGATGTCCCGGGCCCAGGTGGGCAGGTGCTCGGGGTCGTGCTCCAGGTGCCAGACCAGCTTGGCCAGGGTGTCGGCCTGGGTGTCGGCGTTCTCCCGCAGCACCGCGGCGGCGGCCGCGGACGGGGCGAGCCCGACGACGGTCCCGCCGGAGGACTCCCAGGCCCGGGCCAGGGCCCGCATGGCGGTGGTCTTGCCCGACCCTGCGGGAGCGATCGCCAGCTGCACCCGCGCCCCTGACGTCGCCATGCCCTTGACCAGGGCGGCCTGCCCGGCGTTGAGAGCCACCCCGTTGGCGACCGATTCCAGCAGGGCCACGTCCACGTCCTGCTCGCAGGCGCGGCGCCCGTCCGTGACCCCGGCAGCGGCGACCAGCCGTTGCTCGGCCTGAAGGACCGCGGTGGAGGTGAACAACTGAGATCCGGCGACGGTGTAGACGCTGGTCCCGTCGGCCCGGCGCAACGGTTCCGGTTCGACGATGGTGTCGGCCTTGGCCGACGTCATCGCCCTGCTACGCGCCAGCGCTGCCTGCGTGAGCTGCTCGACCCAGTCCTCGACCCGCTCCAGCGGCACGTCGACGGCGCGGACGCGACGCTGGGCCTCGGCCCGGACGTGCCACACCTGCCACGTGGACCGGGACGCCTGCACGGTGTCCACCACCCGGGCTGCGGTCCGCTCCACCCACGCCTCATCGACGCTCTCCCCTAGCCCGTGGGTGCGAGCACCGGACAGCGCCGCGTCCACCATCGAGGCCAGCCCGTCCTGGTCACCGAGCACGGCCAGGGCCTCTGCCCGCCACGTCTGCCGCTGCTGCGCCTCGGAGCGGGGCTCGTGCTTGGCGTCCCGGGTCTCCAGGGTGGCCTGCTGCGCCAGCTGGATCGACTCCACCGGGGTCGGCGGCCGGCCGTGCTGGGCCTGGAACGCCTGCGCCAGCTCGCTGCGCCGCGCCTGGATGCTCACCCGCCGGGTCGACCACGCCTGGTTGAGCCGGTCGTCGACACCGACGACCTCGCGCACCGGCCGCCTGTGCGCATCACTGCGAACTGCACGCGCGGCGAAGGTGATCCCCAGCGGTCGCAGGTGCTTCTCCAGGGCAGTGTTGTACGCCTCGGAGGCGGAGACCATCGCCTTGAACAGGGTGCGCCCGTCGACGGAGAGCCACCGCCCGTCCTTGGCGGTCTGCACCTTGTTCGCCACGGCGACGTGGGTGTGCAGGTCCGGGTCCCCGGCGCGGGAGTCGCGGTGGGTGAACGCCGCGGCGACCAGACCGCGCACGTCCACCTGCTGCACGCCGTCCTTACCGGTGCGGGTGAACAGGGCGTGCTTCTCGATGTAACCCAGGGCGTCCCGGACAGCCGCCTGGTGGGCCGCCTCGATGCTCAGGGCCAAGGGGCGGTCGGCCACCGCCCACAGCGTGGAGACCGACTTCACCGGGGAGAACGTCAGGTCGAACCCGGCCACGGCGATGGTCCGCGGCCGGGACTGCTTGGCGATGAGCCCGGCCAGCTCCCGCTCATCGAACGGCTCGCGGCCGTGCTCGGCACGGAACATCTCCAGGGCGACCTGGGTGCGGATGCTCGCGCGTTCCTCCACCGAGATCGGGTGGTCCACCGGCAACCCGAGAGCCTTATTGTGCTTCTCGAACCGGCGCGCCACCTCGATCCGGAATCCGGTCACGTCCTCGCGCCCGCGGTACACCCGGAACGGACGGCCCAAGCTCTGCCCGGACTCATCACCCAGCGGGTGCTCCCCGGTGCCGAACAGGCGGGTCATGTGCTCGGCGGTGACCTCCTCGCCGGCGGCCAGGCCCACGATCCCGGCCATGCCCGCGCCGACCCACACACCCGGAGCCTCGCCCTGGGCCGTGTAGTAGCTGCCCAGCCCGCTGTGCCCGACCTCGGTGGCGTCCTGCCGCGCGACCTGCCGGGTCAGGTAGTCATACCCCGACCCGGCGGTCAGCTTGTGGATGGAGGCCGTCACGCTTCCCGAACGCAGCAATGGGGGGCGGACGGGGTCCGCAGACTGGACCAGCACGGGCCGCTGAACACGGTTCCAGGCACCGGGACAAATTCCGTCGAACGGGCGATCTGGGACCGAAAAGCGCAGGTGGGGACGCGGTCAACCCAGGTGCGACTCGCGTCGAAATTCCCGTGGATGCAAGAGGTGTGTGGGAGTTGAGCGGAGCGGGAATGGGCGGGGACGTCGGTGCTCGACGTCGTCGGGTCGCGAGGTCACTCGAGGATCGCTGGAACCGGGACGGTCCTGGGTACTGCCTGTGGGATGTGGAACGTCGTTTCGAGGAAGGGTGTGATCGCAGATGGCGGATCAAGCGGCGGCGCAGGAGGCACGGCGGGCGGCCAGGGAGGCCAGGGCGAGGGTTCGGGCCGAGCGTGCCGCGCGGGAGAAGCGGCTGGCCCGAGCAGGGGAGACGGTCGCCGTCGAACTGGCGCGGCGCGACGCCGCGGTGGCCGATCACGAACGACGCGCAGGGGAGGCACTGCGCACGATGGTTCAGGACGAGCGACTCAGCGTCCGAGACGCCTTGAGATGGTGCGGCGTGCAGGGCCTGACATCGAGGCAGGCCCTGCGGATGATGCACCGCCCAGTCGAGAAGACCATGCACGCAGGCGAGGTCAACGGGGCACGGGAGGGTTGAACCGGGGCTCCGGCGGGCCGCAGCGCCTCCATCGCCCGTGTCCCATCAACCGGCAAGGTGCACCGGTACCGTGGGGAGGTGCCCATGCGGCTGGCCCTTGCCGTTGCGGTCACCGGCCTGGCCGTAGGCGTTCTGGTTGAACAGCGAGACCCTGCTGGTCCCCCTGCGCGCCGTCGCCGGATAGCCCGGGCTGTGGATACCTTCACGCCGTCGTCTTCGCCGTCCGGCATCCTTGGCGGTCGGGAACGACGACGGTGGAGGGACCAAGGATGGACATCGGGGCGACGGCCGCGCACGAGCGGATGAAGCTTGAAGCGGTCGAGGCCGCAGCCGCAGCGTTGGAGCGGGCTGTGCTCGAGGAGAGGCGGGCTCGAGAAGCACGTAACCGGGCCGTGCGAGCTGCTGTCAAGGCAGGGGTGAGGCCCTCGGTGGTGGCCAAGGCGGCAGGCATCAGTCCGGGGCGCGTGTCCCATCTGACGCTCGCTCCCGGGCACTGACCCGGAGGGGACAGCGGGTGGCTTCCCGGCACGCTCTGCGCCCACCTGCCGGCGACCTTCGGTCTGCTCGACGACGTCGACGCGTGCCCGGGAATCTGCCATGGGTCGTGCAGCCGCAGGCACCGACCCATGGAGGACCACAGTGACGGAGCCTTCAGGCCTGTCGGAGGTGCGGGGTAACGTCACAGCCGTCCAGAACGTGCCGAGGGGTGCCATCACCTGCCTCCGCGAAGGTCTGATGGGGCGGGGTCCTGAAAGGGGCCCCCGCCAGCCGGAGATGTCCTGCAGCGAAGCAGGCAGATGGGGAGAAGGAATGGTTCGTGCCGCTCTGATCGGCGTGCTGATCACCGTGGCCTCGTTCATCGGGGGACTGGTCTTGCTCACGGTGTCCGTCGTGGCCATGGTCGGGGTCGAGGAGTCGGACCCCGCGGCGGTGTCCTCCGCGCCCGTCCCTGCCGCGACACGGGAGGCTCCTACCGAGGAGCCGGTGCCGACGACGCCGGAAGAGCCTTCCGACGACGAGACCGCGGAGCAGGCTGCGGAGAAGGAGGCGGCCGACGCGAGGCGCGCCGAGAGGGCCGAGGCACGCGCCGAGGAGGGCAAGCGCATTCGCCGCCGAGACGCGAGCCGCCCAGGAGGAGGCCGCCCAGGAAGCCGCGGAGAAGAAGGCGGCCGAGGAGAAGAAGGCTGCTGAGGAGGCCGCAGAGAAGAAGGCGGCCGAGGAGAAGGCAGCCGAGGAAGCTGCGGAGAAGAAGGCCGCCGCGGGGGAGCTCGCGACGGTCGTGGCCATCGTGGACGGGGACACCGTCGACGTGTCCACCGGTGCCCGCATCAGGATCGCCGGGATCGACACCCCCGAGCGTGGGGAGTGCGGCTACGAGGAGGCCGGTGCCCGGATGATGGAGCTGGCCCGGGACCGTGAGGCGGTCCTGGTCAAGGCGGGCGCGGACAGCATCGACCGGTACGGGCGGCTGATCCGCTACCTGGACGTGGACGGACGCGACGTGGGCCTGACGCTGATCCAGGAGGGCCTGGCCATCGCCCGGTACGACTCCCGCGACGGCTACGGGTGGCACCACCGCGAGGCGGAGTACGTCGCCGCCGACGCCGCCAGCCCGCAGGCCTACTCCTGCCTCGCCCCAGCTGCGCCCCCACCCGCGCCCGAGCCAGCACCGCAACCGCAGCCGTTCGTCCCCCAGCCACCGGCCGGGGGAGGCACCGATCCCCAGTTCGGCACCTGCAAGGAGGCGATCGCCAACGGGTACGGGCCGTACGTCGTCGGCGTGGACCCGGAGTACCACTGGTACCGCGACGCCGACAGCGACGGGATCGTCTGCGAACGCTGACCGACCCGGCCGGCTAGCTCGGGAGGGAGCCGTGCGCGGCCTCTAGGACGGGTCGTGCGCGCGCTGCTACGGGCACCCCCAACAATCAAGTGGCACCGGCACCGGCGGCCGTGAGAGCGCCGTGAGACCGAGACCGGTCATCGCTGATGGTGGCGCCGACGATCGGAGATGGTGTCCGACCAGCTCATCCGTCGGCAACTTCGACACCATTCCCGTCTGGCGGTCGGAAGCTGCGGGCCGACTCGCGGGCTGGACCACCAGCGGCTCCGTCTACGGCCCAGAGTCAGGGGCGCACCGTCAACCTGGTGATGGCCACTCGGCCGGAGCCTGATCCCTAGCTGATCTCCGGCGCGTTGCGATGTGTTGCGTGTTGCACGTTGTAGGTTTGTCGGACGCTGGATCGACCTACCAGGCGCTCGCGATCGTGCTGGGGTCCTACGAACGACGAGAGGACGTATGAGCGACGCACCGATGGACGCGTTGTGGGGGACCGCCAGCCGAGCGTGTGGGGACTGTGGCGGCGAGTTGGCGGACGAGGTGCCCTGGAACGAATGACAGTAGCGATTCCCACACAGGGCGGGTCCTATTCACCGTCTACCGCAGTCCGCCCAAGCGTTGGCTCGAACCGGACAAGCATCGAGGAGCTGATCGTGAAGTGTCGGCACCGTGTCCGGACCTACGGTGAGGTCTTCACGCCCCGGTACATGGTCGACCAGATGCTTGACCTTGTCCCAGAAGAGCTGGGTAGCGGACCCGGCTTCGTCGACAAGACATTCCTCGAGCCGGCGGCAGGCGACGGCAACTTCCTCCTGGCGATCCTGCACCGCAAGCTCAGCGCTATCGAAGAGCAGTACCCCGCCGGGCAGTGGATCCGGGAGTCGCTGTTCGCACTGGCCTCCATCTACGGGATCGAGCTGCTGGAGGACAACCATCAGATCGCCAAGGAGAAGATGCTCGCGGAGTTTCTCCAGTTCCACCGGCGGCACGGGGTGCGCTGCTATCACCGCACCCACGTGTACCGTGCGGCTGCCTTCCTCATAGACACCAACATCGTCCGTGGGGACACCCTGACAGGCCTGGACCCGAGCGGTGCCCCGATCCAGTTCTCGTGGTGGACCCGTGTCGAGGGCGACGTGTCGCTCGTCCAGCGCGATCTGTTCACCTTCAATTCGCTTCGTGGCGGCGCCTTCGACTTCACCGAGTATGAACGCTACTCACCATGCCGGATCGAGCATGTGCACCGGGAGGGAAAAGCACGTGGATAGCCCAAAGCTCAGGACGTTCCACCAGATCACACCCCTCATCTACTCCTGGTCCACGCCGGACATCCCCAAGTACGCGGGTTGGGAGAAGATCGGGTACACCGAGCAGGCGGACGCTGACACCCGGATCGCCCAGCAGGCTTCTCAGCTGGGTATCGAGAAGCGCAAGGAATGGTCGCGCCGGGCGCTGTTCACGTCCGAGGGAGGTGGGCGCTTCACGGACAAGGACTTCCATGCCTACCTCCAGCAGCAGGGGGTCGAGCGGGAGACCGCGCCGAAGCGCACCGAGTGGCACCACTTCGCTGTGGCCCGAAGGTCGTCGCTGGACTACTTCAACAGCTTCGCGGGTCAGGACTTCTCCGATCTGCAGCGGGCCGTTGCCGAGGAGGACTACGTCCTGCGGCCGGAGCAGCAGGCCGCCGTGGACCAGGCGATCGAGGCCTTTGGGTCCGGTAAGACCGAGGTGCTGTGGAACGCCAAGCCGCGGTTCGGGAAGACGCTCACCACCTACCACCTGATGCGCACCCTTGACGACGTGCGCAGGGTCCTCGTCCTCACCAACCGGCCCGCGATCGCGAACTCCTGGTTCGACGACTTCACGATGTTCATCGGACACCAGACGACGTTCAAGTTCGTGTCCGAGTCGGAGTCTCTGAAGGACCGGAGCCCCATGACCCGCGCCCAGTGGAGGTCGTTCTCGAACGAGTATCAGGACTTCGACCCGCGCATCGTCGAGTTCGTCTCGTTGCAGGATCTGAAGGGGTCGCAGTACTTCGGCGGTCCTTTCGACAAGCTGAGGCACATAGCGCAGTTCGACTGGGATCTGCTGGTCATCGACGAGGCCCACGAGGGTGTCGACACCGCGAAGACGGGCGTGGCGTTCAACCAGATCAAGCGCAGGTACACCCTCCATCTGTCCGGGACCCCGTTCAAGGCGCTGGCCTCGGGCAAGTTCGATCAGGACCAGATCTTCAACTGGACTTACGAGGACGAGCAGGTCGCGCGGCAGGCGTGGGACGACGACTCCCAGGAGAACCCGTACGCGGCGCTGCCCAGGCTGAACCTCCTGACCTACCAGCTGTCTCGGATGATCACCGACCGTCTCGAAGTCGGCGTGGCCGTAGACGAGGACGAGGCGAACATCGACTTCACGTTCGACCTGAATGAGTTCTTCGCGACCAAGGACAACGGCTTCTTCGAGCACGAGGCAGAGGTCATCAAGTTCCTCGACAGCCTCACGACCAACGAGAAGTACCCTTTCTCCACCCCTGAGCTGCGCGACGAGATCCGGCACTCGTTCTGGCTGCTCAACCGTGTCGCCTCGGCCAAGGCACTGGAACGGCTGCTCAAGAAGCACGAGGTGTTCAAGGACTACACGATCGTCCTGGCCGCGGGCGACGGACGTTCGCACGACGACACCGACCTCGAAGCCACCGAGAAGTCCCTGGACAGGGTCCGCAACGCCATCGCAGAGGCCGAGAAGGCGGACGGGAAGACGATCACCCTGTCCGTCCGCCAGCTGACCACCGGCGTGACCGTTCCCGAGTGGACCGCCGTCATCATGCTCTCGGACATGTCCTCTCCCGCCCAGTACATGCAGGCCGCGTTCCGGGCACAGAACCCTCGCATCTTCGAGCGCAACGGACAGGTGTTCCGTAAGGAGAACGCCTACATCTTCGACTTCGCACCCGAGCGCACGCTGAGGATCTTCGACGAGTTCGCGAACAATCTGCATCCGAACCCCTCCGGCGACCCGGACGCGCGCCGGGAGAACATCCGCACGTTGCTGAACTTCTTCCCCATCTTGGGCGAGGACACCGAAGGCCGGATGATCCAGCTCGACGCTTCCAAGGTGCTGACGTTCCCGCAGGTGTTCAAGGCCCGCGAGGTCGTGCGACGTGGCTTCCTGTCGAACCTGCTGTTCGCCAACGTTGCCGGCATCTTCCGATACAGCGAGCACGTCAAGGAGATCCTCGACAAACTTCCGACGGCGAAGCAGGGCAAGGTCAAGGTTGGGGAGTCCCTAGAAATTCCGCAGCCGCCCCCGGTGACCGATCCTGACGGCAACGTCCAGGTCGACGTCGAGACCGTCATCAACCCCAAGGTGGAGCAGCTGGGCAAGCCGGTCTACCGGGTCGAGGACATCCCGACACCCGCACCGGACGTCCCCGCGCATGTGGCGGCCCGCGAGATCGCCAAGGCAGTGACTAACCAGGCACGCGAAGCGCGCCAGGCGCTCAAGGAGGAGTACCACCTGTCCAACAAGCAGGTCGAACGCGACGAAAAGCGCACCGAGCAGGCCGTCCAGGCCAAGGTCGAACGTGCCTACGCGGAGCACACCATCGCCACCAAGCATCTCGAGGACGAGCTGAGGAACGCCGCCACCGAGGACGAGGCGCAGGACATCGAGGTCAGGAAGGCCCAGCTGGAGGAGGCGCTCAAGGCGAACGTCCTGGGCATCGTCGAGGAGTCACTGGGTTCGATCGTGACCGAGGTCGTCATTCGTGAGGAGACCAGGACCGAGCAGAAGCGCGCCAACCAGACGATGGACGACGCTCGGTCCCACCTGCGAGGGTTCGCCCGGACCATCCCGATGTTCCTCATGGCCTACGGCCACCGCGACCTGCGCCTGGCGAACTTCGACGACTACACCCCGGCCGACGTCTTCGAGGAGATCACCGGCATCACGGAGGAGGAGTTTCGCCTCCTGCGCGACGGTCAGGAGGTCACCGAGGAGGACGGCACGGTCACCACGATCCCCGGCATGTTCGACGCGCCCGTGTTCGACCAGGCGGTCCAGGAGTTCCTCGACAAGAAGGAAGCCCTGGCCAACTACTTCGACGACGCCCAGACCGAGAACATCTTCGCCTACATCCCCCAGCAGAAAACGTCCCTAGTGTTCACACCACAGCCCGTCGTCAAGCGGATGGTCGACATCCTTGAAGCCGAGAATCCCGGCATCTTCAGCGACCCGACCAAGACCTTCGCCGATCTGTTCTCCACGGCCGGGTTGTTCCTCATGGAGCTGGTCCGGCGACTCGACACCGGCCTGGCAGAAATCTACCCAGACCAGGAGGAGAGGCTGCGGCACATCCTCACCTCACAGGTGTTCGAGATGAGCCACAACAAGATTTTGCACCGCATCACCATCGAGGCGGTTTCCGGTGGCATCCCGACACGCAAGAGGTGGATCGAGGACTCCGGCCACTTCACGGTCGACAATCTCATCAGCATGAGCAAGCAGGAACGGCAGACGGTGGTCGACCGGATGCTGGCGGAAGGAAACTGACATGAGCAAGAAGTTCGACGTCGTCATCGGAAACCCGCCGTACCAGGCGGACCTGGTCGGTGACAACGAGAACAAAGCACCGCCGATCTACGACAAGTTCATGGATGCGGCCTTCGAGGTGTCAGTGCAAACTGTACTGATCACGCCTGGCCGCTTCCTCTCGAACGCGGGGCAAACCCCGAAATCTTGGAATCGGAAGGTGCTTACGGATGAGCACCTGAAGGTCGCGCTATTCGAGCCATCGTCAGCGACCGTCTTCCCTGGGACCGACATCAAGGGAGGGATCGTTGTGACTCACCGTGACGAGACTCGGGTGATCGGCCCGATCGGCACCTTGGCCTACATGCCAGAGGTGCAGAGCATCGTTAACTCTGTGCAGGCGCTAGGAGAGGACTCCCTGGCAACCGTCATCACCGAGCACCCCTGTAAGTGGACCAACCAGGTGTTCATCGACCACCCGGAGCTGCAGACACGAATCCCGGCAAAGAGCGGCACTCGGCTGAAGACCAATACCTTCGATCGTATGCGCGAGGTCTGCATGGAAACGATGCCTGACGATGGGCACGAGTACCTCGGGATCCTAGGGCTCCTTGGGCCCCGCAACCGAGCCACGCGGTGGATCCGCCGTGACTATCTCATCGCCCCTCCAGTTGTCGACGCACACAAGGTGGTCGTCGCGGCCGCAAATGGATCTGGCAAGTTTGGCGAGGTCTTGGCGGGTCCGGTGACCATGGGTCCGGCGACTGGTGTGACGCAGACCTTCATCTGCATCGGGGCGTATGACACCGAGCTCGAGGCGGTGTCGTGCCTCAAGTACGTGAAGTCCAAGTTCGCTCGGGCAATGTTAGGCGTCCTCAAGACCACGCAGCACAACCCCGCCATCAAGTGGAACCTTGTACCGCTGCAGGACTTCACGGACGCATCAGACATCGACTGGACTAAGCCCATTCCCGACATCGACCGGCAGCTCTACGCGAAGTATGCGTTGAACGCTGAGGAAATCGCCTTTATCGAGGAGAAAGTCAAGCCGATGAGCTGATCGGGTGTTCGGACCGGTGAAAGATACTGGGTCGAGACAGACAGGACAGAGCAGCACGAGCGGTGAGCGCGTCTACAGCGTCGCAGACGGCAGTGGGGCGGCCCCTGAGGCCGTCAACCCCGTCGAGGCGGGCCTGAAGGAGCGCCACGACCTGTAGGAATGGGTTCTCGCTCGTCCGTGGACCGGCCCATTTTGTCGGATACCCGATCCGATCACCGTGTCGCTGACCAGCGACGTTGCAGCGATGATCTCACGTCCCGGCGCCTTGTCTCACCTGGATGCGGCGCACGGCATCGCCGCTCGGGTCGTGGTGGTGAGCGAAACCCCGGGATGGCCTGCTTTCACGCAACTGTCCGAAGGGGGTCTGGTCCGAATGTTGATGCCACGTCGCAGCCCCTGGACGGACGGAGCAAGCACCGAGGGGCCTCTAATACCCGGACACAGTGGTGATCCTCAGGCCCAGCGGATGCTGCTCGGGCGGGGAGTCAACTGAGATCCGGAGAAAGTGGTCGGTCTGACGACTAAAGCAGCCAGATGACGCGGAGTTGATGGGAGGAATCCTAGTCCGTGTCCGATCTGCGCGAGGGCCACTCAACCGCGCGCTGGCCTACGCAAGCGCCCCATCTCCTGTGCCAGAACGGGGCCGATGATGTCGGCGATGACGGTATGGCCGCCCGCGTCAGGGTGCAAGACGCCTTCCTTGTCCAATTGTTTGCGCACGGTACCCTCAGCGGCTCGCCAATAGCTGTCGCTCGAGCAGTAGCCATGTCCCTTGAACGCTCGGGCGATCCCGCCCACATAGCGATAGGTGTGTTTCTCGCACCACTCCTCCAAGCGCGCGTTGAGAGCATTGCCTACCGCTTCGACAAGTGCGGCTTCGGCCTCGCTCAGAGACAATCCCAGTGACGGGACATCAAAGAGGCCGCAGCCTGCCTGCGGGCGTTCGTCGTCCCCATCGAAGAGTGCGGTCGGGTACTCGACTACCATGACCGCGCGGGGCCGCAGTTCGCTGTTGATTCGATGTGCGAGCTGCTCGAGGGATCGGGAGAATTCCGAGCCATCACGCAACTGCTCCAAAACCCTAGCCTGCACTTCACCCGGGCTGTGCACGCCTTTGGAGGCGTAGGCTTTGGCAAAGGCCAAGGGCGGCGCAAAGAGGTTGAGAACGGTGAAGAAATCCCACCACGACGATGTCTCCTTCGTCAGGGACTGGAGTGCCTGGGCAAATCCCATGTCGTTGCCGCCGATGCTGAGCATGAGAACGTCTGGCCTGCCTCCTTGGCCAAGTCCCCCTAGGAGATCGGCGAGCTCACTGATTTGGCCTTCCGGATGCAGGTGGGGTAGGGGTGCATCACCGTTCTTCTGTCGCGTCAGCAAACCGTTGCGCACCTCGGCTCCGCTGACAGCGGTCGAGACGAAACTGATGACACGTTCGTTCGTATGCTGCCGAGAAGCGGCCCAACAAATGCCGGAGTTGTTAGACCTCCAGGACAGAGGCTCCTGCCAGGTGGGCGGCCGACCGCTCACATCGAATGCGTCCATCCAGAAGAGCGTGGTGAAGTTGGCGGCGAATTTGTCGTCGAAGAAGTCCAGTTCTCCTTCTCGGTTCGGATTGCCCTGGCCTGAGGCGAAGGAGTCACCCATAACGCAGATTAGCCAATCCTCGATCTGTCCCTGATAGGTGAGTGTCGATCCGGCACTTCCGATCTCCCCATCTTGTCCGAACAGTGGGGTGATCCGTACCGTGAAAGGGCCTGCTTGGCGTGCCGTCAAGGATAGCTCGCCACTGGTCTGGCCCGCCTCCTCACGGACCGGCTTCTGGAAATCGCCCGCCCCCCCTGGTTCTCCGCCCACGTCGATATTCAAGTCATCGGCGCCAGGCAACTCCGGGAGGGGAGCCTCACCTGATCGTTCGATCCCGGACGCGTCCGTCAGAGACCAACGAGCAGCGGTAGCCCACATGCCCCGGCCTCTCCGAATGACGTTCTTCGCGAGTGTGATTCGCAGCCGGTAGTCGCCCGGGGTGATGGAGGCAGGGTCCCAGCGGTGGCTGTCTGCGTCGTAACGGCCACGGACGACAGGCTCAACCCGGACGTCGATCCCCTTGCTCTTGACTCTTTCAGGTGGCTTCTTCGCCTCCTGGCCATGTTGCTCCTCTAGGAATTCCGAGACTTGGTTCTTGATCTTCATCGAGTCCCAGAACGCACCGCTCCTGTTCTGACCAGGCATCAAAATCTCCTCCTGAGGTCTGCTTTGGGGCCTTGGCGATGGCACGGTGATGGGGCCTAGCGCCTCATTACCTGCCGTCAAGTGAGATTAGTCAGGCACCGTTCGCTGAGCGTTCGCAACGTTCAGTGACGCTGTGCAAGGGCGCCTCCTCGGGCCGAGCCATGAGGTTCCTAGAAACCCGGTCGGGGCGCGACGACTGCCCTGAGAATGGGGCTCCCGCCCAAGGGTGGTCACGATCGGATGTCGTCTCCGATCACCCAGGGCGTGACCTGCAGGAACGCCCGGGCGTCTCACACCATCTGGGCGTGATCTCACCGGGGGAGGGTAGTGCGCGTCTGGTCGCAACAGCGAACCGATGGGGGTCCGCGGTGCCGTGATCGGTGGCCGCAGGTCCCACCCGCCCGTCCGGCTGCGGTGAGGACTGTCTTAGCAGTACATTCATCCTCTCGGGCGGAGGTGCGCGGCATGACTCTGAGGGTGCTCCACCAACAGTTCCTTCTTCGTGTGCTGTTCGTTGTCATGATGGGTGGCCTGAGCATGCCGCTGGTCGTGCACCAGGAGGCGATCGCTGCCGAGACCGGTGGTGAGGCTCCGGAGGGGCCATTGGACCTGTGCAGGGAGGCGGAGGATCTCAACGCCCAAGGGTGGCCGACGAAGGCCCTCGGTCTGCTGGATGAACAGGTACCCGATGGGGCAAGTGCGACGGCCACGCCCACCGGTGAGGCCGGGGAAGACCCACCCACCGACGATGGGTCAACTGCGACCGCTGATCCTGACGACGGACCCGTGGACGAACCCGACCTGTGCCGTGAGGTGAAGGTCGATGCGCTGATCCGCATCGCCCGGGGAGAGGCCTACACCTCCCTGGCCACGAGTCTGGAGGCGGCAGCTGCCAACGAGGCTGACGGCTCTGCCGACGACCCGGCAGGAACCTCGCCCGCCCAGACTGACCTGTGTCCTCCGGTCGACGCGGCCGGTCTGGACGCGCGGGGCGCGCGACAGCTGGCCTTTCAGTGCAACCGTGACAACCCTCCACCGGTCGACGAAGGCCTCCTGGCGACCGTGCAGCGTGCGTGGCACAAGGCGGTCACCGCGGTCGTCGACCCCTTGCAGACGCTCGCGCTGCCCGTCGCGCTCGTGGGGCTCGCGTTGATGGTGATGGCTCGGCTGGTCGTCCCCCTGCCGCGGCGCTGGCCGCGGGTCAGCAGTCGTGGACACGGTTGGCTCGCCCTCGTATCGGGCGTGACGGTGCTGGCGGCGGCGTTGTCGATCGCGGCCAGCCTGCCCACGGGTCTCCATGGAGCCATCGAGATACCAGTACTCGTCTTCGCAGCAGTGGCTGTGGTTGCAGCTTCGATCATGCTTGCCGTCTTGCGGCCGGGGGCTTGGTGGACTCTTGCGCTGGGGTCGCTCGCTGTGGCCGTCCCCGTCATCGGAGCGGTCACCCAAGCCTCGGACCGTGTGCTTCTCCTCGTGATCGGCTCGGTGCTCGCCGGACTTGGCGTCGTGCTTGTGGCGACGGAGATGGCCACCCGTCTACGCCTGTCCATCGCCGTCAGGGACACCGCCAACGCGGACAAGGAGGCCACGGTCGGCCACCTGGTCGCCCTGTTGGAGACCATGGGGGGCGAGGAGCCCCGTGGGCTGGAGGTGCCGCGTGGAGCGGACGTGACCGCGCTGACGTCGAACATCATCTCGACCGACCCCACCAACGCCGTGCTGAAGGTGTTGTGGTCCTTGTGGCAGGTCGTGGTCGCTCCTGTCCCGTGGCGGATCCAGGTCGACGAGGACACCAACGGTCGGTTCAACGTCGTCATCACCCGCAACGGCCGTGCGGAGACTGCGGCGGTTGTCCATCCCGCAGAGCTCGAGCTCGGTCCGGTGGCTCCCACCGCGGACGCGCCCGCGGCCGGGGACAACGAGGGTGGCGCAGCTGGACCGACGACCACCCCCGACCTTCACCGGTTCGTCGCCGCAGCGATCCTTGTCGCCCTGGGACGGCGCTACACGGACTTCGACAACCTCTACGGTGTCACCGATTGGCGCAGCCTGGGGTACCACTGCGTTGCCACCATGGACGTGCCCGAAGGCCCGCCCCGGGAACGCCTGCTCGCCAAGGCCCTGCAGGCGCAGCGCGACAACCTTCCCGCCCAGCTGGCCCTGCAGAGCTCCTTGCACCGGAAGGCCAAGGAGTACGACGAGCTGGACCGGTTCGCCTCCTGGCTCGAGGATTTCGTTCACAGGCTGGGCATGCACGAACTGCAGGGCACAGCCCTGCACCTGCGCGCACTGAACATGCGGACAGCAGTGCTCATCAATCGCGACTACGCCCAGGATCCGCTTCGTAGGGAGCTGACCCCGGCGGTGGAGGACACGACCAAAGAGCTGGCGGAGGCCCTTGAGCAATATCAAGGACAGAGGCCTGTCGATCAGGTCGGGGGGCAGACGTTCGGAGACCTCATGGGTGCCCGGCTGCGGTGGTACCAAGCAGCAGTCGGGGAGTCGGGTCCACCGTTCACCGTGAACCCACCAACACCCCGCGAGGCATACTCGGCGGCCTGCTACTTCGCCTCGCTGGACTTCAAGCCTGACGTGGCCATCGCCATGCTCAAGGAGGCCGACGTCGACAACGCACTCCGTGACTGGCGGTCCAAGGACCCGCAACTGGAGAGGCTCCGTAGGGACAAGGCCTACGACGAGGCGTTCCCCGTCGAACCACGGAAGGACGTCCTGGACCTACCAGCCATGCGTGCCGAGCAGCCGAACTTGAAGCGCATCGGCCTGACTACGACGGCATCGCTTGCCGCGTACTACGGCAGGGAGCGGGAGCTCGCAGAACTTGTGGGGATCTCCTTGGTGTCGGCCGCCAGGATCACCTCTGCTGCCGAGCTGGTCAGGTCCCTTTCTCGTCGACTCCCCGACCACGCCATCGAAGTCGTCAACGTGCTGCACGACCTCGGTCTCGCCGATCCGGACAACCTACGACGACTCTCCGGATGCGAGCGTTGGCGGCTGGTGCGAAGCATCGAGGAAGGAGTGCAGAAACAGGTGCAGCCAGACCCAGCACATCTCCGACGTGACCTGCACCTGTGGCTGTCGACCTGGCCGGTGCGCCGAAGGGCTGGCCAGCAGCAGAATTGACCGCCGAGGGACTGCTGTCACTGCCGTGCGACGGGTCCTGCGAGACCGACGGGCATCGGCGGAATCCGGTTCCCAGTGACCCAGGAACCGGAATGGATCGGACCGCCCATTCCGGACCCTGCGACTGGCCTTCTGATCTCACCTCGCTCGCAGCGTCTGCGACGGCCCCTACTGCCATAGGGCCACGGGACCGGGGCTACAAGCGCCGCCGAGAGCGGGTTGTCTGCGGCCGCCTGTGCGACACAAGCGCGACAGACTTGCGGTAGTCCTGTCCTTGGCCGGTCCCAGGAGGACCGTCCTCGCTCCACCGAAGGGTGTGCGCGGTCCGCACGAGCAGCTCGCCGCAGAGGGTGGCGAAGGGTCAGGAGAAGGTATGCGAAGGATGAGCAGGATCGCCCAGACGGCTGCGGTCGCTGCAGCATTCGTGATGTCGGGTCAGGCCGCTCAGGCGGGGGTCTACACCGCGGGCGAGAACGAGGTGGTCGGCATCGGTCTCGATCTGGTCATGACCGCCGACGGCTGCCAGGTGCAGCTGACCTACGACGGTCCGGCGGAGTTGAGCATGACGGCGTGGACCGGGGTGGAAGAGGGCGGGACCTATGGCGCGGTGGCGCACCTGTACATCAACAGCGGCCACTACTTCGGCTTCGCCTCCCAGCAGAGCATCCGCGAGAACGACGGTTGGGGTGCCGGTGAGGTGATCAGCCCGACCAACATCACGGCCTTCGGCTCCGGCTTGTCCTGCGAGTGGCCCGATGAGGGCACGGTGGGTGTCATCCCTCCGCATGCCGGGGTCCAGGGGCCGCCGCCGCACGCCGGCGTTCCCGGTCCTCCGCCGCACGCCCGCGGTCTCGCCGTCGGGCTGGGCTGAAGTTCGATCCGGAGCTGGCTGGCCGCCTCCGGTGGGCGGTGGCCCCTGCTTGTAGGAGCTGGGGAGCACCTCGTCAGGACGAGAAGTCGAGCCTGACGGGGTGCTGCCCAACGAGGTCGGACTGAAATTTCCGATGGGCAGGCCTCTTGACCGGGGCCGGCTCTGCGCCGTCTCACCGCAATCTCAGACGCCGGCAGGACACGGGTGGACGCACCAGCGGTGCCCTCTCCTGCCCGTTCGCGGCCTTCAGCTGGGCGTCTCGCGTTCGCGTGCTATCAGCCAGCGACGTAGCGTCGCCGGGTCGAGGCCGGCGGTCTTCGCGACGATCTTGAGGTCGAGGTCGGCGGCGATGGCTACTGAGGCACGGGCGACGAGCAGGGCACGGGCTTGTTCGAGGTTGGTGGCGGCGTCTGCCACGAGCTCGAGCGCGCGCTGCTGAGGCGGGACGTCGTCGGTGCTCACACTCGCGGAGGATACCCGCCCCTGCGGGCCTCGTCCGAGGGGCGCCTTGATGGACAGCCGTTTTGCCGAACCGGATACGGCTGCCGGCGAGCCGTGCAGAGCGGTCGGCTGATCAGCGTCCCGGGGTGGTGACGGCACCGGGGGCCGGGGCCGGGGCGGCCCGATGACGTTCGGTGGTCTGTGAGCGGGTCAGTCGCGTGGGGGCGGGCTCGTTCGTGGCCCAGCTGGGTGGCAGGTGCATGGACTCGACGTTCCGGTCGTCGGCGCCGATGGTCGCGCGGAGGGCTGCTCTGGAGGCGGCTGCTGCCTGCCCGGAGGGTCGTTCCAGGAGAGGTCGCAGGGGTTCGGGCAGCAGCACGGCGCGTCGGAGCAGGATGTCGCGGGGTGCGATGACGGGGTTCTCGGTCGGGTCGGTCTCGGGCCATCCGCGGGGGACGGAGCGGGGTTTGTTGGTCGGGGGGTCCAGCTCTCGGGCGAGGTCGTTGGCGGGTCTGGCGTTGACCACGAAGGGGGCTCGTCGGGCGGTGTCGTGGAAGAGCTCGCCGACGCTGGCGAGGGTGGCGTGGAGGTGGTGCAGGGATCTGAGCACGGTGGGCATGTGCACGCGTTCGGCAATGTGCTGGCCGGTGGCGGCGCCGATCCGGTCCCGGGTGACTTCGAGCATGGCGTTGACCAGTTCCCACGATGCTTCGCGCAGGTCGCCGGCGGTGGGGACCTGGGGGTGGTGCAGGGTGTGCCACACCGTGTTTGCGTGTCCCCAGCGTTCGATCATGGTCTCCAGGGCGGGGGTGATCTCGTGGGTGTAGGCGTGGGGGTCGACGTGCCCGGTGTCGGCGGCGGCCCGCCACAGCCGGTGGGTGTGGACGGTGGCGGCGAAGGCGGTGCCGGCGACCTGGGCCATCGCGTCTGGGGTGGGGGCGCGGGTCAGGGTCCGTTGGGCGTGCACGTCCCAGGTGGCTATGGCGTCCTCGATGCGGGTGTCGTCCACGGGTTGTCGGTGCCGCCCGTCCAGCCCGGTGGGGTAGTGGCCGCGCAGGTAGGAGTGGGCGATCTGCTCGGCGTCCAGGACCCGTGCCCGCAGGTCGTCGGCAGGGACGTTGTACACCTGGAGGCGTTCGTCGCGGTTCTCGGCGCGGGCTGTGGTGGCCAGGGCGACGGAGACGGCGTGGGAGGTGACGTAGAGGGTGTGCATGATGTGCAGGCGGGCGGCGAAGGCGTCCTGGTTCTGCCGGGGGGTCCACCGGGTGCCGGTCCGGCCGATGCCGGAGTTCTCGATCATCCCCGCTGCGCGGGTGAACAGGGTTCCGATCTCCTGCAGGGTGGGGTCGACCTGGCGTGCCTGGCCGGCGCTGCGGTGCAGGGTCCTGGCGGTGCGGGCCAGCTGGGTGATGACGTCGTGCCCGGTGCCGGGCAGGTCCGAGGGGCGCGGCAGGTGGGACCAGAGCTCGGCGGCGCCTTCGACGACCTCGCCCCAGGCGCGGACCATGGCCCGCCCGTCCCGTTCGGGGGCCTCGTAGAGCAGGCGGCGGGCCAGCAGGTCGGCCCGGTCCATCAGCTCCCCGGTGCTGGGCGGGTAGATGCTCGGGGGCCGGCGCCTGCTCACCAGAACCGCCGCAGGGTCTCGGTCAGCCGGCACAGGAGGGTGCCGGTGCCCGGTGGCATCTGCTCCAGCGGCACGGTCCGCAGGACCTGCTCGGCGGCCGCGGCCAGGTCGACCGGGTCGAGCCCGGCCGGGCCCGGCACGTGGGACAGCAGGTGCCGCACCGGCGCAGGGACCAGGTCCAGGACCTGACCCCGCAGGCAGGACAGGGCGAACGCCAGGTCCACCTCGTCCATGCCTCGGGTGCGGGAGTCCGTAAGGGTGGCCTCGGCGTCGGCCTGGGCCAGCAGCCGGTGTGCCCGCAGCAGCACCCCGACGGGGGACAGGACCTGGTGCTCGTGCATCGTCATCGAGGTCGCTCCTGGGATCGGTGTGTCGGTTCCCTCCCTGGGTAGGGCTTCCGATGACACGGGTGCGGCGGCTCCGCACAGGGGCGGGGACGCACCGGGGAACACGGGGGTGGTTGTGGACGACCCAGTGGGCAGGGCCGGCAGGTGGGGCAGGGTGGTCATGACCCCCGGACGCGGGCCGGCGTGGCCTGCGGGGTCCACGAGGTCCGGGCACCCGGGTCAAGGACGCCGGGGGTTGCGGCGGGGATGGAGGTGGTGGTCGTGGACGTGCCGGTCGCGCGCCGAGCCCGGTTGAGGGCCCTGCTCGTGCCTGCCGTGTGGAGCCTGATGGGCTGGGCCCTTGCTCTCGAGAGCGCGCTGGCGGTGGACGCGTGGCCGGTGGTGGCCGGCGGTCTGGCGCTGGTGGTGCTGGCCTGCACGGGCGTGGGGGAGCGGTGGACGGCCCGGGTGCTGCTGCGGGGTCGTGTCCCGCGGCTACATCAACGGCATACGTTGGCGCCGGTCGCGAAGGTGCTGCTGGACCACGGCGTCGTCGTGGACGGGCTGCTGCTGCTCGTCGGACCCGGCCCCGGGGTGGGTGCCATGGCGGTGGGGGAGCGGACCCTCGTCGTGACCAGGGGCCTGGTCGAGGCGGTCCGGTCAGGACGCCTGGCGCCGGTGACCGCGGCCTCGGTGATCGCCCACGAGCTCGGAATTGTCCGGGCGGGCCTGACGCGCCGGTCACAGGCCTGGGCGGTCTTCCTGCTGCCCTGGTCGGCCCTGGTGGGGTTCCTGGCGCTCCTGTGGGGGATCGTGACCGTGTTCGTGCCCGCCTGGGTTCTGGGGGCTTGCATGGTGATCTCCGCCGGCGTGGGGCTCTGGCTGGGGGCGACCGAGCACCCGGTCCACCTGGCCAGCACCCTGGTGATGGCCGTGGTGGCATGGACGTGGTGGTCGTCCTCGGTCTGGCACCGGGTCCGGGCCCAGGTCGGTGACGACCACCTGGTCAATGTCGGCCTCGCCGGGTCTTTCGCGGACTACCTGGGCGCCACCGGCAGCGACGACGCGACCCTCGACCGGATCGTCCGTCTGCAGCAGCAGGACTCCTGGCACCCGGGTCGGTCCGGTGACGGGACCCGGCCGCGGGAGCAGACGCCCGCCCAATGGCACGGCGCCAGTAGCAGAACTTGGCTCCCTCGATGACAACCAGGGGGGGGGCAAAGGAGCTGGCGCCGCAGAGGAGACGGCCCGTTGTTCAGTGTCGGATGACGCGCGGCCGGGGCCGTGGCCGTGGGGCCGGTGCGGGGCGAGGTCGACCTATGGTTCCTCGTCGGCTGTGGGGACGAGCCGCAGACGAGGGGTGCCGTCCTCCTGTCCGATGTCGTGGGCCGGCTGGTCGCTGATCATGCGGGCGGCGTCGCCTATCGCGTCGGCCGCGGTGGCCAGGAACCGGCGTGCAACCATCCCGGAGGTTCTCAGGGTCGGGGTCAGCTGGTCCTGTCGGCAGAGGGCGGACGCGGCCGGGCCCATCGCGTGGCTCGCCGCGTGCAGCGAGGTCGCTGCGGACACCAGCGCGCCCACGCACGGCGAGAGCGGGACGACCCCGTGGTCCGGTCCGCCGGGGCCGGGTGGCCGGGCCGCGTCGCCCAGCTGTCGGGCGTCGGCCCCGGTCTCGCGCAGACGCCGGCGCAGGTCCTCGGCCTGGTCGATCAGCACCCGCGCGTCCGTGGAGGTGCCGACGAGCAGGATCCACGCCCGCAGATCCCGCGCGAGGCGGTCCAGCGCCGTGCTGAGCGCGACGAGGTCACCCCGCAGGTCCCCAGGACCGGGACCGGTCGACCGCTCGGGTCGGGTCGCCGGCAGGACGAAACCGTGGCCGGTGCTCATCGGGGCGTCCCGTTCGACGGCGCGGGTGGCCCGACGTCGTGCCGCAGCGCCCGGGTCCGCAGGCCGCTGTCACGGGCCTGCGCCCTCACCTGGGTGACGAGCTCGCTGGTACGCGCTTGGGCACGGTCAAGGTCCTGGTCGCCGTAGCGTGCCTGGTTCGCGGCCGCCTGGACCATCCCGTGGAGACGTTGCACCGTCCTGCCATCGCCCACGCCGTCACCATTGCCGGCGATCGTGAGTGAGACGGTGCGTGCGCGGTCGGCAACCTCGCGCAGCGATGTCGCCGACCCGGCCAGCGTCGTGCCGGTGGCCCCCAGCTGGGTGCGCAGATCCTCCAGGTCACGCAGTAGACGTACCTGTGCAAGTTCCTCGTGCGTCCCCACCGCACGACCCGCCCCTGCCAGGACGGCCGCGGCCTTCAGTCCGGCGATCCCGTCCTGCAGCTTGCGGTCGACCTGCGCGCCGGCTGCTGCACCCTGCTCGCATGAGACGACGATCCCACGCAGGAGAACACCCCGCTCGGCAGCCGGTGCGCCGCGACCGCCTGAGAGGCGTGGGGCGGCGAGCCGGGCCAGCCTGAGGTGGGCGTCGAGCACGTCGAGCCGCATGCGGGACAGCTCCCAACGGACCCGGGGAAGGACCTGGGACACGTGGACCAAGACCGATCTGGCCTCGTCCCATTCCGGACGAGCGTTCACGGTCATGAGAGCGTCCGCCCTGGCAGGGTCGCCGCTTTGAGGTCCCGGTATGGCGGACACACGCTCGTACAGGCGGAACCAGGGCTGGGCCGCGTAGCAGCCATGGGACAGAACAAGCCCAGTAGGGGGGTCTGCCCGCTGACGGTGTTCGGTTGCACAGCGCCTCTCCCATCCTCGGTCCGCCAGGTCGTCGCGTAATGGCGGTCCTTCACCACAGGCCCGGGGGTCCCATCCCCGGGGTCCACGGACTTTCATCGCAAACCGGTGGGGGAGGGCGCGCACCGGTCGAGGTGTGGGTGCGCGGCCCTCGTACGGGCGCACGGGACGCCTCCGGCGAGGCGCAACGACCCAGAGGGAGGGATCTCGAACACGTCGTCCGGACAGAGCAGCGACCCCTGGCCGGGGACGGCCAGGGGTCACTCGGGGGGTCTCAGGACCTGTGGGCCTGCTCCCACTGGTCGATCAGGTTCTGCGGGAGACGTCCCCGCTTGGGGTAGTCGATGTTCTGCTCGTCCAACCAGGACTTGATCGCCTTGGTCTGCGAGGGGGCGCGCTTGGCGGAACTGGCCGCATCCGTCTGACGGCGGCCACCGACCCGACGGCCGGCCTCGACGTACTTCTGGATCGTGTTGGCGAAGTCGTCGGCTTCCTCCTGGGAGAGATCGATCTCGTAGTCAACGCCGAGAAAACCGAACTTGACGGTTTGACCGTCCTCACCGAGCTCGGTCCCGGACAGGTCCGAGACGAGAATGGTCTGTACCTTCTGCGCCACTGTGGCTCCTAAGCGAGTTGGGATTGTCGAGACCAGCCTACGACCATTTGGCCTGGGTTGGGTACACATCAGGGCCGATTGCACTCGCGAGACAAGATTCGCTGCCCATATCACCAGGGCAGTCTCGCGGATCGGTCTCCAGCTTGCTCACTTGAGTATCCGACGGGCCACAGGATGCAAGCAAGCGTCAAGTCGAGGTAAAGTCGCGCGGCCCGCGGCACTGTACTGGGCCATGCGTGGCGATGCGATGTGCCTCGGATCCGACGACCCAACCAGCGGTTCCGCGCCCCAAGCGGGCAGAGTGCCGCTGGGGGTGGGTGCCGATACGGTCTAGTCTGCGGAGAGTCGGTGCCCAACCAGGAGATCAGTGCGATGACTGCCACCAACCGAACGCCTGCCAAAGACGTCCCGGGTGTCATTGAGATCACGGACGGCTTGCGGCAATGGGCTCAACGCTTCAGCGGCGATCCCACGGCGATTGCTGCTTCGCGGGCGATGACCCATCACAACTGGCATGCCGCAGACACGATGCCCTCCGCTGGCCGTTACAAATCCTCGGCGGCGCAAGCTGCTTTGAAGGCTGTCCGAGAGGGCGTTCTCCCGCGCGAGGCCTTCAACAATGCCGCTGATGGCACCAACCCACGCACCACAACTGGGGAGCAGGCAGCTGTGACATTGAGAATGCTGCATGACGCGGGAGCGCCCATCGAGTTCATGACGGTGCTGACGGACGCCTACGGCGTGGACCTCAACGACGTCAGGCTGGCCTGGGCCCGTCTTGGGTCCGATGAGCAGGAAGCCGTGGAGCAAAACCGAATCGAGGGCACAGGTTCAAAGGGATTCGCCCAAGGCGGAAGGCCCTACGTGGAGTCGTCCCGAACTCTCCAGGACGAGGAGTCGAGCGCGGAGCCCGCGTTCGTCCTGTGGAACGCGGACGCGATCGACCGCGGTACCCAGGCCCACAAGGACCTCGAGGTCGAGCTCGCCGAACGCATCCGCCAGTCCGGCTTCGTGCCCCTGTCCCCCCGCGGCGGCGACGAGCCGTTCGACGTCGCTTGGGTGGCCGATCACGTGCTCTACATCTGTGAGGTTAAGAGCACCACGAGCGCCAACGAGGAGTCGCAGTTGCGTCTCGGCCTCGGCCAACTGCTCAGCTACCTCCACCGGACCAACATCGAGCACTGGCCGCACGTTCAGGCCATGCGGGGCGTACTGGCTATCGAGAGTGCACCCGCGCAGAGCCGTTCCGACTGGGTGGACATCTGCGCGGCGAGCGGGGTCAGGCTTGCCTGGCCGGACCGCTTCCCTGACCTCTTCGAGGGGGTGGGGACCGACGGCTGACGGAGCATCGGGTGGCGTCGAGTCAGCCGCACCCCCGTGCTGCCCGCCGGGCGGTCACCAGGTCGACGGACTCCTGGTCCTCAGTCGGTAGCCGTACTGGGGATGAACTCATCTTTCCGCGACAACCTCGCTAGGCGCATCGCGTCAAGCGCGGCGGTATGACGCGCGCCGCGCGGCAGAAGCGTGTGCGAGCTTCATGACACGATGGCGCGGTGTCCACCAGTCGCACCCGCTTCCGTGTCGCAGTGGCGATAGCAATCGGCCTGATCGCTGGTGGCTTGCTCGCCAGTGCCGTAATCGGTCCCAGTTCCTTTGGTTGGTTCGCTTACAAGCCCGTGCCAGCCGATGGGCCCGTTCCGTGATGCTGTTGCCCGAGGCAACTGTTGGCCCTCGCCGTCACGCTCATCGGGGCCTTGCTGCTGAGCCTGCTCATCGGGTTTCGGATCGGGGAACGGTATGCGGGTGACGAAGAAAGGGGCGTTTGACTCCAGCGCGAGCGACTCGCGGCAGGAGGGTGCTGAGCAGGCTCCTAAAGTCAGTACCATCGCCTCATGGACCAGAGCTAGCGGTGCTCTATGGCCGAGATGGAATCCTGTGCCCAGAAGCCGCAGGGAAGGGTTACAGCGTGAGCCAGCCGAAGGGGGCCGCACGGCGTTCGCGTCTCGCGGATCCCCGAGGCAGGACCGGTGGAAGGGTCTAAGCGATGACGAGCACTGACGGGGAGAGATACAAGAAGCACGCGTTCACTGCGGCTGAGAGGTTCGCCGTCTTCAACACCCACGGGGACAGGTGCTACCTCGGTGGGGAACTTCTTACCGCGACCACTTTCGAGGTGGACCACATCTTGCCCGAGGCGCTTCTGCAAACGCCGCCCGAATTGCAGAAGGTGCTGTCTGCTTTTGATCTACCCGCCGACTTCAACCTCAACGACTTCGGGAACTGGCTGCCCGCTTGTCGCCCGTGCAACGGTCGAAAGCGAAAGCAAGTTTTCCGGCCGACGCCTATCGTTCAGCTGGAGATCGACCGGGCCCGCTCAAAGGCGGAGGGCGCCAGAAGGCGAGCGCAACGGGCAGTCAGCGAGAGGGATCTAGCCAACGCTGTCGCCAAATTGGCCAAAGCTCACGAGATGACCCACCTGCCTGAAGGCTACGAAGATCTTGCCGTTGCGACCATGATCCTAGCCAAGGCACACGCGTCAGGCAGTCTTCCCAAGGCGTACCAGGAGTTGGCGAGGAAGGCGAAGGAGGTAGTGAGTGTGCCCGACAACTTCGAGGTGTGGGCGGCCCCCGTCATCGATGACTACGTGGCTGAGCACGCCGCCAGTGCAAGCCGAGAGGTCCTATCCGAAACGGAGGCGGGAGTGGATCCGTCGCCACGATTGCATCTGACACCCAGCCAGTCGGTCCCCCTTTTTGAGGTGCTCTCTGACGACGGAAGGCGCGCGACCGTTCGCGGGCCCTATGGCGTCGGTGGCGGGCCAAGCCTTCAGTCGAATCCCGGTCCTGGGGCGGCCTGCTGGTCCTGCGGGCTTCCCTTCTGGAACGGAACTCGTTGTGTCGCATGCGGGGCCCAGAACGATGGCGACTAGGGCCGCGGACTTGCCCCCAGGTGCCAGCCGCCGGTCTCCGAGTCTTCCGACCGAGTCTCAGGTTCGGGCTGCCGGGAGGCTTCCTCTCAGAATTCTTCCTGGGCGGCATTGACAGCCGGGGGAGGAACTGGGCCTTTTTGGGATGGGAAACACGCAAGCTGTCGGGCCTTCAGCGGTGGATCTCGGGACGCTGGTTACATACTGAGAGCCTGCGGAGCAGATCGCGTGCAAGGCCTCGCACGACGGATCCCCGGCTTGTACGCCACTTCGCAAGTCGGACGCGGGTAGCCAACCTCCGCGGAGAGGGGGACTCCTCGGCCTAGTCCCAATGGCGTTCGTCAACTGCGTCTTGCCACCAAGCGTCGAGCTCCGACGCGGCGGTCTTGCCGTCGTGCTCGATGTGGCCCTTGCGGCTAGAGACCTGGAGAAGCATCCAAGCGGCGTTGGCCATCTCGGAGTACCCGACGTCATCGACGTCGGTCAACACTATCTTGATCTCGCGCTTTGACATATGCCGCATCCTAGTGCGGGCCGATGGGCTCTTGCTGGCGCTCGCTCCACGTCACCACCACCGCTCCATCTCTTGCCACTCGGATGCGCTCTCGTCCCAGGCGTAGAACTTGTTCGGCGCTCCGCCTGCAAACTCTAGGTAGGGCTCGCTGGCAGGGTGCGGATCGAGGAACTCGCTCCTCCCATCTACCAGGACAGGCAGGCGGACACGCCACCTGTACCCGCGCGGCACCTTACTCACGACGTCTATGTCGAACCGTTCGGCTTCGTTAGGGGCCAGCGAATAGGACCGGGGCTTCGGCTCGTACACGTCACCGCTCGGGTGGATTACCTTAACCACCGGATCCTGGGGGCCGAGTTCGTCCAGGTCGATTGTGTAGCCGTTAGGGATAATCGATGCCCCACCAGCAGCCATCCAGATGGCTGCGTCTCCTGCAGGGAGGTCCCAGGAATCCAGCACTTCAACTTCTGGCGACTTGACGATGACGGTGGAGGGTGAGCGTCCGATCAGGTGAACCGTGGCTGTTTGGCTGCCCATCAGGAGTCCACCGTTTTGGGATACCCAGTCGTTCCATCGGTGGCGTGCCGTCGGTGGGGTTTCGTCAGGCAGGCCTTCGGGAAAGAATGCGTACTGTGTGATCCATCCAGCTGGCGCTCCGGCCCAGACTGTCCCGAAGTCTGTGCTGATATACGCGTCAAGTCCGGTGTCGCGCGTTACGTGACCCATCGCGCGACGTCCTTTTCGATGCCACAACTCGATGCCAGCCCCGCCGAGCAGCGCTCCGGCGGCTCCAGACAATAACTCGCTCCACACCAGACGGTTCCCTCCCACTAGATCCCGCAGTTGCGTTAGTCGACTAACAGGCAACCCATGAATGTGTCGAGCACCTGCACGCCCATCCTAAGGTGCCTAGCCCGCCAAGAGCGCGCCGGGCAGTAGCAAGTGCCCGGAGGGGTCTCCGAATTCTGTATTCGGCGTGAGAGGGATGTACCGAACCTTGAGCGCGCATCTCTCGGCGGTCGATTGCTGTCACGATCGTGGGCTCGTCCTGCCGCCGGTCCACTGCGTCGATCTCGGCGGAACTGACGTCGGCCGTGAACCTGGACCGGCTTAGACGCCGGCGACGTAGGCGGTGAGGAAGTGGACGCCGTGGCGGTCGAGGTTGCCGCGGCTCGGTCGTAGTGCTCGGTGGTTCTGGGGTCGGCGTGCCGGGCGAGGATCTGGGCGTCGCGCAGGGGCACGCCGGCGTCCAGGGCGTTGGTGATGGCGGCGTGGCGTAGCGAGTGGGGGCTGATGTGCCGGGGGATCCGCGCGGTCTTCGCGATGCGCTGCACCATCCGGTAGACGTCACGTCGGTCGATCGGTCTGCCGGAGAGCGGGCGCAGCACCAGTTGTCCGGTGGTGCGCTCACCGCGGCAGGCCTCCAGGACCCGTAGCACGGGGACGGTCAGCGGCATGGTGGCCGGCTTGTTGCCCTTGCCGACTAGGTGCAGCACCCGGTGGCCCCGCAGGACGTCGGCGTAGTCCTCGATCCGTACCGCTGCCGCCTCGGAGGCGCGCAGCGCGTTGATCCCGAGCAGGTAGGCCAGTGCGCCGTGGTGGACGGTGATGGTCTGGGCGACCTGGAGGAAGCGGATCAACTCCAACCGGTCCAGGCCCTGGGTGCGGGACTCGTCCCGGTGGACCTTCGGAAGCCGGGCGTAGACGGCCGGGTCGGCGGGGATGGTGCCGTCGATGTGCGCGAACCGGAAGTAGCCCCGGACGGCGTGCATCATCGTGTTTACCGAGGAGTCCATCAGGCCCGCTTGTCCAAGCTCTCGGATGTAGAGCGCGACGTGCGCTCGCTGTATCCCGACCAGAGGGTCCAGCCCGTTGCTCTCGCACCAGGCGCACAAGCGGCCCAGTTGGGTCCGGTACAGGGCATGCGTCGCTCCGGAATACCGCGCCAGGAACGAGACCGCCGCAAGTTGCGCGGTGCTCATCGATGACGGTTGGAACGGCAGTGGCGTCGTGGAGCTGGTCGTGGTGGACATGGTCGCCTCCTGCGGCGACCTGGGTCCGGGCCAAGTCGGTGCCCGCCGCCAGCCCGACGAGGCTGTCGACTCCCACGACGCTACGCCGACCCCAAGCACCGCGTCCGGTCGCGGCGGAATGACGCACCGCCCGCGGAGGGCAATCGTCTGTGCGGACCAGTCGATACGGTCTGAGTCATGTCAACCCCGCAACCTCATCCTCCGCAGCCGACGGGCCCAGTTTCGCCACGTCTTGTGGAGTTGGCCAACCTTTTCGGGTCTTGCCGGACTGCCTTCATGGCGACCGCAGACCGTTATCACTGGATTCCCGCCCCAGACTCCGCTGCGGAGCAAGACGCCAACGCCCTGCCATCACCCGACCCGGGGATCGTGGACCGCCAGGGGGAGACGGGGTTCCGACTGGTAACTGAGGTAGTTCAGACCTACATGCTTGCTGCTAGTGGGCATCTGGGGGGTCTGGCGAGCCTGTACGCCACAGGGGAAGTGCTCTTCTCCCCGGGTCTGCTCGTTCGTGCGGTTATGGAGAACTGCGCCCACGCTCTCTGGGTCCTCGGCGAGGCTGGAGATGACCCAGAGGAGCGGCTTGCGCGGGCTTACCTTGAGGAACTGAAGAGCGCGGAAGAAGCGCAAGGTGCTGCGAAGTTGATGGGTGGTACGACCAGCACCCAGTACCGGGCTGCGCGTGCGTGGCACCGGCTGTTGCGCAGGCAGGTCCAGAGCCGATTCACCGTCAGCCCCGACGAGCTCGGCACAGGTCAACTTCGTGGCCAGAGATTGCCGGGACTAACCGACTCGGTGTTATGGATGTATGACCTCACCGCGGCAGCGGGAGGCACGATCGACGCTCGGGCAGCAGAAGGTATGTACGGGTTCCTGTCGAACCTGACCCATCCGACCCTGTACCCGGTGAAGCAAATGCGAGTGTGGACCACCGACGAAACGGCTGAGCATGCTGTGGCTCACTTGCAGCTCGACGTCGAATTCAGCGAGAATTTGGCGCGAGCCGCATTCGCTGCGTTTTACAACACCCTCACCTACGTCACATCCTACTTCGGGTGGCCAACCGAAATTCACGACGGCCTCACGGCGAAACTTGACGAGATCATCCCAGGTTTCGTGATCTGACCTGTACGCGGCCCCGATGGGACCGGCGAGGGTTCGCTCATGTACTCCGGCGGTTCGCGGCACAGTTCAGGATCGCCCCCGGATCGTGTCCGTGGCTTCAACGTGTCCCCGCCGAGTCCCATTCGAGCGGACCCTCGTCTCCGGGGTGGGCAAGGATCGGAGCTCAGTCCAAGAACGTCAGCGAGAACAAGCGGCGGAATGACCCGGTTCCCGGTGTGGTCGCTCGAGTTGCACTGCGACACTCGCTCACGCTTGATATGTAGGTGATCTTCCGGGTCACCGGCGCGGCATCGTTGGCCTCGTCGATCCGCTCGAGTAGGAGCGGGATGAGTGCTGTGATGCCGTGCCTGATCCCGCCTGCGAAGGCTGCGCCGCGGTAGCGGCCCGCGCCGCTCCTCGTATGTCTGATTCTCCTCTGCCCCGTCCTACTCGGTTCCCCTCCACCCGGCCTGATCTCGGGCGAGTTCTGTGGGATGTCAGGACCGGGATCCAGCCGCTGACCTGCGTCGTTCCTTGGGGTTCCCGTTCCCGTTAGCAGCATGCCGAAAACAGCTCGGCCCCTCTGTTGCGCGCTAGGAGCTGGCTGGCTCCTCAGCCCAAATAGAGGCTCTTCGAGTTTGAGCGTGGTCCCGGGTGTTCACGCCGCGATCGGTCGGGGCGCGTAACCAATGATGCGGCATCTGTAGTTTCGGTGGTTGCGGTAGCCGCGCCCGACCCTCTTGATCGTCTTGACGGTCAGGTTCGCCGCCTCTGTGCGCGCGTTCGTGACCCTCGTCCTGCAGAACGTGAGCAGCTCACGCCGCCAGGCGCGCAGGGTGCGGAACAGCGCGGCGGGCTCAGGCAGGCGGGTGGCCCGCACGGCACGCTCGAGGGCGGCCCAGTGCCGCTGGAACGAGGACGTGTCGGTGGCGGTGAGGACCTGGCGCACGTGCTCCTTGATGCCCCACGCCACAGCCAGCTCGACGTCCTCGGCCAGGATCTCCTGCAGCTTCGTGCGCTGGCGGACGGTGAGCCGGTCACCGGCACAGGTGAGCAGCTTGCGGTACTTCCACGGGGCGTCACTCGCCCGGCCGCGGCGCTCGTGCAGCTCCCACACCCGACGGCGCCTCACCTTGGTGATCATCTCGTTGGCCAGGCGCACCACGTGCCAGTGATCCACGCTGACCCGCGCCTTCGGTAGTGCCTTGCGGACGGCGGCGCGGAACTCACTGGACATGTCCAGGGCGACGACCTGCACGCGGCGGCGCCACCACCGGGGCCGCGCTGCGAGCCAGGAGGTGACGACCTTGCCGCGGCGCCCGTCGACGACGTCGAGGATCGCGCCGTCGTCGAGGTCGGTGAACACGATCGACCACGGCTCGACCCGCCTCACCGCGTGCGTGTCGGGGTCGCGCAGGTAGCGCACGGTGCGGAACCGGTGCTCATCAATCCCCAGGTGCCGCACGTGGCGGCGGTCGACCCCGGTGTCCAGGTCCACGGTGCTGGTGAGCATCCGCATCACCGTCGGCCACGACAGGCCCGCCTCGTGCGAGACTCGGGACACCGCACGCGGCTCGGCCCGGCAGGCGCTGATCACCTGCTCGACCAGCCGCGTCGTGACCCTCGCCCGGGCCGGCAGCTGGTCGGTCTCCTCGGTGAACGAGCGGCGCGGGCACAGCGGCTCGCGGCAGGCGTAGCGCCGCTTGCGCACGACCACCTCGAGCGCTTCTCCGCCGCACGGGGCGTCCTTCACGCGCTGAGTAGGTCTGGCTTGGACCCGCGAGGACAGCACACCGCAGGACGGACACGCGCCCTCGGTCGCGGTCGTCTCGATGAGCACCTGCCGCGGCTGCTCACCGCCGACGGCAGGGCTGGCCGACACGACTCGATAGCCGGACAGGTTGAACAGGATCGACGCCGCATCGACGTCGAACGTAGGCTGGTGCACGCTCGCGGTCCTCGCTCATGAGATGTCTAGACAACACCCATGTTGGCGCAGGGCCGCGAGCCCTCAGATCAGGGCCCCACCACGCTCAAAGTCGAAGAGCCCAAATAGATCGCCGCCGCGACGGTCGAGCGGCCATACTGGACGCCGGTAACGCCAGTGCCAGTCTCGTTGCGGCCCTGGACTCCTGTCCGACCTCGCGCCGACGGCTTCAAGAGCACCGTTTCTCCCGACTCAACCGAAAGGGTTTGGTGGTGACAACCCCCCAATTTAGGCGACGCGCCACCGACGCGGCCAGGCGTTCCGCCCCTATCTTGATGGCGTTGACGCTGGTCGGGGTAGCTTGGCTTACGGTACGCGGCGCGGACGCGGGTGCCCCTTTTCCTGACGCTGTGCTCCAGGCCGAGGGTGTGGTGCTCGCTGCTGTAGTGTTTGTGCTGGGGCTGAATCAATCCGCCGTACAGCGCGGCTTCGACGCGATCCTGGGCGAGGCACGTAATTGGGAGGCGCGCGCTGCGGCCGCGTGCACCGCGGCAGACGCACCGGTGGCCGCGACGCGGGTATGGACTTGGGCGAGCCGCGACGCCTGGGTGTTGAACTTCAAGCGGGGAGCGAGCCTTCTTGACGACGCTCGGGACGTAGATGAGATCGAAAGGTACACGAACGACCGCTGGGCTTGGGAACGCCTTGAATGGGCCGGCCGGCTGAACCAACTTAATGAGCGGCTCGCTAACGGCAAGATCGCGAGCCATCGGCGCCGCCGTCGATTGGAGCAGGAGGTGGCCGACCTGAAGCGTCGCATCGACCGCAGCTATGAGCGCGCAGAAGAACTGGGCACGTTGACGGCGGGCCTGCGTCGGCTGTACGGGCGGGCCTTGATGATAGTTGCTCGAGCCCATCGCCTCGACAGGATGCTGAGGTGGTTCACCTATCTGCTCGTTACTGGCCTCTTCGTCGGTCTCGTGCGCGGAGGCCCTACCTTGGCGTCCGCGGCCGACCCTGGGGTGTGGGTTGCTGTAGCGCTTCCCGTGATTGCAGCTACTTATCGCACGGTGGTAGCGAGACAGCTGCTGAACGAGGCCGACTCACTGCTCAACGAACTTAAGGATTCGTGGCTTGTGCATCTGCACAACGCCGAGCGTGGCCTCGGGCTGGTTTGTGAGAAGCTCGCGAGCACCCTCGCGGAGTCCGGCATGCCGCACATTGACAAGGACTATGCGAAGGCAGTGTTGCTGGAACTGGACCTGGCCGAGCGCTCAGCGCCGGAGGTGCCTTGGCTCGCCAGCTTGCGTGGTCGGCTGCACCTTGCGCACGCGGTAGTGGCCTTGCGCCGACTGGAGCGGGGGAGCGATTTTGCGACCGAGAACGCAGAGCACGAGGCAGATCTCCTGCGTGAGTTAGCGACGGCGCAGTCGCTGTTACGTCGCGCCAGCGGTTGTGCGAGCGACCCCGTGGCTGGGCTGGCTCTGGCGAGGTGTCTGGAATTCTCGCTCGCCGACGACGACGTCGAGGGGCGACAAGAGGCAGCCGATTATGCGTGCCGTGCTTTGGACGTGCTGGAGCGCCTACGCCCGAACAGTTGGGACTTCGGCTTCGACCGCGCGACAGGAGTCCGGCTGGCGCATGACTGGACGTGGGGCCAGTCCTTCCTGTTGCGGCCGGAAAACTCCGAGCTGTCGGCACGCTTCGACCTCGTGGTGGATCATCTCACCGTTTGACTAACACGCTCAGGCACAACCGACCGTTCGGCGCTCGGTTCAGATGGTCGAGGGTGTCTAGGCCACTCGGGCACGGAGTCCGGTGGTCGGGCAGAAGATCACTAAAGCCCCGCACAGGCATGTTTCCCGGACACCGCTATCGGCAGACAGACGCGCGCGACATGCTGCCCCAATCTATGCTAGTCGAACCGGCGAAGACGGGGACGGCTACGCTCGTTTGACTGTCCGCGAGTGGTGTGCTTCTGGTCGGGTCGCGAGTAGCGTCCTTCGCGGCGGTATGACGCGCTTCCAGAGGGATCGGCCGGCGGCAGTTGCGGATGGTGAGTCAGTCCTCAGCAAGCGAGGCCGCGACGCGGTCGAGCTCGTCCCGGTTTACGCGTGTGCCCGGCAGCTCGATCACGACAGCGTCATCGCCATGCCGTGGAACAACGTGCATGTGGACGTGAGAAATATCCTGCTCGGCCTCTGCCCCATCGGACAGGTGCAGATTCACCGCTGGTGCGTGCTTTCCCTCGACTCCCCGCGCCATCAACTGCGTCATGCTCCACAGGGCGGCCCCCTCAACAGGGCTGAGGTCATCCAGCGAGGGGACATGTCGGCGCGGCACGATGAGCACGTGCCCGGGGCCACGGGGTATGCATCCATGAAAGCCACAGTCAGCTCGTCGCTCGCGGCGACGCTCGCCTCTCCCCGGTCGCTCGCGATCTCGCAGAACGAGCATGCAGCCGCCGCACTCCCAGACATGGACGCACTCTACGAGCACCCGTCCATGGTCGCGGAGAGTGCGGCATATGCGTGTGCATGAGCGGATGCTCTATACGAACGCCACACGCCGTCCTCGAGGATGACCCCCGGCCAGCGCAGCCGCGTAGGATGCCTTCGCATGGGGATCAGAGACGAAGCGGACGCGGTCCGGCGCGAGCGGGAGGAGAACCTTCGAGCGATTCGTCGTGAGGGACAACGCCACGCGCTCAGGTATCCAGTCGTTGCAGCCGCAATCCAAGCCGAACTGTTGGATTTTGTGGCTGCGCTGCACGGGAGGTGCTCCACTACGAATCTGCGGGACTATAGGCGATCGCTCTTTAAGCGCGACGACTGGAAGCCGACCAAGACTAAGTATCCGCCCGGGTACAGCTTCCAATTCTGGGAGACGAGACACACGCCCAAAGGCCCGACTTTCATCGACCTGGATGGCAACCTATGGGACGGCCCAGCATTGGAAGGCCCGAAGCACATGGTCGGGTGGCGCGACGAACTCATCGCTGGAGGCACCGTCCAGATGTTCGGGGTCAGTATCCGTCCTGGCGGCGACATCCCTGAGCACGTCGACGTGGCCACCCTTGACCAGACCGCGGTGCGAAACCTCGTCCAGTTTCACTATTGGGACCAAGATGCCGGTGAAGTGCTCGGGAACTTCCATGGGCTGCTGGTCCAGTTCGCGGCTGACTGTAGTTGACCGGCCCACGGAGACTCAGCTGATACGTCCGCGACGACCAGCGCGTCGGACGGCGTTCCACGACCGGTGATGGCACTCCAGGGCCCCTGTGCTTTTGCGGCGCCCTTCGGTATCGTGCCTGACTGGTGGGCAACGCTTGGCACTACGACGCGCAGCGCTGGCACATTCACTTGAATGCAGTTGCTAGCAGCGGCGTGTAGGCTCAAGTTGAAAGTCCGGTATGGGTGCGGCCTGGCCTTGCCGCAACAGTCGGTGACCGCGTCCGGTACTGAGACAGCGCATTGGAAAGGGCGAGGCCACAGGGATGCGTCACAGGTGTTCAGCGCCGCCTAGCCGCCCGCCAGGAACGTATGTGCTGGCCCGTAGACTCCCCACCTCGTCGCGGCATGACCGGATGCCTCTTGAGCGCA